>JAZSBY010000014.1:0-77921 GCA_045602655.1 Candidatus Fimenecus sp. | reverse complement strand
GGTATTTCTTAAGATATATCGACCCGCACAATGATACTTGCCTTGCAGATATGGATAAGCTCAACTATTGGATGCCGGTTGACTGGTACAATGGTGGTATGGAACATGTTACTCGTCACCTTATCTACTCTCGTTTCTGGCATAAGTTCCTTTATGATATCGGTGCAGTGCCGGGTGCAGAGCCATATGCCAAGAGAACTGCCCAAGGACTTATTCTTGGACCGGATGGCGTTAAAATGAGTAAATCCCGCGGTAATGTTATTGACCCTAACGAAGTTGTTGAGGTGTTCGGTGCCGATGTTCTTCGTACTTATGTACTCTTTATGGGTGACTATGAGCAGGCTGCTCCTTGGTCAGAAAATTCAGTTAAGGGTTGTAAGAGATTTGTTGACAGAATCTGGAACTTGCAAGAAATTCTGGTTGATGGCGACGAATTTTCAAAGGAACTTTCTTCTTCATTCCACAAGACAATCAAGAAAGTTACAGATGACATTGAAACTCTTAAATACAATACGGCTATTGCAGCACTCATGACACTTCTCAATGCTATTTATACAAAGGGTTCAATTAACCGTGCAGAGCTTAAAGTACTTCTTCTCCTTGTTAACCCGTTTGCTCCTCATGTTACAGAAGAAATGTGGGAGGCTTGTGGCTTCGGCAAGATGATGGCTCAAGACGGTGAATGGCCAACCTATGACGAATCAAAGTGCATTGACGAAACTATCGAAATCGTTGTTCAGATTAACGGTAAAATCCGTGCAAAACTCAATGTGCCTGCTGATATTGAACAAGCAGATGCAGTGTCCCTTGCAAAAGCAGATGAAAAAGTACAGGCAGAGCTTAACGGTAAGAATATTATTAAAGAAATCTATGTTAAGGGTAAGCTGGTAAATATCGTTGCAAAATAAAATAAATTGATGGCGGTGGAGGAATTCCTTTACCGCCATTTTCATAATAGGTGAAAAACATGTTTATTTGTCCCATCTGTAAATCAAAACTGAATATTAACGGCAAATCATACGCCTGTGAAAACAATCACTCTTTTGATATAGCAAAACAGGGGTATGTGAACTTGTTGCCTGCTAATAAAAAGCATTCTGATAATCCCGGAGATACAAAGGAAATGGTTTTATCCCGCAGAGCATTTCTTGAGAGTGGTTATTATGATTGTTTCACAGATAAACTATGCGAAATAATAAATTCTCTCTTTGAGGGTAAAGAGCGAATCACTATTGCTGACTGTGGTTGTGGTGAAGGTTACTACGACGGAAAGTTGGAAAAACTAAATATAGATTTTGACCTTTCTGGTTTTGATATTTCTAAAGAGGCAGTAAAATCCGCATCAGGTAAATATAAAAAGTATACTTACGCTGTCGGCAGTTGTTTTAATATGCCATTAGGAGATAATTCATTTGACCTTGCACTTAATATTTTTGCACCAATGGTGGAAAATGAAATGGCAAGGCTTCTCAAAAAAGATGGGTTTATGATTTATGCTGTTCCCGGGAAAAGCCATTTAATGGGACTAAAAGAACTTCTTTACGAAAACACTTATGAAAACGAGGAAAAACACACGGAATATGATGGCTTTGAATTCGTTGACAGAATTTCTGTAAAAAATGAAATTACAGTAAATAGTGAAACGGGAGTAAATCTTTTCAGAATGACACCATATAATTTCAAAACAGAATTAGGTGCAGAAGAAAAAATACAAAAGAATAACGGATTCACAACAGAAATCCATTTTGACTTTTTAATATACAGAAAAAAATAACGGTAGATTACTCTACCGTTTCTTTTATCTTTTTAGTTGCGATTTTAAAAGCTTCTTCAGTTGCCAGGCTTAGTTTTGTAACCATATATTCTTTGGTTGGAACACAGTATATGGAGTCGTTTTTTGTGGGAACTTCAAAGCAGTCAACCCCTTTTAAATGTCCGAATTCGTATTCGATATGCAAACTATAATGGGATTTAACACCACGACTTATTCTGTAATTACTACCGTTGTATTGTCCTGTAACGACAAATCCGTTTTCTAAATCGTGGGTTACGGTTGCCCTGCCAAGATTGTAATATTTATCCACTCCGGGAAAACCATAAACCTTAACTTCATCGCAATATTTATAATTACCACTAAGAAGCTCATTTCGCACATTTTCTCTTTGCCAAGAGTACCAATCAGGAATATGTGAAAATTCAGTTTTGCCATCTTTGGCACAAAGCTCACCAAATTCAGTCATTTCCCAAACTTTTCCACACGCATTACAAGTGAGAGTCACACCACTGCTTGTTGTCTTACCCTCTGCCAAACAATGTGGGCAATGGTAAAGTATTTTATGTAATCCGTAAGCACGATATTTTTCAGTAATAGGAATATGGTTATCTTTTTGCCACTTATAATCATCATATTGAAATTCTCTTTCAATAATTTGATTTATCTCGTCAACACTTAATTTTTCAATATCTTCAGCAGTAATTACCTGTTTCATGGTTGCGTAAAAAGGAACTTTTCTGAATTTATAGTGTGACCAGAAGGGTTGATTAAGAAAATTACCGTGATTAAGCAGAATAACAACGGGAACTTTATTCTTTTTTGCAAGTTTCCCGATAGCAGGAGATAGAACGGATTGTGTTCCGTCAGGAGAATATCTTGCCTCAGGGAACATAGCAAAGACATCACCGAAATCCTGTAAAACTCGGTGACAGTTCCTCACAAGACTCAAATCAGTACAGAATTTTCTTGTGCACATACATCCGATTTTTTCCAACAAAGCGTGGCACTTATAGTACACATGATTTGCTGCAACTAAATTAACCTTTTCAGGGTATGTAGCATCAAAAAGGATAGGAAAATCCATCCACTGCATATGATTAGAGAGAAGAATATACGGTGGTTTTAAGCCATCCATATTGATTTTTTCAATTGTGTGTCCTTTTCGCAGGAGAGGGAGCAACACACTTGAAAACAAGTGGGTAAGTCGTACAACATTTTTGGTTTGTTTAACAGGTGGCTTTGATAAGTCGTATTTTTTAACATTTTTCGGATAATTTATTTCATCTGAAAAAGTTGTTTTATTCTCATTCATAGTCATCTTAAATGTTTGGTTTTTCTTTAAGGATTTTATATGCCTCTTCTGTTGCAAACATAAGTTTCATAACAACATCTTTTTTTGACGGAACGCAATAAAAGGAATCGTCTTTAACGGATACATCAAATGCATCAACTTTGCCAAGTTTTTTATATAAAAACTCGTTATGTAAAGTATAAAGGCTTTTTGATGTCCTTTGAATTCTGTAATCATGACCGTTATAGTGACCGCAAAGGATAAATCCATTTTCAAGGTCGTGAGTAACCTTGCCTTCACCCAAATCAATGAATTCAACTCCGGGTAAAGAATAAATATGAACATTATCCTCAAATCTGTATGTACCCATAAGTAATTCCTTGCGGACACATTCTCTTTCCCATTCATACCAGTCGGGGATATGTGAGAACTCTGTTTCGCCGTTTAATGCTCTCATTTCACCAAGTTCAGTCATTTCCCATTGTTTGCCACAGGCTTCGCAAGAGAGGAGAGTACCTTTACCAACGGTCTGACCCTCTGTCAGGCAGTGAGGACATTTATAAAGGACTTTGTTAAGACCGTCCGCACGAAAACTCTCGGTAATTCTTATATTGTTTTCTTTCTGCCATTTATAATCATCGTAATACATTTCACGCTGAATTACTTCATTGATTTCATCAACGGACATAGTTTTAACCTGTTCAGCAGTGAGTACCTGCTTCATAGTTGCCTTAAATGGAACTTTTCTGTACTGACGAAAATCCCAAAAAGGAGCATTAAGATAATTCCCGTGGTGAATCATAACAACCAATGGGACTTTATTCTTTTTAACAAGTTTAGCAACAACATCAGGAATAAGGGCTGTTGTGCCAATATTTGTATATCTTGCTTCCGGATACATATAAAGAATATCACCATATTCATGAATAACCTTATTCACAGCACGAACAAGACTTATATCCGTTGTATATTTGCGATGACAAGCACAACCCAGCTTTTCCATAATTTTTTCCATTCCAACAAAGCCGTCCACAGTGGCAACATTGTTGAACCTATAAGGATGAGTTGCACGAAAACTTATCATAAGGTCGGCAAACTGCGTGTGATTGGATAGAACAATGTATGGCGGTTTTAATCCATCCATATTTATTTTTTCAATTGTACTACCTGCACGGATTGCAACTTTTGAAATCGCAGCAGATACAAAATAAGCTAAGTTTTTATAAAAGGTATTTTGTTTTTTAGGTATTGTGGGAGGAAGATATATTTTTATATCATCAGGATAAACAATATAATCTTTTATCTCATTCATAATCTCACCCTCAAATCGGCTATATTTTGTTTTGTAACCGATTTGTAATTATTTTACCATAAATAGCGATTTTAATCAAGTATGTTTATTTTACAAATTGTGCAATATCTTCCGGTAGAGGGGATTCAATCTCGATTATCTCGTTTGTAACAGGATGAGTGAATTTGCAATAGCAACAATGCAAGGCTTGACGAGAAATGTCATCCCTTGGTGTCCCGTACATTGTGTCCCCCGTAAGAGGAGTGCCGAGAGAAGAAAAATGCACTCTGATTTGGTGTGTGCGTCCTGTAACAAGGTGAATTCTCAAAAGTGTTCTTCCCTCTTTGTGGGAAAGGGCTTTCCATTCAGTAATTGCTGTTTCGCCTCTTTCATCCACCGTGCGGAAAGTTTTAATTGGGTCAGGACGATAAATGGGTCGGTCAATTACACCCTCACCTTCATAGATGCCCTCACAAACCGCCATATATTCTTTGTATATCTTACCATTTAAAACACCTGTGACAAATCTGTTAAGTCCGCAAACAACAACTCCCGATGTTCCCCTATCAAGTCTGCCGATTGAGCGAAAAACAGCAGATTTCCCTTGCTTTTCAAGGTGATATGCAACAGCATTTGCAAGAGTATCCCCTTGGTGATTATGGGAAGGGTGTAAAGGTAATCCCGCAGGTTTATCCACAATGAGCAAATCATCATCTTCGTAGAATACTTTTAAAGGGTATGGAAGCGGGGTAACAGCAGAGGTCCTTTCTTCCATATCTGCAGGGACGGTAATGGATAGAACATCACCCGTCTTAACAAAATCAACTGTTCTTATATGCTTATCATTAAGCAAAATTCCCTCGGGGTCGTGTTTTAACTTGGTGATAAGTCGGGAAGAAACCTTCATTTCGTTTTTAAGGACTTCCCATACCTTTTCACCATTGTTTTTTTCTTCAATTGTGAAATCTACTCGTCTTTTTGTATTCATAAAGATTTCACCTTTCTTAAAATACTTATTGAATTATACCATAAAAGTAGTATAATATAAATATATATTTTTGAATAGGACAAACAAGGAGGTTATACTTATGCAAAATATTGAAGAGATTAAATTACAAATATGCGATGTCTGCCATAAAATGTGGCAATTAGGGTGGGTTGCTGCCAACGACGGTAATGTTAGTGCTCGTTTGGAAGACGGCAGAGTTATCGCAACTCCAACAGGTATCAGTAAGTCGTTTATCACACCTGAAAAATTGGTTGTTCTTGATTTGGATGGCAATATTCTTGAAGCAAACGAAGGCTATCGTCCGTCAAGTGAAATAAAAATGCATCTTAAATGCTATGAAAAAAGAGAAGATGTGTTCAGCGTAATCCACGCTCATCCACCGGGGGCAACAGGTTTCGCAGTTGCTCATAAGCCAATGGATATGTACAATATGATTGAAGATGTTGCCGCAATTGGTGCAGTGCCACTTACACCTTATGGTACACCTTCAACAGCAGAGGTTCCTGCTGCAATTGAGCCATATCTTGAAGAACACGATGTTATGCTTCTTACAAATCACGGTGCATTGGCAGTTGGCAGTGATGTTCTTACTGCATTCTACAGAATGGAAAGCCTTGAACTCTGGGCAAAAATCACTATCAACGCAGTAATTCTCGGCGGTAGCTGTGACATCAGCGATGAGAATGTACAAAAGCTCATTGATTTGAGAAGTTATTACAGAATTACAGGCAGACATCCGGGATACAAAGTGTTCAATCCTGATGACCAGTTGCTTCATAAAAAAGACTAAGGAGGAATATTTATGTTAAAAGGTATTTCCCCGGTGCTTTCACCTGAACTTTTAAAGGCACTTGCTGAAATGGGACACGGCGATGAACTCGTTATCGCAGATGGTAATTTCCCTTGCCACAGTTACGGTAAAAATGCAATTGTAGTCCGTGCAGATGGTCACGGTGTGCCTGAAATCCTTGATGCAATTATGCAACTTCTTCCTCTTGATACATATGTTGAGAAACCCGTTGGTCTTATGGAGATTGTAAAGGGTGACACCTGCCCAATTCCTCCAATCTGGGAAGAATATGAGAAAATTCTCAACAAATATGAGCCTGAGCACCACAATATTGAGTATATTGAAAGATTTGCTTTTTATGAAAGAGCAGCAAAGGCATATCTCATTATCGCAACAGGTGAAAAAGCAATTTATGCTAACATTCTTCTTAAAAAGGGTGTTGTAAAATGAAAACTGTTTTAGCATTTGACTTTGGTGCATCAAGTGGCAGAGCGATAAAGGCATTTTATGACGGTGAAAAGATTTCTTATGAGGAAATTCATCGTTTTGATAATATCCCCGTAACAGTTGATGGTCATGTCTGCCACGATGTTGATATGATTAAGGGTGAGATTGACAAGGCGATTGAAAAAGCAGGTCAGGTTGATGCCCTTGCATTTGACACTTGGGGTGTTGACTACGGACTTGTTGATGAAAGCGGAAAACTCGTTCATCTTCCGTTCCATTACAGAGATTCAAGAACTGAAAATACTGTTGAAAAAGCAAGTGAAAAGATGGATTTGGATGCTCTTTACCTTGCAACAGGAAATCAGATTATGAACATCAACACACTCTTTCAGTTAACTGTTGATGAGAATGTGAAAAAGGTTGATAAATTACTCTTTATGCCTGATTTGTTTGCATATATGCTCACAGGTAACAAGGTTTGTGAAATGAGTATTGCATCCACATCGCAAATGTTAAACCCATCAACAAAAACCTGGGATAAAGATGTATTGAATACATTTGAAATTGATGAAAAGCTTTTCCCGCAGTTGGTAGAGAGTGCAACAGTAAATGGTGAGTATAAGGGAATAAAAGTTATTTCCGTTGCAGGTCACGACACTCAATGTGCAGTTGCTGCTATGAGTGTTACGGACGAAGATGCCGCATTTTTATCCTGTGGCACTTGGTCACTTATCGGTTGTGAATTGGATGAGCCAATGCTCACTCTTGAAAGCAACGAAAAAGAGTTATCCAACGAAATGGGTGCAAACGGAAAGGTTAATTACCTTAAAAATATCAGCGGTTTGTGGCTTATTCAGGAAACTCGTAGGGACCTGGCAAAACAAGGACAAAAATATAGTTACAATGACCTTGAAATGATGGCAAGGGAAGCAAAACCTTTTAAATGTTTTGTTGACCCTGATGCACCAATGCTTTCTGCACACGGTGACTTGCCAAACAAAATCCGTAAATACTGTGAAAAAACCGGTCAGGAAATCCCAGAAACTGTTGGCGAAATTGTCCGTTGTATTTACGAAAGTCTTGCACTTAAATATCGTTATGCTTTGGAGCAGATTTCAGAGTGTACGGGTAAAAAGTTTGGTGTGCTTAACATTTTAGGTGGTGGCACAAAGGACGGTTTCCTTTGTGAAATGGCTGCAAACAGTATAAATATTCCCGTTGTGGCAGGACCTATTGAGGCAACCGCCCTTGGAAATATCATTCTTCAACTTAAAGCACTGGGAGAAATCGAAAGTGTTGACGAGGGAAGAAAACTTATAGCAAAAACCGAAAAAACAAAAAAATATATGCCACAAAGAACCGATGACTGGGACGGGGCATATAAGATTTATAAAGAATTATTAAATAGGGAGGAAAAATAAATGTTATATCCTAAAATTGGTATAAGACCTGTAATTGACGGCCGTTGGGGTGGCGTTCGTGAAAGTCTTGAAATACAGACAATGGGTATGGCTAATTCAGCAAAAAAACTCATTGAAGAAACTCTTAAATATCCTGACGGTACACCTGTACAATGTGTAATCAGCAACACAACTATCGGTGGTGGTGCTGAGGCTGCAAAATGTGCAGACCAGTTTGCAACTGAAAATGTTGTTGCAACGCTTTCTGTTACACCTTGCTGGTGCTATGGTTCAGAAACATTCGATATGGACCCTAACACAATCAAGGCTGTTTGGGGCTTTAATGGTACAGAAAGACCCGGTGCAGTTTATCTTGCTGCTGTTATGGCTGCTCACGCACAGAAAGGACTTCCTGCATTCTCAATCTACGGACACGATGTTCAGGATATGACTGACACAACAATTCCTGAAGATGTTGCAGAAAAAATTCTTCGCTTTGCTCGTTGTGCAGTTGCAGTTGGTTGGATGAAAAACAAGGCTTATGTTAACCTCGGTGGCGTTTCAATGGGTATCGCAGGTAGTTATTGTGATGCTTCTATGTTCCAGAAATATTTTGGCATCCGTCCTGAATGGGTTGATTTAACAGACATTCTTCGTCGTATCACTCTTGAAATTTATGATAAAGACGAATACGAAAAAGCATATAAATGGATTAAGGAAAACTGCCATGAAGACTATGATGTAAATGCAGGCAAGAATTTACCTGAAATCATCACAAAGTCAAAGGTTGTTGCTCCTGATAAGGACTGGGAATTCATCGCTAAATTCTCAATTATCGTTAAGGATATCCTTTTCGGTAACAAGAAACTTGATGAACTTGGTTGGCACGAAGAAGCACTTGGCAAGAATGCTGTTGCAGGCGGTTTCCAAGGACAGAGAAACTGGACGGATTGGCTTCCTAACGCAGACTTTACAGAGGCTATTATGGCTTCAACATTTGACTGGAATGGTCCAAAAGCTCCCGTTCCATTTGCAACAGAAAATGATACACTTAACGGTGTTTCAATGATGATTGGTACTCTCCTTACAGGCACAGCACCTTGCTTCCACGATGTTCGTACATACTGGAGTCCTGATGCTACTGAAAGAGTTACTGGCAAGCGTCCTGAAGGTAAGGCAAAAGATGGTTTTATCCATCTTATTAACTCAGGTGCAACTGCTCTTGATGGTAGCGGTGCAGCAAAGAATGAAAATGGCGAAGGCTGTATGAAACCGTATTGGGAAATGACAGATGCTGATATCAAAGCATGTCTTGAAGCAACTGACTGGAGAAGAGCAAACTATGAATATTTCAGAGGCGGCGGATTCTCAAGCCACTTCCGTTGCAAGGCAGAAATGCCTGTTACAATGCTCCGTGTGAACATTATTGATGGTATCGGACCTGTTATTCAGGTTGCAGAAGGCTACACAGCAGACCTTCCTGATGATGTTCACGATAAGATTGACTGGAGAACTGACCCGACATGGCCAACTACTTGGTTTGCTCCGAACCTTACAGGCAAAGGTGCATTCAAGGATGTTTACAGTGTAATGGCTAACTGGGGTGCTAACCACGGTGTAACGGTTTACGGTCACGTTGGTGCTGATATCATCACACTTGCATCAATGCTTCGTATCCCTGTAAATATGCACAATGTTGACGAGGATAAGATTTTCCGTCCACATTCTTGGGCAGCATTCGGCACAGAAGATGCACAGGCAGCAGATTACAGAGCTTGCCAGACTTACGGTCCACTTTACAAATAAAACTTAATAAATATAAAGCGAAAAGCTCGGTTTTTACCGGGCTTTTTATATGTGCAACTCTCAGTTGCTAAATTTTAAAGGATGGTTGGTAGATTCCTACGAACTTTTATGTTAGAATTTAGACATAAAAGGAGGGGATTTAATGAATCTCGGTGAAAGAATTTATGAATTAAGAAATGAAAAAAACTTATCCCAAGGTGATTTGGCAGATGCATTGGATGTTTCCCGTCAATCAGTTTCAAAATGGGAAAACAATATGGCTGTTCCTGATTTGGATAAACTGATTAAACTTTGTGACATTTTTGAAATATCACTTGATGAACTTACGGGCAGAGAAAAGATTGAGAGAATTGAAAGTTTCGTAGTACCTCAAAAAGCCACAGTTGAACCAAGCAAAATTGCGGGATATGTGCTTTTAGGAACAACGATTTTAGGTGCGATTATTACACTTGTTACTGCACCACCAGCCATTTTTCTGTGTATCCCTTTACTGTTTTGCACCATAATCTGTTTCAAGGTGAAAAAACACGCTTGGTTTTGGTGTTTGCTTATAACATATTTGTTATTTGAACTGTATTTGAGTATGGGGATAAGAGCAAATGTAATGCACATTTCAAAAGTTGCTTTTCTTGTGATAATGACAATACTGAATGTCTTTTGTATAAAAGATGTTCCTACACTGCCTAAGAATAAAAGAATGATTATACTGGTTATAAGCGGGTTTGGAGTTTTGTTAAGCCTGGGCATAATAGGATTGCTGCTTTATTTGAATAATAATGTTATTGGTTTTTCAATATATCAATGGGTTTATTGCCCCGCCTATGTAGTTTTTACCGCATCAACAGTAGTAAGCATTTATCAGATAATTGGATTTATCCGAGAAGTAAGACCAAAATAAAAGAGGTTGCCAAATTCGACAAACCTCAATTTGCATAACAAAAAACCACGGTGAAAAACCGTGGTTTTTATGTATAAATTATCTTATTTTGCCAAGTCGCCAACTTCAAGCATAAAGCCACCGAGTTGTGCACCAAATTCAGGACCACCGTCCATAATAAGACGGCCTGCTTTTGTTGCTTCAAGCATATCGTCGATGCTCAAAAGAATACCAAGTGCTGAATCAAGGTTGTTGAAACGAAGTGTAAAGAAAGGCATTGCTCTCTTATATTCGCCACGACCTGCTCTTGATTTACCTGCTTTAATACGGATGAACGCAGAAACTTCAGGATGACCGTCAACTGCGAATGCATAAACACGGTCCGGACTCTTTGAAGTCCAGTCTTTTATTTCCGTGTGTCCCATTTTGTTAAGCTGGCTGATACCGCTTGAAAGGAGATAGAAGAAGCACTTAACCATAAGAGTTTTTGTTTCTTCATCCTTTGGAGGTTCAGTAGCACCTGTAAGCTCCGAAAGCTTAAGAAGTGTCATAAGTAATGCTGTGAAAGCACCAAAATTCTTAATAATGCCTTTGAATTTTGGAAGCTTGAGCATATTGCCCTTGAAAAAGGCGTTCATTGTTTCAATGTCTTTGAATTCAAGTTCAACATCAGGAGATTCGTGAACAGAATTGAGTTTTGTTTCCCATTCACCCTCTGTGATGATGAAATGTGTTGAATACTTGCCACCTTCTGCCTCAGGGTCAAGAGCACTAATCTGTAAAACAGTTGTGAGCTTGTCAAATTTAGCCTTGAGAGATGGAACATCAGTAGCAATAACTTTTAAAAGTGGCAATGCAGCATTGAAAAATATTTTAGATGCATAAAGTTCTTTTTGTGCATGCATTAAAAAAATCATCTCTTTTCTTTATCAAAGAAAGGCAATCAGAGTTAAACCGAATACGGTTTTTGGCAAAGATGCCATTCTTTGACGGATTATAGTTACAGGGCAGTTGTATAGCAAAATGATTTGCCAAAAACTGCTTTGCACCGTAAATGTTTGAAATTTAGATGAATTTTTGCTTTTGAGACCGCAGGCTTGCTGACGCAAGTCAAGGGTGAAAAAGTGAAAATTCGCTAAAGAGCTACATTTTCGGCGTGTTTAGTTTGACTCTGGTTGCCTTTATACCTCATCATCCCAGTTGTCGTCTTCTTCAAAGTCTGCATTCATTGTTTCACGAACTGCAGCGATGATACCGTTAGCATCAATACCTGCATCTGACATAATGTCTTCGTGAAGACCAATCATTGCAAAGCCCTTATGGCCGAGCATCTTGAATGCACAACCCTTACCATACTGAGCCATAACTTCAGCAACTGCTGAACCAAGACCGCCTGTTACGAGATGGTCTTCAACTGTGATGATTCTTCTTGTTTCGGAAATAGCCTTCTGGATAGCCTCAACATCGATTGGGCTGATTGTGTGCATATTAAGAACACGAACACTGAGTCCGTCAGCATTCTTAAGGAATTTAGCAGCTTCACGAGCCTGGAAAACGCAGGAACCACAAGCGATAACTGTGATATCTGTACCTTCGTGAACTTCAACAGCCTTACCAACTTCAAAACCATAGTCCATATTCTCATAAAGAACACGGTCAAAACCACGGTTGATACGGATGTAGTAAGGACCAAAGTTATGATAAGCAGCGTTAACTGCATTTGCTGTTTCAAAACCATCAGCAGGAACAATAACTGTAAGGTTAGGCATTGCTCGGGTAATTGCAAGGTCAGTAATAGCGTGGTGTGTTGAACCTGCCTGACCGAATGATGTACCTGAGTGAGTAGCAATAATCTTTGCGTTAACATTCTGATAGCAGATGTCTGTGTGAAGCTGGTCACAAGCACGCATTGATGTGAATGCAGAGAAACCTGAAAGGAATGGAATCATACCTGCTCTTGCCATACCTGCTGCAACACCGAACATATCCTGTTCTGCGATACCAACATTGATAACTCTTTCAGGGCAAACCTTTAAAACATCACCGAGTTTTGTTGATTTTGCGAGGTCAGCTGTAATAGCAACAACCTTTGGGTCTTTCATAATAATGTCGGCAAGTGCCTTACCGTAAATTTCTGCTGTAGAAAGTGCAGTCTGGTCAACTGCTGTATAAACAAATCCGCCTGCCATAATTATTTACCCTCCTTTTCTGCTCTTGCAACTCTTGCTGCATAGTCTGCATCAAGTTCGTTATTGAACTTTTCAAACATTGCATCGTCAATAGCACCGTAGTGCCAAGTGTAGTCGCCTTCAATTGACTTGATACCTGCACCCTTCTTTGTGTCCATAAGAATGCATGTAGGATTCTGAACTGTCTTTGAACGCTCAATAGCAACATCAATAGCGTCACAGAGTTCACCGATATTGTTACCATCAACAACAATTGTGTTGAAACCGAATGCTGTCATTTTGTCAGCAAGTGGTTCAAGCTTCTTGATGTCTTCTGTATTACCGTCAATCATATTGTGGTTACGGTCGATAAATACGATACAGTTAGAAAGGTTGTAGTGATTCATTGTCATAAAGCCTTCCCAACATGAACCCTCACCAAGTTCACCGTCACCGGTAACAACATAAGTAAGGAAATCTTTGTTCTGAAGTCTTGCTGCAAGTGCTGTACCTGCTGCGATTGATGGGCCGTGACCAAGTGAGCCCGTTGAAGCATCAACGCCTACAACTTTGTTTGAGTCAAGGTGCATACCCATCTTTGAACCTGAAAGGTTGAATGTTTTAAGCATTTCAACCGGGTTAAAGCCTTTGTCACAAAGTACAGGAGCATAAGCAACTGCTGCGTGACCTTTTGAAAGAATAAATCTGTCTCGGTCGTCCCATTTTGGGTCATCAACCTTAATGTTGAGATATTTGTGATAAAGAACTGTGAGAAGGTCCATAACACTCATACCGCCGCCGAAGTGTCCGCTACCTGCCCAAACTGTTGTCTGAACGCAGAGTTTACGGAGTTCAAGGGCTTTCTTTTCGAGTTGGAGCCATTCTGCTTTTGATAAATTAGCCATAATTTTCCCTCCAAGAAAAATTTATTTAAAGTGAAGTCCCCACTTCACTATGATTTGTTATTTAATTTCCGGGTGATTTTTTGCAACTGCTGCAAATGCATCTTCAGCAATATCAATAGATAACTTAATGTCGTCCTCTGTAAGAGATGCGTTGATGAAATGGTTGTGGTGAGATGTAATAAACAATCCACGGTTAACACATTCTGCAACCCATTCCTGATGAAGCATAAGGTTGTCATCGTTAGCGATTCTTAAATAGAAGAGTGCCGGTTCACCTGAAACTCTAAGGTCAAAGCCGTGCTCTGCACCTGCTTTTTTGAAGCCCTCTGTAACCATTGTGCCAAGACGGCGGAACATTGTTGGTGTGTCAAGAGCTTTCATCTTATTGATACAAGCAACACAAGCTGCGAATGGAACACCACTCAACCAGTATGAACCTGTGTATGTGATACCTGAAACAGTAGCCTTCATGTGTTCGCCACCACAAAGAGCTGACATATTGTAGCCGTTTGCAAGGGCTTTACAGAAACAGATAAGGTCTGCTTTAAAACCATAGTAATGGTCAGAACCTGCAAGGTCAAGACGGAAACCAGCACGAACATCGTCAATAATAAGAACTACGCCGTGGTCGTCACACCATTTGCGAACTGATTGCCAGTATTCTTTAGAAGCAACTTCGTTATCTTTGAAGTTACCGTGGTCATAAGGCTGTGCAATAAGACCTGCAATATCACCGTTGTTGTCGTCATAAGCCTTCTGGAGAGCATCAAGGTCAAACCAAGGACAGATAATGTTGTTAGCAACATCTTCAGGAGTGATACCCGGATAGTCAATTTTCTGTGCCCATGGGAAATCTCCGTGGTAGTAGTATTTCAAGAAGATAATCTTCTTTTTATGTGTATGAGCTCTTGCTGCCATTGTTGCAAGAGTTGTTGTGTCTGAACCATTCTTGCAGAAGAATGCCCAGTCAGCAGATGCAACTGTGTCAACAAGTGTTTCAGCACATTCAACCATAATCTTTGCGGGAGCAGTTGTACAGTTGCCGAGCTTTAACTGCTTAAGTGCTGCAGCGTCAACATCAGGGTCGTTGTAGCCTAAAACATTAGGACCGTAAGCACACATATAGTCGATATATCTGTTACCGTCAACATCCCAGAAGTAAGAACCCTGTGCTTTTTCTGAGAAAGAAGGCCATCTGTTAACAGGAATCCACTGACCTTCAGCAGGGCCTAAGTGACCGTAAATACCTGATGGAATAACTTTTGTAGCACGGTTAAACATCTCACGGCTTTTTGTAGTATCGTATAATGGAAATTTACTCATTTTTTCGTCCTCCTTATGCAAGATACAATGCAACTCTGTCAAGGATACGGTTTACATTGTCAACCATTGAAATAAGTCCACGGATAGTGATATTACCGTTACCAACGTGGTCGATTGAGTTAACTGTACCTGCGAAAAGAGCGTTTGCAAGTGGGATATCACAGAATTCCATAATTGCACGAGGTTTTGGGGATTCCTGCTTGATTGTGATAAGGTGGTTATTCTTAACACGGATAGTTGAATAAACAGTGTCCTTAATGCCAATCTGAATATCACCGTCAACAATGTTTGAAGCACTGAATTTACCGATAGCATCCTGATTACCAATCTGTGAGATTGCAACAGAAACTGTGTAGAAAGTGCAAAGTGTGTTAAGGCGGAAGAAATCAGGGTCCTTGAGTGCCTCAGCAGATGGACGCATAACTTCTGTGAGTCTGTCTGTAAGAGCAGTGAAAGTCTTTAAAAGGAAATTAATCTTTGTAAGACCCTTTGTAGGTATTGGTGTTACCACACCATCAATAATCTTGTTGAATTTGTCGCAAGATGATACCGGAATTTTAATATCGCACTTGCTGTTGACGCCATCCTCCATACGGCAGCCGTTTTTAGAGAAGTTAAGTGTTGCACTTGGACCGTCCTTTACATCAAATGCCAAAGAAACAGGATTTTCAAGTTTTGAAAGAATCTCTTTTGCTTTGTCATCAAGTTCGCAAAGGTTTTCCAATGTGCCGAGAACAGCATACATATTTATGTACGCTAATGTTCTTGCGTCAGTCATTTTGAACGCCTCCTTAATCATTTTTCAGTATAACTAAATTAAGAAATTTATATACATATTAAGAATATCAAAAATTGTCGTGTAAATCAAGGAAAATACCTAAAATTTTCACAAAAAGTTAATGATTTTTTTGAAGTTATATGTTATAATGTCATTAAAAATAGAATGGGTTAGTTTGAGCAGTTATAAAAAGGCTCAGAATTCCCGGTAAAGTGACAAAAAACCGAAAGGATAGATATAAAAATGGGATTATTTAAAAAGTTGTTCGGCGATTATTCTTCACGAGAAATTAAAAGAGTTATCCCGATACAAAAACAGGTTTTAGCGTTAGAAGGGGAGTATAAGGCACTTACAGATGCCCAGCTTCAGGCTAAAACCCCCGAATTTAAAGAAAGGCTTAAAAACGGCGAAACCCTTGACGACATTTTGCCCGAGGCATTTGCTGCTTGTCGTGAGGCTTCTGCCCGTGTACTCAATATGCGTCATTTCCCTGTGCAGATTATCGGTGGTATTGTTCTTCACCAAGGACGAATTGCCGAAATGAGAACAGGTGAAGGTAAAACCCTTGTAGCAACGCTTCCTGCATATCTTAATGCTCTTTCAGGTAAGGGTGTTCATGTTGTTACTGTCAATGACTACCTTGCTCGTCGTGACTCTGAATGGATGGGTAAGTTGTATCGCTTTATGGGACTTTCAGTAGGTCTTATTGTTCACGACCTTGATGGTGAGCAAAGACGAGAGGCTTATGCTTGTGACATCACTTATGGTACAAATAACGAAATGGGATTTGACTATCTTCGTGACAATATGGTTATCTATGCAGAACAAAGGGTTCAGCGTGGTCATAACTTTGCAATTGTCGATGAGGTTGACTCAATTCTTATTGACGAGGCGAGAACTCCTCTTATTATTTCAGGTATGGGGGACAAGTCTAACGAACTTTACAAGGTTGCCAATGACTTTGCAAAACGCCTTAAAATGTATGTTGTCAAGGAAATCGACTCAAAACAGGGGATTGAGAATACCGTTCCTGATGAGTACGATTTTGTTGTTGACGAAAAGGGAAAAACAGCTTCTCTTACACAAAGTGGTATTAAAAAGGCTGAGAAAGCATTTGGCGTAGAAAACCTTGCCGATGTAGAAAACCTTACTCTTCAACATCACCTTGACCTTGCAATTAAAGCAATCGGTGTTATGAAGCGTGATGTTGACTATGTTGTAAAAGATGGTCAGGTGCTTATCGTTGACGAATTCACAGGTCGTATTATGATGGGTCGTCGTTATTCTGACGGTCTTCATCAGGCTATTGAAGCAAAGGAAAATGTTAAGGTTGAAAGAGAGTCAAAAACTCTTGCTACAATCACCTTCCAGAACTACTTCCGTCAGTACACAAAACTTTCAGGTATGACAGGTACTGCGATGACCGAAAGTGCAGAATTCCAGGAAATCTATAATCTTGATGTTATTGAGATTCCAACCAATAAGCCGATGATTCGTAAGGACGAGGAAGATGTCCTTTATAAAACAGAAGCAATTAAATTCAAGGCTATTATTGAACAGATTCTTGAGTGTAATAAGATTGGTCAGCCGGTGCTTGTGGGTACAACAAATATTGAAAAGAGTGAGCTTTTAAGTAAGGCACTTAAAAAATGTGGCATTAAGCACAATGTCCTCAATGCTAAGTACCACGATAAGGAAGCTGAAATCATCGCACAGGCAGGTTCTTTGGGAGCAGTTACAATTGCTACAAATATGGCAGGTCGTGGTACTGACATTATTCTTGGCGGTAACCCTGAATATATGGCAAAGGCTGAAATGAGAAGACTTGAATTCTCCGAAGAGCTTATTGCTGAGGCAACAGGCTTTGCGGAAACAGACAACACGGATATTATTGAGGCGAGAAACACTTATCGTGAGCTTGAAAAGAAATATAAAGAGCAGTTAAAGGATGAGGCAGATAAAGTCCGTGAGGCAGGCGGTTTGTTCATAATCGGTACGGAACGACACGAATCACGCCGAATTGATAATCAGCTTCGTGGTCGTGCGGGTCGTCAGGGTGACCCGGGTCGCAGTAAATTCTATCTTTCAGCGGAAGACGAATTACTCCGACTTTTCGCAGGTGACCGTTTCTATAATATCATTGATGCCTTCCCAAGTGCTGCAGACCTTCCTATTGAGGCAAAGATTTTCTCAAGTACAATTGAAAATGCACAGAAGAAGGTTGAAGGTAACCATTTTGCTGCCCGTCGCAATGTTCTTAAATTTGACGATGTTATGAATGAGCAGAGAAAGAAGATTTACGAGCAGAGAAATCAGGTTCTTGATGGTTTTGACATTCACGGTGCAATCCTTAAAATGTTTGACGGATACTTTGAGGAAATGGTTGATTTCTACTGTCCCGAATCACAGTCACCGGACGAATGGAACAGAACAGGTCTTGTTAAGAAGCTTCAATACCTTGCAGAGGACGGAATCGAAAACAGATTCAACTCAAACAAGGAATATAAAGACTATTTCTACAATAAGGCTATGGACATTTATAATGCAAAGACGCAGGAATATGGCGAGGCAATTATGTCGGAGCTCGAAAGAAAAGTTCTTTTGCGTAATGTTGACCAGCGTTGGATGGACCACCTTGATGCTATGGAGGAATTAAAACGAGGAATTTATCTTCGCTCCTATGCACAGCAAGACCCTGTTGTTGCATTCCGTATGGAAAGCTTTGATATGTTTGATGAAATGACATCACTTATCCGTGAGGGTACAGTTACAACGCTTACCTTGTTCCGTTTGAGAAGTGAAGAAGATATTAAGCGTGAGCAGACTGCAAAAATCACAGCAACAAATGGTGCATCTGACGGTAGCGAGAAGAAACAACCGGTTAAAAAAGGACAAAAAGTAGGTAGAAATGAC
Organism: Candidatus Fimenecus sp.; assembly: GCA_045602655.1. Taxonomy (GTDB): domain Bacteria; phylum Bacillota; class Clostridia; order Oscillospirales; family Acutalibacteraceae; genus Fimenecus. The sequence goes on along the minus strand of JAZSBY010000014.1, from coordinate 59,149 downwards.
CCTTGCCCTTGTGGTAGCGGTAAAAAGTATAAAAAATGCTGTGGTGCAAACGAAAACTGATTATTTTATAAATAATCCAAAGGAGGAATAACCTTGGACGAGAATAAAGAAAAGCTTAACAATGAGGAAAACACCTCTCCCGAGCCTGAAAACGATATTCAGCAGGAAATGGAAGACCTTGCAAGAATTTTCAAGGAAGAACTTGACAAGACAAAAAAAGAGGCAGAGGAAGACCTTGCTATTGCAGAGTTAGAGGTTGAGGGATATAATCCGCAAACTGTTTCCAAGGAAGAAACAAAGGATAAACCTCAGGAAGAACTTTGTGAATACTGTGGTGAAAAACCAAAGGGGACAGAGAAAAACCCTAATAGCCCATACTGTCAGGAATGCGAAAATCTTTTAGAAAAGTGTCCCTATGATTACAGAGGAATTATTGCAGTGCTTGTAGTCGCTTGTGTTGTAATTGGTGCTATGTTCTGTTTTGCAATCAATATGCCAATTTTCTCTGTTATGAAAAAAGCAGATAAGGCAGCAAAGGAAGATAGAATTTTTACAGCCCTTATTGAGTATGAGAATGCATTGGAATTTGTTTCAAACAAAGAAACAACAGATGTTTTCTACAACCTCCACGAAAAGAGAATTAAGTTGTATTTTGACCTTGGTAACATTGAAGCAGTAAACAGTGAAATCTCAACATATCTCACTGACAAAGACCTTAAACTTCCGCTTTTCAACAATACAAGAAACATTACTGAAGATATTGAGAGTATGGAAGCAACAAGTGTTATTATCGGTCAGCATGTTGACCTGAATATGCTTACCGAAAAGAATTATGAAGAAACACTTAAGGAACTTGATAAGCTTATCGGCAAGAAAATCTATGTCAAGGATAACGTTTACAAGGACGAAACCGACGAGAGCTTTACTCCTGATGGAACAGAAACAGTTTATACAGTTGATTCTGGTTGGGTTTATATCGCTAAATATCAAGCATCCATTCTTCTTGAAAAGGATGCAAAATACTATGTTGACGATATGGAAAAAGCAGTTGAATCTTCTGAATTTATGAAGAGCCTTGCAGGTTATATGTTGGCAGGTACCTATGTTGAATTAGGCGAATATGCAAAGGCAGAGACCCTTGCAAAGGACCTTAAGGCAATCAATAAGGAAGCAACCGACTATTACCTTATAATGTCAATGGTTTCCCGTTATCGTGATAAGGATTATAACAAGGCAATCCAGTATGCTGACGAAGGTTTAAAGGCGTTGGAGGAAAGTTCAGGGGTTGAAGCTTTCATTATGCGTTACAGTCCTGTTCTCACAATGCAAAAGGGACTTAACCTTATTATGATGGACAAATATGATGAAGCAGTTGACGAAATCAACGACTGTTGTTATGCGTTGGCAGAAACCTATGTAGATGCATACAGCACTATGATTATGCAGTATCCTCAGGCTTGGGAAATTGCTGCTCTTGTATCACTTCAGGCAGGGGATAACGAAAACTTTGAGGCTATGGAAGAAAATCTTATGCAGACTGTTCAGGATACAAAACAGTACAAAGCAGATTTGGAAGACATAAAATCCGGCAAAAAAACACTTAAAAATCTTGTGGAAAGTGGAAGGTACGATTTAATATGAGAATAATTTATGTAATAATCAAGACTTTAACACTTCCCGGAGCTATGCTCCACGCATTTTTTGAGCATTTATGCTGTCGTACATCAAAGATTATGATTGATGACGAAAGAGTAGTCCGTTTTGACGAAATGATGTCGCATGTTGACCACGACCTTGTAAAGAGAAAAGGTCCGAGCTTTGACATCTGCTTTATTCCGTTTTTCTTTAGCCTTGTTTTAGGTAGTATGATTCTTATGTATGGTTCAACATCGATTATCTACTTCGGAAGATTGGCAGATATTTTCGGATGGGCTTGTCTGTATTTAGGAATTGCAATCTTAACAAACCTTTTTCCGCAAATTGAAGATGTTATGATGCTCAAGGAAAACTATTTCGTTGATAATGAAAAGAAAGCCGGCAAGATTTTTGTAGCACCCTTATATGGAATCTTCTGGCTTGGTGCAAGACTTGAAAAGTTTGGATTGACACTCATTACATCAGTTGCATACGCATTCCTTATGCCACACATTTTAGGCTTGTTCATACCTGCAATTTACAATGCCATAAAATAAAAACAGACATAATTAAAACCTCGGTTCAATACCGAGGTTTATTTTTTGCGTGTTTTACACCAATATACCATATTACTTCGTGCCCGTTCAAATATATTATCAACTTCAGGATGAAGAGCGTTTTTAAGTCCGATTTTCTCTCTCCCGATTCTGTTCATCCTTCTTTTATATCTTTTTGAAAGATTTTGTTTTTCAATTTGTTCATATTCTTTAAATTCATTTTCACAACATTCGATACAAGCTTGCTGTAACAATGAATATCCTTTATTACCTTTAGACATAATAACCACACCAAATTTCGTATTACTAAAATTAAATATATTATATTTGGTAATACGAAATTTGTAAAGACTTTTATAGCATATAATTTGTGATATAAAGGTGGTGGGCAGTTTGAAAACAAGAAAACTTGAGCTTGGTAACAGAAACATAATAGGTGCAAGGGTAACTGAAGCACGAAGAAAACAAGATATGAAACAAAATGAACTGCTCGCAAAACTCCAATTAGCAGGGATTGAAATCAGCACACCTGCACTTTCACTTTTGGAGGGTCAAAAGCGACCTGTATTTGATTATGAATTAACTGCTTTGGCAGATGCGTTAGGAGTTTCTGTTAATTGGTTATTAGGTAGGGAATAAAAATAAAGACGGGAATTTCCCGTCTTATTTTTTTATTATTCTTCTTTTGTTTTCCCATATTTTTCATTTCTCTTTGCAACTCGTTTTTCACGGATTTTTTCAAATGCGATTTCGCTAACAATGAAAAGTATGATTACGAGTATTGCAAAGAAAATACGAATAGGAGTAACTGTTAAATCATTTGAATACTTAACTGTTTTTTCAGCAAATGCCGTTACAACAAAAGTAAGGCATAAAAGCACTGATAACAGTACGGTATTCAATTTTTTTATGCCTTTTTTCATAGGATTATTCCTCTGTTTCTTTAACGGCAATTCCAAGTTCGTCAAGTTGAAGTGTATCAACAGGAGACGGACATTCTGTCATTGGTTCGCTTGCATTCTGAAGTTTCGGGAATGCAATAACATCACGGAGTGAGTCAGCACCAATCATCTGCATAACAAGTCTGTCAAGACCGATACCCATACCACCATGTGGAGGAGGTCCGAAACGGAATGCATCTGTTAAGAAACCAAATTTCTCATAAGCTTCTTCGTCAGAAAGACCCAAAAGTGTGAACATTCTCTTTTGAAGAACAGGGTCTGTAATACGGATTGAACCACTTGATAATTCAACACCATTAAGAACAAGGTCATAAGCCTTTGCACGAACCTGTGCCTTGTCTGTTTCAAGATATTCTAAACATTCATCCATAGGAGATGTGAATGGGTGATGCATAGCAACAAAAGTACCGGCATCCTCATCCCACTCAAAGAATGGGAACTCTGTAATCCAAAGAAGATTATATTTGTCTGTTGGAATAATATCAAGTTTCTTTGCAACCTCCTGACGGAGAGCACCAAGAACTGAAAGTACACTGTTTTTCTTTGTGTCTGCAACGATAAGTACAACGTCACCGGTTTCTGCACCTGCTTTGTTAAGAAGTGCAATCATTTCGTCCTCTGTAAGGAATTTTGCAAACGAAGATGCAAGTCCATCAGGCATAAGACGGGCAAAAGCAAGTCCTTTAGCCCCTATACCACGAACGAACTCTGTAAGTTTGTCAATTTCTTTTCTTGTAAGTGTGTTAACCGCATTTTTAGCTGTAATACAGTAAACCGCACCACCGTTTTCAAGTGCAGATGTAAACACTCCAAAGCCACAGCCCTTAACAACATCACCTAAATCACAAAGTTCCATTTTGTAACGGGTATCAGGCTTGTCAGAACCGTAACGCTCCATAGCCTCTTTGTAAGTGAGTCTTGGAAGTGGCAACTGAATGTCAACATCCATAGCCTCTTTAAAAACTCTTTGAATGTAGCCTTCACCCATACCCATAACATCGTCAACATCAACAAATGACATTTCAAGGTCAATCTGTGTGAATTCAGGCTGACGGTCTGCACGCAAGTCCTCGTCACGGAAACAACGAGCAATCTGCATATATCGGTCAAAACCTGCTACCATTGAAAGCTGTTTGTAAAGCTGAGGTGACTGTGGGAGAGCATAGAAACTACCATTGTGAATTCTTGATGGCACAAGGAAGTCACGAGCACCTTCCGGAGTTGAACGGATGAGCATTGGAGTTTCAATTTCAACAAATCCGTTTTCATCAAAATAGTCGCGAGTATCTTTGTAATTTTGTGACGGAGAAGAATATTCTTCTGTAAGTCAGGACGACGAAGGTCAAGATAACGGTATTTAAGACGAGTCACTTCTGATGTCTGGCAGTTTTCAACAATTTCAAAAGGAGGTGTTTCACTTACACCAACAATTCTTAAATCTTTAACCTCAATTTCAATGTCACCGGTTGGAATGTCCTTGTTTTTTGAAGAACGCTCACGGACAACACCTTTTGCCATAAGAACATATTCACTTCTTACAGTCAATGCCTTGTCAAAAATCTCTCTTTCTGTGTTATCGTCAAAAGCCAACTGCACAACGCCTGTTCTGTCACGAAGGTCAATGAAGATAAGTGCACCAAGGTCGCGACGACGCTGTACCCAGCCTGCAACAGTTACCTCTTTACCTACAAAATCAGTATTAAGAGTACCACAGTAGTCAGTTCTTTTTAATCCATTCATTGTATCCATTAGTTTGTGCCTCCTAAAATGTCAGCAAGGTCAATTCCCTCGATACCAAGGGATTCAAATCCCGACATAGCATCTTTTATAACAACTGATTGGAAATTGTCAACAAACTCATTAAGAGTCATTTCTGTTTCGTTGCCTGTTTCCATATTTTTAAGTTTAATATTTCCTGTTTCAAGTTCGCTGTCACCTAAAACAAGTGTGTATAAAGCACCGATTTTGTTAGCATATTTCATTTGAGGCTTTAAACCTCTGCCAACAGTATCAAACTGCACACACATTCCCTCACTGCGAAGGTTTGTTGCGATTTCGGCAGCCTTAACATTTGCGTTTTCACCCATACTTACAATGTAAAGGTCACATTTCTTTGGCTCCGGGAATGGAGTTTTCTGTGCTTCCATTAAAAGCAGAAGTCTTTCAAGACCTAAACCGAAACCGCAAGCGGGGAGTGGCTGTCCACCCATTTCCGCGATAAGTCCGTCATAACGACCGCCGCCACAAACTGTACCTTGAGCACCGATTTCCTTTGAAACGAACTCAAAAACAGTTCTTGTGTAATAGTCAAGACCGCGAACAATTTGCGGGTTAACTGTGTATGGGATATTCATAGCTTCAAGGTATTTCTTAACACTTTCAAAGTGGTTTTTACAATCGTCGCAAAGAAATTCAATAACTGTTGGTGCTTTTTCTGCAATACCGCTACAAACAGGACTCTTACAGTCGAGAATTCTCATTGGGTTTCTGTCAAGACGACCTAAACAGGTTTCACAAAGGTCATTTTTGTACTGCTCAAAATACTCCTTGAGAGCTTTGTGATAATGCTTTCTGCATTCGGGACAACCGATTGAGTTAATTTCAAGAGCCAAGTTGTTGATTCCAAGATAGTTAAATACTTCATTTGCAAGGGAAATAACCTCTGCATCAGCACTTGGAGCACCTGCACCAAAACATTCCACACCAAACTGATGGAATTCACGAAGACGACCGGCCTGAGGCTTTTCGTATCTGTAACAAGATGTGAGATAATATATCTTTTGTGGCAATCCTTCATTGAAAAGTCCGTGTTCAAGGAATGCTCTTACTGCACCTGCAGTACCTTCGGGACGAAGAGTGATTGAACGACCACCTTTATCCTCGAAAGTGTACATTTCCTTTTGAACAACGTCAGTTGTTTCACCAACACCACGCTGGAAAAGTTCAGTATGCTCAAAAACCGGGGTTCTCATCTCGTGAAAACCAAAGTTTTCTGCAGTTTCTCGTACTGCTGACTCCACATATTGAATTTTGTAACTTTCTTTAGGGAGTGTATCTTGAGTACCCTTAATAGCATTTGTGATTAAAGCCATAAAAATCTTCCTTAATATATGTTTTGCCCCCTCATAATAAGAGGAGGCATTATTCTTTGGTTATTTTGGATTAACAATGTCTCTCCAGTCAAGGTCACCACGCTCAAGTGCGTGAATAAGAGCTTCGGCAGTTGCAATGTTTGTAGCAACAGGAACATTGTGCACATCGCAAAGTCGGAGTAATGTGTTGTCCTTTGGCTCATGTGGTTTTGGATTAAGCGGGTCACGGAACATAAGGAGTAAGTCGATTTCGTTACAAGCAATTCTTGAACTGATTTGCTGGTCACCGCCTTGAGAACCACTTAAAAACTTCTGAATTTTGAGTCCCGTAGCTTCTGAAACCATTTTACCGGTTGTGCCGGTTGCACAAAGATTGTGACGAGAAAGAATTCCGCAATAAGCAATACAAAACTGTGTCATAAGTTCTTTCTTTGAGTCGTGTGCCATAAGTGCTATATTCATACTTAACCCCTTCTTTCAATATTTTTTATCCCGATTTTTCTGTTTAGCCAATAAATATAAGCCGATATACAGATATAATAACAAAAAACTATAAGTTTTTCAACACATTTTTACAAATTAAGTGGTATTTCTTTACCTAAAATTCGTCCGGCAACATTCTTGAATGCAGACTTTGCTTCGCTTCTGACTGAAAGCTTTTTCCCGGATACGGAGGAATACATCAATTGTGGTTCTTCAGTAATAATTCCAAGAAGCCTGATATATGTAATATCAATGATTTCGTCAATGTTTAAAAATCTTCCTCTTTTAATAGCCTTGTCGTCAAATCTGTTAATGATAAGACGAAGATTTTCATCTTTAATACCTGATTTAACAAGGTGATTTCCTGCAATATAAGCACTTCTTGCACTTACCTTGTCCGGTGTTGCAATAAGAATACATTGGTGGGAAGCCTTTGCATAGATTAACTGCAAATCACCTATTCCTGCAGGAGAGTCAATGAAAATAAAGTCGTAGTCATCAGAAAAATTGTTTACTAAGGCTTTAAAACTCTTTTCATCTAAGTCATCAGGAGTTTCCAAGGGTGCAGGTAAAAGATGAATTTTATCGTTATAGCGAAGAACAGCAGAGTCTTTATTGCAACGGTTGCAAAGAATGTCCGACCAATCATAAACAAGATTTTCTTCAAGGGAGAGCAGTAAATCAAGACTGCGGAGAGCAATATCACCGTCAATCAATAATACTTTTTTACCGTATTCACTTAATGCCAGAGCAATATTTACGCAAAAAGTGGATTTCCCGACTCCGCCTTTCCCCGATGTAACTGTAAAAATCTTTGCCATATTTTCGCCTCATTTCCTCAACTATTCTACCACATCAAAGTCAATTTTAAAAGAATTTTTTTACAGTTTTTTCTCATATATCACATAATGACAAATATCCTTTACTTTCACCATAAACTTCTTGTTTACAACCTGCCCATTTCGTCAAAAAAAATAAAGGGACAAGCCTATAATATTCAATACAAGGAAAGCAGGTGAAAAAATGGAAAATCAGGAATTTGGTATGTCTATAGAAAGTGGCAGGATACAACTTTCGGAATTGGGAAAATCTGTGTTGCGACAAGCAGTATGTTTTGTTTTTGCAGGGCTTTGTGCATCTGCATCCGCACTTGAATACTTTTCACCTTTAGGAATTGCTTTTTGTAGTGGTATACAAAGAGAAAACACCCTTTTTTCCTGTTTTGGTGCTATGACGGGATATATTCTGTCCTGCGATTATATTTCTGCTTTTCGTTATGTAATGGCATTGATTCTGGTATATATTTTAAAAGTGTATATCAATGCATTTCCCTCTTTCAGACAAAGCATAATGGCAAAGTCCTTGATTTCACTTTTTTCAACTCTTTCAACGGGAATAGTGGTAATGGTTGCAGGTTCAATTTCTCTTTCGCAGGTGGCATTAAGAGTTGCAGAATCTGTTACTGCCTTTGGTGGTGCTTACTTTTTTTCAGTAGGTGTTCATACCGTAAAGAAACTAAATAAGAATGAAAATATATCTGTCAAGGAAATTACAAGCCTTGCTGTGGCAGGGCTGATATTGATTTTAACAACCTCGGGATTATCCTTGCTTGGTATCACACCATCAGGAGTTGCCTGCTCTTATGTAACTATGGTGGCGGCATACATTTTCAAGGAGTCAGGAGGAGCGGTAATAGGCACAGGAGCGTCATTAGGATACACTATGACGGGCAATAGTTTGCCAACGGTTTTCTGCTATGCAGGAGCAGGCTTATTTTCGGGTATTTTTTCATATTCAGGCAGAGTGCTTTGTGCCTGTGCCTATATTTTTTCTTATGGTGCTATGTTTGTTTTCTTTGGTGGTAGCATAGAGAATATAGAACCATTGATAGAAACAGCAATAGCCTCTCTTTTCTTTGTAATAACACCACAGACTCTGCTTACAAGGATAAAATCAAAATTCGCAATCACTACCAAAAACTATATGGACAGAGAACTTTTTAATATAGCAATTTCAAGAGTAAAATCCATTCGTTATGCAGTCGGAAATATGTCGGAAACAGTTTCCAAGGTGACGGAAATACTGAAGGAAAAATCGCTTCCTGATACAGTATCGGTGTATCTGCGTGTCAGGGACAATGTCTGCAGTGATTGTGGAAGTTATGACAAGTGCTGGAAAAACTACATAGCTTCTACCTTGGGAGAATTTGATTGCGTTATTGAAGCGTTAAGGAAAAATGGAAATGTTACGCCATCAGGAACACCAATGTCCCTACAAAGTAAGTGTATAAGAATAATGTCCTTGTGTGATAGTTTTAATAAGAATTACTCATCATATTCGGCACGACTTGGTGCAGAGGGGAGAATAAACGAAATGCGTAAAATTACTGTTGACCAGTTTGACACAATGAGTCAGATGCTTGACGATATGCTTGAGGGATTGGGTGAAAATGCTGAGCCTGTTGGCGAAACATCGTTAGAGATAAAGAATTGCCTTGAAGATATGGGTGTTGAATCAACTGTCACTTGCTGTGAGGATGTAAAAAGTAATTTGTTTGTAAATCTTGTTGTGAATAAGGATTGCAGAATAAGCGAGAATGAGCTTCGTGATTCCATTGAAAAAGTAACGGAAAAAGAATTCTCAATGCCCGTAACAATAACTGACAAAGAAGAAAAAATGTTGTTTTTCTGGCAAAAACCGGAGTTTTCCGTTGAGTGCAATTATTTTCAGGTATCAAGTAAGGAGAATGAAATTTGTGGAGACTGTTTCGAATCCTTTTATGACGGAAAAGGCAATTTTGTGGCCGTGTTAAGCGACGGAATGGGTAGCGGAAACCGTGCAGCAGTGGACGGGATGATGGCAGCATCCTTGTTTTCACGACTTATTATCTCGGGATTTTCTTTTCCTTGTGCATTGCGTCTGGTCAATTCTGCTATGCTTGTTAAGAGTCACGAGGAGTCATTGGCAACTCTGGATATCTTAAAGGTAAATTTGTACACGGGACAGTCAGTTGTGTATAAAGCAGGAGCATCGGTTTCTCTTTTGTACAGAAAAGGCAAGGTGGGGGAAATAAAAAAATCTGCTATGCCCATAGGAATTCTAAGGCAAGCAGAGTTTGCAACTGTTAAAGGAACTTTGAAAGATGAGGACGTTGTAGTAATAATGTCCGACGGTGCAACGGAGCATAGCATTAGGGAAATAAAGGAATATATTGCGAAGAACGGATATTCAGAAGATTTGGCAGAAAAACTTTGTGCCGTAGCAAGGGGAAGAAATATAGGTCGTAGTGATGATATTACAATTGCCGTAGTGAAAATAAAAAGTGGAGGGTGACCTCCACTTTTATTACTTTAATTCAATCCATATTGCAGGGCGGATAAAGGCTTTGTCAATGGAAACGGGAGTTCCTAAATCAAGTATAAATCCGTCAAGTTTTACGGAAGCTGCACTGTAAAGGGTTGAGCCGGGAGAACGCAACCACCAACGACAAGCACGGGTGATGCCATCTAATTCAGACCCTTTTATTTCGGCAGATTTGGTAGCGATACAGATTCTGTCAATATTTTTAGGAAAATAGCTTTTAGCCTCATCGATAGAAAGAAGAAACACTTTGTCAGATGTCTTATTTCCACCATTCACCTTAAAATCAGAGTTTCCTGTGTTTTCAAGAGTGGTTGTTTTGATACTTGATTTTTCAGAGGATGAAAAGGCAGTTGCATAGAAGTCAGTGTTCAGCCAACCGCGGATTTCACTTTCCTCCCAAGTTACCTGCTTGGGTGAGGAGTGGTAATTGCGACAGTCAAGAGCGTATTTACTAATAAGAAGCATTTTACCGTTTTCGTCTTTTTGGAGAACTTTCCATTCAATTTCTTCCATACCGTTTGATTTGTTGTTATCCTGCTCGTATTTTCCAAAACAGATAATGTCACCGACCTGTGCAACAGAAGGATGTTCTCTCAAAATAGTATTTGCTCTCGTTTGACTATCCCTGAATTTGTACAGAGATTTAAAGGTAAGATATGCCTCTTCATAGTTTTTGGATTCCAGTGATTTTTCAGCACTATTATATCTGACAGTGGGAATGACTACCGTTATTGTGAAAAAACCCAATGCAACAATTGCAGAGAGCACAAGAAAACCTTTAAGAAGTTTTTTTCGAAGAGCCTTAGAACGCTTCTTTCTTTCAACTCTATTCTTTTCAGAAAATCGTTCCCGTTCAAGTCGTTGTGTCTCCGCCTCAAGTCGTGCTTGCTGAGCCCTTGCCCTTGCTTCTTCTGCTTTTCGCCTTTCACTCTCTATGCGAAGGGCTTCCGCCTGTGAGGAGTTATCTTTTTCGGGTTGAATATTGTCATTGGATGGCTTGGAAGAAACTGTATTTTCAGGTTGAACAATTGTTTTACGGGTGCCACAGTATTCGCAAAGTGAAACTGTGCCGTTTTCCTCTAAAACAACTGTGCCTCCACACATCTCACATCTTAAAATGGACATTGTATTACCTCAATTATTTAAGTGCCTTGCACTTGTTATTTCTGTTGTCAATTAAAATAAGTAATTCTTCTGCCTGATTTTCAATGACGGCAGTGTCACCGCTTTTAACAGCCATTTCAAATGTTTTGAATTCATAGCCGATTCTTCCCTCAATATCATTGAGATTATCGTTGCTCATAGGGTCAGAATATCTGATTGCTTCATAAACCTTTTTAACAATTGCCTTTGTTTCGGTTGTGTTTGCTCTTGCAAGAAGATTTTCTGCATCGACAGTAAGATTTCTGATAAAGAAGGTCTGCTCTTTGATTTTCTTTTCAACAGCTTCTGTAATATCTCCCGTTGCCTTTGCTTTTATGGTTGCAATAGCAACAAAAGCGAGAATAACTATGCTGATAAGGGCGGAAATCCAACCTTCAACACTGAAAAATGCCATGAAAACCGAGCCTGCCACTGCACTTATAACAAGGCTTGTAACGCTAACTCTTAAAAGAGGAATATTGAAGAAGATTTTATTGAGATTATCATCCTTAAGACCTATGTAAGAACAGATAAGCTGACCAACAAAACTGATGGTAATAAGAGCATAACCAATCCAGAAACTGTCTGTAAATTTGCTTTCACCTTCAAATTCGGACGGTGTTACAAAAACTATGACATTAAAAAGTACAAGAAGAATTGCCCATACAATTGCATATAATTTAAAATTTTTGCTTATTTTCATTTTCGTTACCTCCAATTAAAGTTTTTCGCCACATTGGGGACAGAATACACCGTTTTCAACCTCTGTACCACATTTTGAGCAGACAGCAACAAATTTGTATCCGCATTCAAGACAGAATTTAGCCTTTTGAACGGATTTTCCACAGTTAGGACAAGTTATGAGATTTGCCTCAACTACTTTTTCTCCGCATTGAAGGCAGAATTTCGATTTTTGAGGAAGAACAGCACCGCATTTTTCACATTTTGCTGTTGTTGATGAAATAGCATCATTAACAGCACCACCGACAACACCGCCGACAGCACCGCCAACACCTGCCATTGTGCCAAGACCGACACCCATATTTGTAAACTCACCAACTGCTTCATTTTCAGCAATTTTTTCTGCAACATCAAAGCCACGTTCCTGACTGTAAGTGTAGCCTTCCTGTGCACGCTTTGCTGCTTGTGCCTTGGAATCTATAACAATTTTTTGTGCCTGTGTTTCAGCATCAATAATTTCTCTTTGCTGGCGAAGTTTAGCCTCTGCAATATCGGCATACTGACGGAAATGAAGTTCCTTGAACTGTTCGTATTGCTTATCTCCATCAGGCTTAACAACCGTAGTTACAAAAAACTGCTCAAGGGCAATACCGTAGTCAGCGAAATCATTTACGAGAAGAGCCTTGATTGCATCAGAAAAGACTGTAAGGTTTTCATCAATCTCGAAAATGTTTATATTGTTTGTTTTCATTGCCTGGGCAATATATGTCTTAACCCTTGTCATAAGGAAGAAACGGAAGAATGCTACAAGCTTTGCCTGTGTCAAGAAACTTTCAGTTCCAACGAGTTTCAAAAGGAGTTTGCGTGAATTTTCTGCACGAAGACTCATTTCACCACTTGCACCTATTGAAATAGGGAATTTATATGTTGGTTCAATGTACTGAACTTTTGAATCAGTACCCCATTTGATTGCCATTTGCTCAACTTTGTTTATAAAGTATATTTCACAATGAAATGGCGTTTCGTCACCTGTTGTACGGTTTAAAGCCTTGCTCAGTTCAGGTATATTCTGTGTTTCAAGAGTGTGCCGTCCCGGACCAAAAAGGTCAAGAGCCTGACCGTTTAAGAAGAGGATTGCCTCTTGGTTTTCGTGAACAAGCAATTGTGAAAGGCTATTAAAATCCTCAATGGGATGCTTCCAGATAAAGGTGGTATTATCTCCCTCATATTTGATTATATCAGCAACCTGTGCCATATTTATTTCCCCCTTAATATTAAAGGCATAAATTCGACTTATTTATACAATTATAATACTATAAAATTTTTATGTCAATAAATAGTGAAAGATAACAAAAATCTGCAAGGAGAAAATACATAAAAGGTTTTACCTATTGAAAAAACTAATGAAAAGTGTTATTATTCTTTTATTGAAACAAGAAGGGGGAATAACCTTTATGTCAAAAAAAGAAAAACAGGTCAATAACCATCCTAACCGAATAGGCTTTAAGGATATTGCCGGTTACACTATTGCCGAAGCCGGTAATATGTTTAACCTTACATACATTTCAAGTTATTTGAAAGTCTTTATGACTGATGTTTTGAAGATAGCACCAAAACTTGTTGGTTATATGTTCATTATCACCCGCCTTTGGGATGTAGTTAATGACCCGCTTTGGGGTGCTGTTGTTTCCAAGAGAAAAGCGGGTAAAGACGGTAAATATCGTCAGTATTTAAGACTTGTTGCCGTACCTTTGGGTATTTCAACAGTAATCTGCTTTATTCCTTTTAATGACCCAAATTCAATTTTCTATAATCAGACTTTGGCAGAGAAACCAATGCTTCTTTTTGTTCTGGCTATTGTGTTGTATTTGATTTATTGTACAATGTATACCGCTATGAACATTCCTTTCGGTTCATTGGCATCAGTTATTACTGATGACCCTAAAGGAAGAACACTTCTTTCAACTGCCCGTTCAGTAGGTAGTGGTATCGGCGGTGCAGTAGTTCTTCTCATTGCTCCAATGGTTATCTATGTTGGTACAGGTGTTTTTGATGAGCAGACAGGTAAGGAGATTGAAGTTGCTGACGGTAACAGAATGTTTATGTACGCACTTCTTATGGGTATTTTCTCAATAGTTACCTACCTTATCGGTCATAAAATGGTTAAGGAAAGAGTTCCTGCTGTTGATGATGAAAATGTGGATTTAAAGGGTGTATATAAGGGACTCTTTAAGTCAAGACCATTCGTAATGCTTACCCTTTCAGGTGTGTTAATCAGCGGTCAGCTTCAATTCGGCTCGTTCAATGCTTATCTCTATAAGAACTACTTCACAAACACAGGTCTTAGCATTATCGGTACAATCTGCAACTATCTTCCAATGGTGTTGCTGATTTTGTTCACACCAAAGCTTTCTGCAAAATTCGGTAAAAAAGAACTTTGCGGAAGAATGTCAATCATTTCTGCCATAACATCTGTTTTCCTTTTTGTTACTGCAAACAACGAAGATTTCATTATGTGGATAAATCCGGAACAGGGAATTTATCCCGCATGGCTCTATATGCTTTGCTTACTTCTTATCGGCTTCGGTTATACATTCGTAAGCCTTACTTGTTGGGCTGTTGTTATGGACGTTATTGATTATCAGGAATACACAACAGGCATCAGAAATGAAAGTGCAGTATATTCTGCATATACATTTGGTCGTCAGTTAGGCCAGGCAGTTGCAGACGCAGGTGGACTTTTCCTTCTTCAGTGGGCAAAATATGATAGCCTTACTGCCGGTAATGGATTTATTGCAGAGAACGATACAAGTAAAAAGATTATGTTTATCTGTACAATCATTCCTGCTATTGTTTATACCAGTGTATGGCTTATATTCCAATTTGGATATCCTCTCACTAAAGAGAAGATGGAACCTATTTATGAATCACTTCGCGAAAAGCACGAAGCAGAAGCACAAACAGCAGAATAGTCTAAAAACAATCAAAGCACCTCAAGTTGAGGTGCTTTTTATGCATAATTTCAGTTAGACAAACTCCAATTTGTCAAACTAATACAACTTAAAAATATAACAAATTGCTCCATAAACCACAGCAGAAAAGATTCCATAGGCAATTACAGGCCCTGCGATTTTGAAAATATTAGCACCCGTTCCCATAATGATGCCTTCAGATTTGAATTCAAGTGCAGGCGAAACAACGGAGTTTGCAAAACCGGTTATGGGTACTATTGTACCTGCACCTGCGTGTTTGGCAATTTTATCAAAGACACCCACTCCTGTAAGAATTGCGGCAATTATTATTAAGATGGAGGGTGTTAAGGCTTTAACTGCTTCTTCTGAAAACTCTAATTTCTTTAAACCCCAATTGAGGAATTCTCCGAAGGTGCATATAAATCCACCGATTAAAAATGCCTTGATACAATTTAAGATTTTAGGTGATGGCGGGGATGCTTTTTCTGCCATCTTATTATATTCGTTATTCGTTGTTGACATTTAATCACATCCTTTGTTTTATTATTCCATCATAGCGAAATATTATTATGAATTTATATTGGAAGAATTGAATTTTTGAAAAAATATGGTATAATCAAAATAGACATATATTTCAGGAGAATATTGAGTGGAAAACAAAGGTAAAATTAAAGGAATTCGTGTTATTTGCATATTCCTTGTATCGGTTTTGGCATTCAGTTTAATTGATTTCGGATTAAGCGAATGGGCTGACACGATGGCTTATGAGGATGCTGTCAGGTGCGATGCAGAATGGGAAAATATAGTTGAAAAAATCAACGATAGAGCATCTTTTACAGATGAAGAATATGAATTTGTTATGTCCCAAACAGGGCTTGGAAAAAGTGCTTTTGATTTACTTGTTTCACAAGGAGAAACACGGAAAATAGAATACTACAGAGATTATTTTCTTATGGACAAGGAATATTACTGTTATAGGGAAGGAATTTTTGCCTGTCACGAATCAATTCAAGACAGCAACGGTGAGTTTATTGATAATCCGCTGTTTGCAGACATAAGAGAAGGGGATATAATTGTAACCTTAAGCATCCATTCCCTTGGATGGCGTCACGGACACGCTGCCATTGTTACAGATGCGAAGAATGGGCTTTGTGTACAGGCTCTTATGGTGGGCGAAAAATCGGATTACGGCTATGTGAACACCTGGAAGGATTTTCCTATGGTTGCCCTTTTGCGAGTGAAGGACCAGAGCGAAGAAAAAGCAGAAGAAGTTGCGGATTTTGCCGATGAAAGTTTGAGGGGACTACCGTATTCCTTGTTTTCAGGAATTTTTACAGGAAGAAATGCGGACAAGGTCCCTTATGCGACACAATGTGCACATCTTGTGTGGTATGCTTATTACCACTTTGGAATTGATATTTCACCACAAGGCGGAAGAATTATTACACCTTATGATTTTTTAAAAAGTGATAAGTTAGAGGTAGTTCAAGTTTACGGAAATATTTTGGAGGTATATAAATGAAGTATTACATAGTGGCAGTTTTAATTCTTGTAATGGCAGTAGGCTTTGTAGCTTGTACCAGTGAACCTGTGTATGAGCAGGTCGGACCGACTCCGCAGATTACCAGAGCAACGCAGACAACTGAAGAAGAGGAAGAGACAGAAAGCGAAAGTTTGACATTTATGGAGGAACTCTCCTCTATTGAAGATGATACTACAGAACCTACAAGCGAAAAACCAACAAACAGCAGCAAACCGAATCCCGTAAAACCTACTGAGCCTGTTAAACCAACAGAACCGGTAAAACCGACAGAACCGGTTGCTCCAACACAACCGCAGGAGCCTGAAGAACCATCAACGGAGAAGCCTTCACAGTCTGAGGAACCAGAAACGAGTGAACCTGCAAGCGAGGATGCAACAGAGGATAGTGGCTTTTTAGGGTAAGTTAATATTATTTTGCAATGAGAGGTGTTTTTATCACCTCTCATTTTTCTTGGGTTTAGAGCAATTTTTACTTGTATTATTGTTTATTATTTGTTATAATAAATTATTAAGACTAATATCTATAATTATGCTCAAAAGAGGTCTGAAATGGATATATTCAATGAAGAAAAAAAGAAGGATTTAATAATCGGCAGAAACGCTGTAACGGAGCTTATAAAGTCAGGACGGGAAATTGATACTTTGTTTGTTCTTCGTGGCGAAAAGAGTGGCTCTGTCGGAAAAATAATAGGTCAATGCCGTGACAAGGGTGCTGTGGTTAAAGAAGTCGATAAGAAAAAACTTGATTTTATGTGTGGACACAGTAATCATCAGGGCGTTGTAGCAATTTGTGCAGCTCACGACTATGCAACAGTTGAGGAAATCCTTGCAGTAGCAGAAGACCGTGGTGAAAAACCGTTTATCGTTGCCTGTGACGGAATTGAGGACCCACATAATTTAGGTGCAATTATCAGAACTGCGGAAGCAGCAGGTGTTCACGGAATAATTATTCCAAAACGCAGAAGTGCATCTCTTAACTACACCGTGGGAAAAACAAGTGCAGGTGCACTTGAATATATGAAGGTTGCCCGTGTGTCAAACCTTGCAGCGACTCTTGATGAGCTGAAGGAAAAAGGCATGTGGGTGTATGGTGCAGATATGGATGGCGAGGATATCCGTTCGGTAAACCTTGATGGTGCAGCAGTTCTTGTTATCGGTTCAGAAGGTGACGGAATGAGCAGAATTGTCCGTGAAAAATGCGACTTTATTGTCTCACTTAAAATGAAAGGACAAATCAATTCTCTTAACGCTTCCGTTGCCGGTGGGATTTTAATGTATGAATTTGCATATAAAAGATAGTTTTGCTTAATTTATCTGTAATAGATTTTTCGGGGGAATTTTATTATGGCAGAGAGAATACCTGATTCTTTAATTGATGATATTCTTAATTCAACAAGGAAATATGACTTGGACAAGGCACAGCAGACAGAATATTCTGCTGTGGATATTGACTTTATTCTTGAAGATGCAAAGGAATACGCAACAAGAGAAGATGTAACATCACAGACAGAAAAAAACCAAGAAAAAGCAAGGGAAATTACCTTTACCTTTGAAAAAAAGGAAAAGCCAAACAAGAAATTCACCTTTGATTTTTCAAAGGTTGAAGCTTTGGATGAGGATGTTGATTTTGACGGAATCCCTGCGTCAGTTGATGAAGATGGACAGATTGGTATTGATTCTGTTGAAGATGAAATAGTTGAAGAGGAAATATCGGTTGAGGAAGAAGTAAAGCCTATTACGGGTCAGATTTCTATTGAAAAAACAAGAATGTTCAACGAGGTTGACATTAGAAGCGAATATAATCCTAATATTTCTCATAATTTAGGAAACAAGGTTGTGAGAACAACAAGTGGTGATGCACAACCACTTGTAACACCTGTATCAGCAGAAGAAAAAATCAAGAAGCATTTTTTCAATAAGCCTGTACAGAAAATTGAAAGTACAGCAGAGCATCGCGCAATAACTGAGTCTATGCCACAGAAGACTATTGAAACCCCCGGTGTTGTGGTAAAGAATCGTCAGGCTACACAAAACACGGACGGAATTGCCCCGGTTCCAACTCTTGTACCTGCAGAGTATGAATATGAGCAGGAAAAAACCAGATTTATTTCCACAATTGCTAATGATGTTGAAGATGATAATCAGATTATGATTGAGGGCTTTGCGGAAAAAGAGGAAATATTACAGCAAACAGAAGAACAGGCTGAGGCAGAACTCAGAGAGAGCCGTAAGGACAAAGTAAAAGATTTTATTGAGGGAGATTTGATTTTCAAGCAGGAGTTTGAGAATTCAACACCAAAAAAACGATATGCCCGTCAAAGAGTTTCTGTTATCCGTGAGTATTTTGGACCTAAGGACGAGAATGCAGTAAGAAAAGTGTTTGCAACTGAGAAAAAAGGAATTTTTGTAAAGCTTGTTTCAACTTCTTTGATTTGTCTGGTTATGTCAATTCTCGCTACTATTGCAGGTTCGGATAACGGCAATTTTGAACTTTACGGCAACAATGAGTTTGTATATTCCCTTTTCCAACTGGTGCTATTGATTGCAGCATCTGTTATAAGCCTTAATTCCTTTAAAAAGGCGTGGGAAAATATAAAAAACCGTATAGTTGATATGGATACGGTTGTATCACTTGCCGCAATTTTTGGTGCAGTTCAGTGTATTGTAAGCTTTGCCTTTACAGATAGCATTGAGTCTGTTGCAAGCTTGACTACGGGTGCAGCTGTTGTTCCCATGATTATGAAATATGTGGGAGAATTGATTCAAAGCAAAAACGACGGCGAAAATTTTGAATTTCTTGCAAGTAATATACGCGATTGTTATAGTGTTGAAAATATTGCTGACGAGGATGTTGCCAACGAAATTTCAAGAGGACTCTTGTTGGCAGGCCCTGATATTAAATATTCAACAAAAGTTGGTTTTCCACAGAAATTTATTGAACTTTCCCGTTCAGCAGATACAACAGGGTCAATTTGCAAACTTACAATTTTGTTATCTCTTGCAGTAGGCCTTGTGGTGGGCGTTGCAGCAATGGTTATGTCATCAAATCTGTTTGTTGGCATAAGTGCTCTTACCGCAGCTGTACTTATGGGATTGCCTATGGCAACAAGTGTTGCCTCTGCAGTTAATCTTCGTGCAACAAATAAGCTTTTAAATGAGGAAGGTGCTCTGCTTAACGGATATAGTGCCGTAGAAGAAGCAGTTAACTCAAATGGGGTTATAATTGACTCTTGCGACGCCTTTGAAGAGGGTGGCTGTAACCTTGAGGGAATGAAGACATATCATAAAATGAGAATAGATGAAGCGATTCTCTACACAGCATCTGTAGTTATTGAAGCAGGCGGAGTATTGGCAGATGTTTTCGAGGGAGTTATTGATGGAAAAAGAGAATTACTCCTTCCCGTTGAGTCTTTGGCTTATGAGGAAAAACTGGGTTGTTCTTGCTGGATACATAATCACAGAGCCCTTGTTGGTAATCGTGATTTGCTTGTTCATCATAATGTTGAAACTCCGGACAGAGAACTGGAAGAAAAATATAAGCAGATGGGCAAGAATGTAATTTACCTTGCCATTGAGGGTAAAATTGCAGCTATGTTTATCGTGGTTTACAAAGCTAATAAGGAAACAGCAAAGTATATCCGTGAACTTGAAAAAGACGGACTCGCAATTTTCTTCAGGACAGCTGATGCCAATATTACAGAAAGATTTCTTGAAAGAGAATTCGGATTACCTGAAAATGTAGTCAAAATCATTAACCCTGTTGCGGGGGATATGTTTGCAAAGATTTGCAACGAGGAAAAAGACCGTACCGATGCGAAAATCATTCACGATGGCAGTGCGAAATCAATGCTTGCAGCACTTCACGGAGCATTTGTTGTCAATTCATTTGTGAACTCATCAAAGTTGATTCAGCTTATTGCATCGGCAATCGGCGTAATAATTATTGCACTTTTAACTTTCCTTTCAGGATTGTCACAAATTGGTGTGTGGCAGATTCTTGTGTATCAGGCAGTATGGGCAGTTATTCTTTTTGTACCTGCACTGACACGAAAAAAATGACT
Source organism: Candidatus Fimenecus sp. (assembly GCA_045602655.1). Classification (GTDB taxonomy): domain Bacteria; phylum Bacillota; class Clostridia; order Oscillospirales; family Acutalibacteraceae; genus Fimenecus. The sequence continues at coordinate 38,658 of JAZSBY010000014.1, read as the reverse complement.
TTATTAGGAGGCGAACTGTATGACGGAGGTTGTTGAACTCATCAAGAATGCTGCTTCGTGGATTTGGGAGTTTGACCAAGTAAGATTTACTATTGATGCGTTAATAAAATTGGGAATAACAACCATTTTAAGCGGTTTTATTGGGTTTGAAAGAGAACATTCTCATCGTCCAGCGGGCTTCAGAACTCACATTCTTGTGGCTGTCGGTTCCGCACTTGTAATGCTTACATCTGTTTACATTTTTGACAGTCAGGGAATGACCGGGGATGTAACCCGAATGAGTGCACAGGTTCTTAGCGGTATCGGTTTCCTTGGTGCAGGTACAATTCTTCGTGAGGGCTTTTCCGTTAAAGGACTTACAACGGCTGCATCTCTTTGGGCGGTTGCGTGTATCGGTATTGCTGTTGGTGCAGGCTTCTATGCAGGTGCTTTTGTTGCAACTATAGTTATTTATTTAACACTTAACTCACTTAAGAGATTTATTGTTCGCGGTTCAGCGGGTAAACTTCTCTTTATTGAGATTCACGATGTGGGTGCACAGATTCCACTTATTACAAAGACAATCAAACAATGTGGTGGCACAATCCATTCCATGGAGGTTGTGTATACTGAAACAAAAGATTTAAAATTCAAGCGTCGTAAGGATACATCTGTTATTAAGGTGCTTGTTTTCCCTAAAAATGACGATTCACTTGCTCTTATGACAACAACAATAAGAAGTATGAGCGATGTAGAGGATATTTATGTTGACTGATAAAATCACACTTTTTGATGGAGAACATATTGAAGATTTGGGTGAGGGTGTAGGTGTTGTAGTTTCAAAACAACACACATTCGGCACGGATGCAATGCTTTTAGCACATTTTGCAAGCCCAAAAAGAAATGATGTTGCTTGTGATTTTGGTTCAGGATGTGGTATAATTCCGTTTCTCTGGCTTCGTGACGGAAAGTGCAAGGAAATTACAGCCATTGAAATCCAGGAGAATGCCTGCAATCAGATGCTTCGTTCAAAAGACTTGAATGATACGGACAAAATCACAATCCTTAACAGAGATTTGAAGGAAATTGATGACCTGAAATCAGGCAGTTTTGATTTAGTAACAATGAATCCGCCATATAAAATAGAGAATGGCGGAATAAAAAATGACGAGGAATATGCAACTATTGCTCGTCACGAATCTCTTTGTAATATGAATGATATTGCAAAAAGTGCAGCACGACTTTTGAGATTCGGAGGCAAACTTTGTATCTGCCACCGTCCCGAAAGAGTATTTGATGCGATGTACTCAATGAGAGAAAATGGTATTGAGCCAAAAACTCTCCGTTTTGTGTCGAAAAAAGGTGACACTCAGCCTTGGTTAGTCCTTATTGAGGGAAAACGAGGAGCAAAAAACGGATTAAGGGTTGAAAAAAATCTTGTAGCGTATAACGATGACGGAACTCTTTCAGATGAGTTGCTTGAAATTACAGAAAAATATAGAAAATAAAAGGAAGGAAGTCGGACAGTTATGAGTGGAAAACTATATGTAGTAGGAACACCTATCGGTAATTTGTCCGATTTTTCTCCAAGGGCAAAAGAAACACTTGCATCTGTTGACTTTATAGCAGCAGAAGATACAAGAGTTACACAGAAATTGCTTAATTACTTTGATATAAAAAAGCCACTTGTAAGTTATTATGAGCATAATCGTCGGGAAAGAGGGGAAATGATTATTTCTCGAATTCTGAATGGTGAAGTTTGTGCAATAGTAACTGATGCAGGGATGCCCTGTATTTCTGACCCAGGACAGGACCTTGTGTACCTTTGTCACGAAAATAATATTCCCGTTGAGTCTGTACCCGGACCAACTGCCTTTGCAACAGCACTTGCAATCAGCGGAATGGAAAGCGGAAGATTTACCTTTGAGGGCTTTTTAAGTACAAACAAGCCCAGTCGTAAAGAGCACCTTGAAGAAATCAGGAATGAAACAAGAACAATGATTTTCTACGAGGCACCACATAAATTAAAAGCAACTTTAAAGGATATGTACTCGTATTTCGGTGACCGCGAAATCGCCATTGTAAAAGAACTTACAAAAATTCACGAAACGGTAATGAGGACAAGCCTTAAGGGTGCGATGGATTATTTTGAAGTTGAGAACCCGAGAGGGGAATATGTGCTTATAATCGCAGGGGCAGAAAAGCAAAAAGAAAAACAGCCCGTCACATTGGAACAGGCTGTGGAATTAGCAAAAAAACTTGTCAGCAAAGGTGTGAGTGTCAACGAGGCATCAAAAACTGTAGCTGCTGACACAGGCATCAAAAAGAGTTTTATTTACAAAGAATTACTTTAGCGTTTTGTTTGTATATTTATAAGCACGGGCGATTTCTCTGTCAATAACCTTGGTTGCTTCGCGAATAACAGTATCCATTGTAGTTGGCAACTGTTCATTTCGTTTAGGCTTTGCATCATCGTTAAACACAAGGGATTCAATAATATTATCAATAGCGGTTGTTGTAAAGTAGGATGATAATTCTTTTCGTGCAAGTTCATGGCCGGGAACAGCACCGTTTAGAAGGGCAGTAAGATAGATTTTATAAATAATGAGAACATAGATAGTCCTGATTTTTGAGGAATGGTTTCTGCCATAGACACCAAGTCGTTCCATAAGATAAACAGAGGAACGGAAAACGGTACTCATCCTCATTTCCTTATCCTGTGGAATCTCGTACTCTGCGAACAGTGCATCGGACATCATTTTTGTATCCGTCATACCTAAAAGGTAGTCAGTACTTACATCATAAAAAGTTGATGCACGGCAAAGAAAATCAAGTCCACATTCTCTGATTCCTTTTTCGTAATGGGATAAAAGTGCTTGGGAAACACCGAGTGCGGTTGCAGCTTCTTTTTGGCTTAGATTTCTTTCCTTGCGTAATTCTACAAGTCTTGTGGAAACGGATGTACTCATTTCGATTACCTCTTATACTCAAAGTATAAGAATTATACAACAGATTAAACATTTTGTATATTGTACGATGTTACAAATTTTCAGGAGATAAAGTATGAAAACCTACCAAATTCACTTAATACGCCACGCGGTAACAAAAGGAAACCTTGAGGGCAGATATATAGGACATACGGACGAGCCTGTCTGCGAAGAGGGTATGGCACAGCTTAAAGATATAATGGAAAACTATGGGGAATACCCTGAGGTTGATGCAGTTTTTTGCAGTCCGTTAAAAAGATGTATACAGACTGCACAGACAATTTATCCTGAGAGAAACCCGATTATTCTTGATGATTTAAGGGAATATGACTTTGGCGAATTTGAGGGTAAAACTGCAGAAGAGTTACAGGATGACGAAGATTTTGCAGAGTGGCTTTCCGGTACAAACCCAAATAAGGCAGCACCCTTCGGCGACAGTCAGGTAAGATTCAATTACAGAATTTGTGACTGCTTTGAAAAAATCGTTGACGGCGTAATCAAGGCAGGTGTTAAAAATACTGCAGTTATTACTCACGGTGGTGTGATTATGTCACTTATGCAGACTTACGCACTCCCCGAAGCACCAATGCACGAGTGGTTGACTCCATCTTGTTGCGGATATACAATCCGTATTGACCCATCAATCTGGTCAAGGGGAATGAAGGTTGAGGCAATAGCTGAATGTCCTGCACAGCCGGAGAATTTTGAACATGAACTCTGGGATGTTTATGACCCTGACAAAGACCCCTATGATGTTGCCTATTGGGAAGACGACTCAAACTTTACTGATGAGCAATAAAAATTTACCTAAATAACTATAAATATTACATTGAATCTGAATTTTTTCAATGATAAAATAATAAACAGAAAACATAGGGAGGTAAAACTTATGAAAATGTCATTCCGTTGGTATGGAGAAAGCGACCCTATCTCGTTGCAATATATTCGCCAAATTCCAAATATGAAAAGCATAGTTAGTGCTGTTTATGATGTAAAACCGGGTGAGGTTTGGCCGGAAGAGTCGATAGCGAAAATGGTAAAACAGTGCGAAGAGAATGGTCTTATTTTTGATGTTGTTGAGTCAATTCCCGTGCACGAAAATATTAAGCTTGGCAGAGATAATGTGGATGAGCTTTTAGAGGTTTATTGTGAAAACATCCGTCGTTGTGCAAAATATGGTGTTAAATGTGTAACATATAACTTTATGCCTGTTTTTGACTGGACTCGTACACAACTTGATAAAGAGGCAGAGGATGGCTCTACAAGTCTTGTTATGTATTGGGAACAGATGAAAGGTCTTGACCCGCTCAAGGATGACATTCATCTTCCGGGTTGGGACTCAAGCTATAGTCAGGAGGAAGTTAGAGAACTAATTTCAGCTTATGGTGAACTAGGTGAAGAGGGACTTTGGAAAAATCTTGAAAAGTTCCTTAAAAAGGTTATTCCTGTTGCCGAAGAGTGTGGCGTTAAGATGGCAATTCATCCAGATGACCCGCCATATCCGATTTTTGGTATTCCAAGAATTATCACTTGCGAAGAGAATATTGACAGAATGTTAAAACTTGTTGATAGTGAGGCAAACAGTCTTTGTCTTTGCACCGGTTCATTAGGTTGTGCTGCGTCAAATGATGTGGTAAAAATGATTAGAAAATACAGTGCAATGAACCGAATTGCATTTATGCACATCAGAAATATTTTGATTATGGAAGACGGAAGCTTTGAAGAAAGCGGACATATTTCAGATTGTGGTAGCCTTGATATGTATGAGGTAGTTAAGGCGCTTGTAGATACAGGTTTTGACGGTTATGTTCGTCCTGACCACGGTAGAATGATTTGGGGCGAAACAGGAAAACCGGGTTATGGTCTTTTCGACAGAGCACTTGGTGCAACATATATAAACGGCTTGTTTGAAGCAGTTGAGAAAGGAAGTAAGTAATATGTTACACGAAAACTTAAAAGGCAGAGTAGCAGTAGTAACTGGTGGTGGCGGTGTCCTTTGCGGTGACTTCGCAAAAACACTTGCAAAACAGGGTGTTAAAGTTGCAGTTCTTGACCTTAATGAGGCAGCTGCACAAAAAGTAGCAGACGAAATCGTTGCAGACGGTGGCGTTGCTATTGCAGTTGGTTGTAATGTTCTTGAAAAAGAGAGTATGGAAAATGCCCGTGCAATTATCAATGAAAAACTTGGTACTTGCGATATTCTTCTCAATGGTGCAGGTGGTAACAATCCAAAGGGTACAACAACAAAGGAAACTCTTGAAAAGATTGACCTTATAGAAAAGAATGACGATATTAAAACATTCTTTGACCTTGTTGCAAACGGAATTTCATTCGTTTTCAACCTTAATTTCCTTGGCACTCTTATTCCAACTCAGGTTTTTGCCCGTGATATGGCAGAAAAGGAAAATACCTGTATCATTATGGTAACATCAATGAATGCTTACCGTCCACTTACAAAAATTCCCGCATATTCAGCAGCAAAAGCGGCGGTTAAGAATTTCACAGAGTTTATGGCAGTCCATTTTGCAGATGTGGGTATCCGCGTAAATGCAATTGCACCGGGATTCTTCTCAACAAACCAGAATAAAACACTTCTCTGGAATGAAGATGGCACTCCAACAGAGAGAACAAAGAAAATTCTCAACGCAACTCCAATGAAGAGATTTGGTGAGGCAAACGAACTTTCAGGTGCACTTCTTTTCCTTTGTGATGAGGCATATTCAAGCTTTATCACAGGTACAAGCATCTGTGTTGACGGTGGTTTCTCCGCATATTCAGGTGTATAATTGGTGGTTATTTTCCCGTTATAGTAATTTGGAGGTATATATATGAACTTGAATCTTAGAAAAAAAGAAGATTGTATGTTTGATATGATTTCACTTGGTGAAATTATGCTTCGTCTTGACCCGGGTGAAGGCAGAATTAAAACTGCTCGTTCATTCCGTGCTTGGGAAGGCGGCGGAGAATATAATGTTGCTCGTGGACTTCGTCGTTGTTTCGGTATGAAAACTGCAGTTGTAACTGCATTTGCAGATAACGAAGTTGGTCGCCTTATCGAAGATTTCATTTTGCAGGGTGGCGTTGATACATCACTCATCAAATGGGTTAAATATGACGGTATCGGCAGACAAGTTCGAAATGGTCTTAACTTTACAGAGCGTGGATTTGGCATCCGTGGTGCTGTTGGTGTTTCTGACCGTGGAAATACAGCAATTTCTCAACTTAAAGCAGGGGACATTGATTGGGATTACATTTTCGGCACACTCGGTGTTCGTTGGCTTCATACAGGCGGTATTTTTGCTGCACTTTCAGAGTCAACTGCAGAGGTTGCTATTGAAGCAGTTAAAACTGCGAAGAAATACGGCACAATCGTGTCTTATGACCTTAATTATCGTCCATCTCTCTGGAATGATATAGGTGGTAAAGCAAAAGCACAGGAAGTTAACAAAGAAATCGCAAAGTATATCGATGTTATGATTGGTAACGAAGAAGATTTCACAGCCTGTCTTGGCTTTGAAATCGAAGGTAACGACGAAAATCTTAAAGAACTCAATATTGAAGGCTACTACAAGATGCTTGAAAATGTTGTTAAGGTATATCCTAACTTTAAGGTTATAGCAACCACTCTTCGTACAGTTAAAACTGCAACAGTATACGACTGGTCAGCAATCTGCTATGCAGACGGTAAGGTTTATAAAGGACTCGAACTTCCGGGTCTTGAAATTCTTGACCGTGTTGGTGGTGGCGACTCATTCGCATCAGGTCTTATTTATGGCCTTATGACAACAGAGGATGCACAAACAGCAGTTAACTACGGTGTTGCACACGGTGCACTTGCAATGACAACTCCGGGTGATACATCAATGGCATCACTTAAAGAGGTTGAAAATATTGTCAAAGGCTCAGGTGCAAGAGTACAGAGATAGTTTCTTTTTCCGCAATACTTCGTGGCTTTCGGCTCGTGGTATACCTGATACAACTTCGCCTTTGTCACATTGTCTTGCGAAAGAATAAATCTATCTTTAAATAAAAAATATATTCCCGTTTGGAGATGTAATTATGGATAAAGAAAAAATCATTACCCGAATTCAGGACTGCGGTATCGTAGCAGTTGTTCGTGCAGAAACAGTTGACCAGGCTATCAGAATTACTGATGCTTGTATCGAAGGTGGAGTAGCAGCTATTGAACTTACATTCACAGTCCCACACGCAGACAAAGTTATTGAAGAACTTGCAAAGAGATATACTCCTGAAGAAATTATTCTTGGTGCAGGTACAGTTCTTGATGCAGCAACTGCAAGAATTGCTATGCTTTCAGGTGCAGAGTATATTGTTAGCCCTGCTCTTGACCTTGAAACACTTAAACTTTGCAACCGTTACAGAGTTCCAATGATGCCCGGTATAATGACAGTTCGTGAAGGCTTGCTTGCTATGGAAAATGGTGCAGATATTCTTAAGGTTTTTCCTGCAGACCTTTTTGGACCAAAGATTATCAAGGACATCAAGGGACCAATTCCTTATGCTAAAATGATGCCAACAGGCGGTGTTGATGCTGATAATGTTGGTGAATGGATTAAAGCAGGTGCCGTTGCGGTTGGTGCAGGTTCATCACTTACAGCAGGTGCAAAAACAGGGGACTACAAGAAGATTACAGAAACAGGTAAACGCTTTGTAGAAAATATCAAACTCGCAAGAGCTGAATTAGCAGGTAAATAATTTATTTGAATAGTTGATTAAGGTGGAATTTTATTTCCACCTTTTTTAATGCAGTAGATTTGAATTTGTCGGGATGTTTTATCCCCCCTTCCGTCACCTTACGGTGACACCTTCCCCTCCAGGGGGCAGGCTATATTGGGCTCCACCCACGGGCATCCGGTGGATGCCGAATTAGTGCTGCCTGAGCCGGCAGGCGAGTAATGGAGCTGGCAAATGCGTAGCATTTGACTGAGGGGGGAAAGAAACAGACAAACTCCAATTTGTCTAAATACTTTTTTTCTTGCAATAATCATACTTTAATGATACAATGATATAAATGTGAAAGGACGGTGCATAAATGAAAAAAGCGGTATCTATTATAGTCACTATTATTATGCTTATCTGCAGTCTTTCCCTGCCGTCCTATGCTCTTAATTATGGCAGTTTTTCCTATGAGGTTGTTAATGATGAGGTTGTCATCACAAAATATATCGGAAGTAATCGTACCAGTATAACAGTACCTGCTACAATTAACGAAATGCCCGTTGTCGCAATAGCTGAAGGTGCTTTTAAAGGAAATACCGAATTAACTTTGGTTAAAGTAAGTGAGGGAGTTCGTGATGTGGGTGCATCTGCTTTTGAGGATTGTACATCTCTTGCAACAATAACACTTCCCACAACAATAACCCACATCGGGGAAAAGGCAATTTATAATACTGCATATTATAATAATGAAAGTAATTGGAAGAAGAAGGTTAACCACGATTCGTCAGGGGATTTGAGTTTTGGAAATGGTATTCCGCAAATTCCGTGGGAGGATATTATCGCAAGGGATTTGGATTATCTGTACTTGGGAACTAATCTTATTGAGATTAGCTATTCCGGCTCATATTCGGTAAAGAAAGATACCCGAGTGATTGCTGACGGTGCTTTTTCCGGATGTAATGCAGAAGAAGTAACTTTTCCCTCTCAACTTGTAACAATAGGAAATAACGCATTTAAGGATTGTAAGCAATTAAAAAGAATAGTCTTTTCCGATAGCATAGAGTATATTGGAGAATCTGCATTTGAGGGATGTATCTTACTAAACGAGATTAACCTGCCGGACAAATATATAGAAATGAATTCAAGTGCATTTCATAACACAGGATTTTACAATAATTCTAAAAACTGGGAAGATAATGTTCTTTATATAAATGGTACGGTAATTGATGTTCGTGCTAACGGTAGTGTAGTTGAAATTAAGGAAGGGACAGAATATATTGCAGGCAGTTCTTTGGGTAACAATGATGTTTACATTCCAAAAACTGTTACTGCAATTTCGGGAAATGCATTTAGGGATAGTACAAATGTTACAATTTTCGGGTACGCGGACACCTATGCTCAAGAATATGCTGTTGAGAATAATATAAACTTTGTTGATATGGCAAACCACATAAAAGGTGATGTGAATTTTGACAGTAAAGTGGATATAGAGGACTATAAAATACTTTACGAAATAGCAACAACGCAAAGAAGAATAAACTTTATTGAGAAGATGGCGGGAGATATGGATGACGACGGTGCTGTTGATGGTATCGATGTAATTATTCTTGATTTAATGCTTAACGATATGCCACCGTCAAGACTTAAAGGCGATGTAAATGGTGATGGAAAAGTCGACACAGAAGACTATGGTTTACTTGTTAAAATTGCTTATTCAATGGAAAGAATAACGGACAATGTTATGTTTCAGCGTGCCGATATAAATGAAGATGGTGCTGTTGATGCTTATGACGCAGTTTGTCTTGACCTGGCACTTAATGGATTATTTGCACTTACATAAAAATAACGCTTAGGACTTAAAGTCTTAAGCGTTTTCTTTTTCTCGTATATATTTCACAACACTATCGTCATTATTGTTGCCGATTATCACATCTGCAATTTCTTTGACCTGTGGTACAGCATTTTCTACTGCCACGGCAATATCTGCACCATTGAGCATTATTAAATCATTCAGATTGTCACCGAATGCAGTAATACTATCAGCACCAATAATTTCCTTAACCTCTTTTGCACCGTTCGCCTTTGAGGCCGTATCAGAATAAATCTCAATCAACCAGTCGTCAGAATAACTGTCTTTATAATAGGCAAAATCAATTTCGGGAATGGTTTTAAGATTTTCAACAACCTCGTCAAGATATTGGGGCAGAGCGTAATAGTTCACATAAACAGGGTGTTGACCCTTTTCTATATTTGTAAGGTCATCCGTCTGTGTAAATCTGCCGTCCAACATATCCACACGCATATCGTAAAAATCCTTCATTCCGTCGTTATCAAATTCTGTATATTTAATTGATAATTTGTAATCATCACCATACAAAAACATAAATGGGTGAAGGTTTTTATCATAAAAACAGTCAAGAATTCTTTGTAGTGCAGAATGGGAGATTTCGTGGTATTTAACAGCCTTTTCGGTTTCGGTGTCATAAACAAAAACACCGTTCATAAGCACTATTGGTGCAGCAAAACGGACACCATCTAAAAGTGGAGTTGCACTAACCATGCTACGAGCAGTTGCAACAGAAAAGGGAATGCCTTGCTTATAAAATTCATTCAGTTTTTCTTTTGTGTAGTCACTCATTTTGCCATTACTTTGCAAAAGTGTGCCATCCATATCGCTAATGTAAAGTGTTTTCATAGAACCTCTTTTAAACGGTAGGGCGGGGTCTTGACCCCGCCGTTAAAACTTATTTAAGTAACGAAACTACCAAGTCACCCATCTCTGATGTTGTAACCTTCTTAAATCCATCTTCGTAAATATCAGGTGTACGGGCGATTTTAAGTGCCTCGTTAACTGCATCTTCAATTGATTTTGCTGCATCTTTTTCATCAAATGAGTACTGAAGCATCATAGCGGCAGAAAGAATTGTTGCAAGCGGATTGGCTTTCTGCTGGCCTGCAATATCAGGTGCAGAGCCGTGAATTGGCTCATAAAGACCCATTTTGCCCGTTGCGAGAGATGCAGATGCAAGCATACCGATTGAACCTGAAATCATAGATGCCTCGTCAGAAAGAATATCACCAAAAATGTTAGATGTAACAATAACATCAAACTGACCCGGGTTTCTTACCAACTGCATAGCACAGTTATCGACATACATATGAGAAAGTTCAACCTCAGGATATTCTGCTGACATTTTAATAACCGTTTCTCTCCAAAGGCGGGAGCTTTCAAGCACATTAGCCTTGTCAACACTTGTGAGCTTTTTGTTGCGTTTCATAGCCATTTCATATGCAGTTCTTGCAATTCTCTCAATTTCAGGAACAGAGTACATTTCTGTATCGAAGGCAGCAGGGTTACCATCAACTTCTTTTCTGCCTCTTTCACCAAAATAAATCCCGCCTGTAAGCTCACGGACAATCATAATGTCAAGTCCGTCACCGATAATGCTGTCCTTAATTGGAGAAGCAGATTTAAGTGGTTCAAAAATCTTTGCAGGACGAAGGTTCGCATAAAGGCCCAAGGCACCACGAATGCCTAAAAGTCCTTTTTCAGGACGCTGATTTCCCGGGAGAGTGTCCCATTTAGGACCACCAACTGCACCAAGGAAAACACAATCTGCCTTTTTACAAGCATCAATAGTTGCCTGTGGGAGTGGCTCGCCTGTTTCATCAATAGCAACACCACCAATTAACTGATAATCATAACTGAACTTGAAACCGTATTTTTCGCCTGTTGCATCAAGGACTTTAAGTGCCTCGTCAACGATTTCGGGACCGATTCCGTCACCTTTTAATACTACAATATTATATTCTTTCATATTATTTTTCCTCTCTTACTACATTTGGAAGACAACGGTTAACAGCACAAAGAATACCCTTGATAGATGCATAGTTGATATTGTGTGAAATACCGATACCAAACACATCCTTGCCCTGTGGGTTTGTAATGTGGATATAGCTGACAGCCTTTGAGTCCGAGCCGACTGAAACTGCGTGTTCAGAATAGTCGATAAAGTGATAATCACCAAGACCAATTGTGTTCATCGCCTGACAGAAAGCACCGATAGGACCTGCAGCAATACCTTCAATTTGCTGTGGTTCGTTGCCATTATATCTGATAGTACCGACAAAGTGAACTCGTGACTGTTCTTCACCATGTTCTCTTTCTTCGTAGAACTTGTAGCTAAGCAATTTGTAAGGACCGGCAACATTGAGATATTCCTGCTGGAAGAGTGCATAAACTTCTTCTTTTGCGAGTTCTTTTCCTTTTTCGTCGCAGACTTTCTGAACAATCTTTGAGAATTCAGGATGCATAGCCTTTGGCATATTGTAGCCGTATTCTGCCATAATGTATGCAACGCCACCCTTACCGGACTGACTGTTGATACGGATAATTGGTTCGTATTCACGACCAACATCGGCAGGGTCAATAGGAAGATATGGAACTTCCCAATATTCTGTACCGCTTGTACGCATATATTCCTTACCTTTGTTGATAGCGTCCTGGTGTGAACCTGAGAATGCTGTGAAAACAAGTGCACCACCATAAGGCTTTCTTGGGTCAACAGGCATCTTTGTAGTTCTTTCAAACATTTCCTTGATTTCATTCATATTTGAGAAGTCAAGTCCGGGGTCAATACCCTGTGTATACATGTTAAGTGCAAGTGTAACAATGTCAACATTACCTGTTCTTTCACCGTTACCGAAAAGTGTGCCCTCAATTCTGTCAGCACCTGCTAAAAGACCAAGCTCAGCGGCTGCAACAGCAGTACCTCTGTCATTGTGAGGGTGCAAACTGATAATTGCGTTTTCACGATTTTTGAGCTTTCTGCAGAAATATTCAATCTGGTCAGCGTGACCATTTGGTGTGCTACCCTCAACAGTTGCAGGAAGATTAAGAATAATCTTGTTATCCTCGTTTATATCCAGTGCTTCCATAACTTTTTCACAGATAAGAACAGCATTGTCCATTTCTGTGCCTGAAAAACTTTCCGGTGAATACTCATAACGAATGTTCACATCTTTTTCCGCTTTTAATTCATCGGTAAGTTCTTTAATGAGCTTTGCACCATTAACAGCGATGTCAATAACACCGTCCATATCTTTTTTAAAAACAACTTTTCTTTGGAGAGTTGAAGTTGAGTTGTAAAAATGGATAATTACATTTTTAGCACCATCAATAGCTTCAAATGTTTTTCTGATAAGGTGTTCACGGCTCTGTACAAGCACCTGAATTGTAACATCATCAGGAATTAAATCTTTTTCGATAAGTGTTCTTAAAATTTCGTATTCAGTCTCTGAAGCAGACGGGAAACCAACCTCAATTTCCTTGAAACCGATTTTAACAAGAGTTTTAAAATACTCAATTTTTTCCTTTAGATTCATTGGGTCAATAAGAGCCTGATTACCGTCACGCAGGTCAACTGAACACCAGATTGGTGGCTTTTCAATAGTTTTTGACGGCCATTGTCTGTCAGGAATATTGATTGGTTTAAATGGGATGTATTTCTGGCATCCTTGTTTCATAATTTTTACCTCCAAATAAAAAATCGCCTCTATCATCACAAAAGATTGATAGGGACGACGAAAAAATCTATCGTGGTACCACCCTAATTCATCGGCAAAACCGACCTTAGCGACTTCTGACAAAGTCCGACTTGATAACGGGGTCAACCGTCATGGGCTATGATTTCACCCATGCAACTCCGAAATGAGTTATACACATAAGTACTGTGTTGCCTTGCACCAAACGGCAACTCTCTGAAAGCGAGTAGATTATGTCTTGTTTTCTTCACTGTTTTTGATAGGGGCTATTAAATTGATTGTGTTATATTTTATAGTATTTTCTTAATTTTGTCAATATGGAAATTTAAACCACTAAAATTTTATATACGCTTGTATTTTTCAGGCAAAAAGGATAAAATTATAAGTGGTTTTTAAAGTGACTGCTGAACAATCATAGTCACAGTTTTCAGAGGTTACTAAAGAGGTGAGAAAATGACAACGAGCAAGTTGAAATATCCTGTTATCTTTATTCACGGAATGTTCGGCTGGGGTGAGGATGTTACGTTTAACAAAATCATTTCATATTGGGGTGGTACCTGTGGCAGTATTACAAAATATTTAAGAAGCAAGGATGTTGAATGCTATTCTGTTTCAGTAGGACCTGTTTCAAGTGCCTGGGACCAGGCTTGTGAATTGTATGCACAGCTTATGGGAACACAGGTGGATTACGGAAAAGTTCACTCAGGAAAACACAACCACAAACAGTATGGACGAAGATTTGAAAAGAAAATTTTTGAAAATTGGAGCAAAGAAAAAAAGATTCACCTTGTAGGACATAGTTTTGGTGGGACTTGTATCCGTATGCTTTGTCATTTGCTTGAATATGGAGCACCCGAAGAGGTTGAAGCCAGTGGCGAAGAGGTCTCCGACCTTTTCAAAGGAGGCAAGGGGTATCTTGTGTCAAGTGTTACAACTCTCTGTTCTCCTTTAGGGGACATCGATACTTACAAAGCTTTTGAAGAAAAAAACTATATATCTATTATCAATAGGGGCATGACAAGTTATACGGGTACATTTGGCCGTTCGCCGCTAAATGGAAAATTCCTTGATTTCAAGCTTGAACACTTTGGGTTGACAAATACACCCGGAAAAAGGGACGCAGGGCCAAAAAAAGAAGCAAAAAAGAATCTCATTGATTCAAACGACAATATAATTTATGATTTGTCCCCCGAGGGAATAAGAAAAACAAATGAAAGAATAGAGATTGTGCCCGATATTTACTATTTTTCATATTCGTTCAATGCTATGGAATACAACGAGAAAAAGCAGAGAGATGCAATAACCCATACTCATTTTATTGGACTCAGGTATTCTGCGTATATTATGATGAAATATTCTCATAAAAACGGTGTGTTTGTAGGGAACGGAAATGATGGTCTTGTAAATGTGTCGGCAGCAGGGAATCCACCGGATGAGCCCGGAATTCCTTTTGATAAAAACTACAAAAAAGGAATATGGAACATTATGGAAGTAGCAAAGGGTGACCACGGTACTCCTATCGGATTGTTTGTCAGCAAAAAATTTACCCGTAATTTTTATGACGAGCTAACTGATTTAATGAAAAGTGTGGAAGAAAAGGAAGAAAAATTCAGTTAGAAAAAATACTTGTTGATTTTGGACTAAAAAAATGATTTAATATATCTATATTAGTTTTAGGAGATGAAAGATATGGACTTTAAAGAAAGTACAGGCTTGTACTTGATTGCAGGCGGAGTCATTGCATTCGTTCTTGCTCAATCCGTTTTCTTCCTTGTAAAAGCTTGGAAACAGGGGAAAAAATTAGGAATTGACAAGAAAAAATTGCGAGATGCTGTTACATCAAGTGCCGTTTTTACAATACCTTCAGCATTGTCGGTTCTTGCTACAGTTATAGTGTTAGCTCCGTCATTAGGATTGGTTATTCCCTGGGTAAGGTTATCCGTTCTTGGCAATTTGTTGTATGAAACAAAGGCAGCGGGTGATGCTATGAGTGCATTGGGACAAGAGGGTGGTATCTCATCAACAATTACTGATCCGGCCATTTTTGCCGGAGTTGCATGGGTTATGACTCTTGGTATTTGTTTCTCACTTGTTATTTTACCTTTCGTTGCAAAACCACTACATAAAAAGATGCTTAATTTGGGCAAGAAAGATGAAACACAGGCAGAGACAGGCGAAAAGAAAGAGAAAAAGTCAGGCGGTATCGCAGGCTTTATTGACCTATTAACCCCTGCTGTATTCATTGGTCTTATCGGTGCTTTTGTGGCACGTGCTATTGCAGGTAAGGGAAAGCCTGAAACTTTTGGCGATGGTGCCGGTGTATTATCTGTAATTACTTTAGTTGTTGCCGTTGGTGCATCACTGATTTTGGAGTATATTGCAAAGAAGTTTAAACTTACATGGCTTGAACCATTTGTTATGCCTATTGGTATGATTGTCGCAATGGTGGTTGCAGTAGTTGCATACAATGTGTTGCCACCTGAAATCGCTATCTTGGAATGGAGGGGTTAATATGAAGAAAGCTAACAAAACAGAGAGAACATATTTTGACCGTGTCCATACTTGGGGTAGAATTTCAAGCATTACTGCTCTTTGTGTACTTATTATGTTCCCGCTTTCGATTTGCTTGTACTTGAATGTGTGGCCATCCTTTAGTGGCGTTATGAGCGGACTTTTGAAACTTATTCCTCTTTATTGGTCACTTGCAGTTATTGAGGTTTTGGTGTACACACCGATGCTGGGTGCAGGTGGTACATATCTTTCTTTCGTAACAGGAAATATCACAAACCTTAAACTTCCCTGTGCAATAAGTGCTATGGAGGGTGCAAAGGTTAAGGCAAATTCAGAGGAAGGTGAAGTGATTTCAACAATTGCTATTGCAACATCTTCTATCGTTACAACTGCTATTATTGCAGTTGGCGTGTTAGTGTTCAAGCCTTTCTTATCATCATTTACAAACAGCGAGCTTTTAATGCCGGCATTCAAGCAGGTTCAACCGGCACTTTTTGGTGCGTTGGCAGCAGGCTATTTCTCAAAGCATTGGAAAATATCTGTTTTTCCGATTCTTGTTATGCTTGGCATCTTGCTTGTAGCTCCGGGATTGGATGCAGGAACTCTTCTCTTCCCGGGTATTGTAGCATCTGTTGTTGGTGCTTTTGCAATGTGGAAGCTTAAGTGGGTTAAGTAAAAAGTAGCCGTTGATAATCGTAACCCGATTTAATCAGCGGTTACCGTAAAGAATGTATTCAACAGTCCGTTGACCGTAGTGGTTGGCGGACTGTTTTTTTGTAATTATATACAGAAAAATAATGCTATTTTTTACCTATAAAACATTGATTTTGTGCGTGTAAAGTGTTACAATGAATTGATTATAATAAAATGGATTGGAGTGGGTTGTTTTGGCTTTGGTACCAATGAAAAAACTCCTCGAAAATGCCCGGAAAAACAATATCGCCGTAGGTGCCTTCAGTGTTGGCAATATGGAGATGGTTATGGGTGCAGTTGCTGCTGCAGAGGAGCTTAACACACCAATAATCTTGCAGATTGCTGAATGCCGTCTTAAAAATTCGCCCCTTGAACTTATGGGTCCAATGATGATTTCGGCGGCAAAGAATTCAAAGATTGATATCGCCGTCCACCTTGACCACGGTTTGAAAATTGAAACAGTGCAAAAGGCATTGGAAATGGGCTTCACTTCCGTTATGTTTGATGGCTCAACCTTACCACTTGAAGAAAACATCAAGGCTGTAAAAATTGTCCGTGAAATGGCTGACAAATACGGTGCAACAGTGGAGGCTGAACTCGGTGTAGTAGGTGGTAACGAGGGTGATGGTGCAGCTCACGAAGTTCTTTGCACCAATCCGGACGATGCAAAACTTTTCTGTGATGAAACAGGAGTTGACGCATTAGCAGTTGCAATCGGTAATGCCCACGGGAATTATCCGGTGCTTCCGAATCTGCGTTTTGATGTCCTTGACGACATTAGCAAAATGGTTGAAACACCACTTGTTCTTCACGGTGGAACAGGAATTACAGATGAAATGTTCCAGCAGGCAATTATGCTTGGTGTACGCAAGGTGAATATTGCCACAGCAAGTTTTGATAATCTCGCAAGATATGCTCTTGAATATTGCAAAACAGTTGAAAAGGCAAACTATTTTGACCTAAGCAAACAGGAATCACTTGGCGTTTATGAAAATGTTAAAAGGCATATTAAAGTATTCAGTTTTATGGAGAGATGATTATGAAATACATTGAATTTGACAACAACAAAGAATTTGACTTAATCCTTTTAGGCAGAGTGGCAGTTGACTTAAACCCTGTTGACTATTATTGTCCACTTAATGAAAGCACAACATTTAAAAGATATTTAGGTGGCTCACCTGCAAATATTGCAGTTGGTCTTGCTCGTCTTGGAAAAAAATGCGGTTTTTTTGCAAGAGTTTCTGATGACCAACTCGGCACATTCGTGACTGATTATTTTGCAAATGAGGGCATTGATATTTCTCATATCAAGCGTTGCGAAAATGGCGAAAAAATCGGACTTACATTTACAGAAATCAAGTCTGAAACAGAAAGCTCAATCGTTATGTATCGTAACGAGGCTGCAGACCTCAAATTAGATGTTGCTGACATTGACGAAGAATATATTAACAAAGCAAAGGCAATTCTCATTTCCGGTACTGCCCTTGCAGAGAGTCCGTCAAGAGAAGCAGCTCTCAAAGCAGTTGCATTGGCAAAGAAAAACGGAGTGCCTGTAATTTTTGACATTGACTATCGTGCATACAACTGGAAAAATAGTGATGAAATCGCAATTTACTATTCTTCAGTTGCTCGTGAAGCTGACATTATTCTTGGTTCTCGTGAAGAATATGACCTTACAGAGAAATTCATCAAGGTTGGTATGACTGACAAAGAGTCTGCAGCATACTGGCACTCACAGAATGCTAAAATAGTAATCATCAAACACGGAAAAGAAGGCTCAACAGCATATACAAATGATGGAGAAAGTTATTCAATCAAGCCATTCCCGGTAAAACTTCTTAAATCCTTCGGTGGTGGCGACGGATATGCAAGTGCGTTCCTTTACGGTATTTTTGAAGGCTGGGAGATTATTGATGCACTTGAATTCGGTTCTGCTTCTGCTGCTATGCTTGTAGCAAGTCACGCTTGCTCACAGGATATGCCAACAGTTGATGCTGTTAAAGAATTTATCAAAAAAGAAAAAGAAGAATATGGCGAAATGATAGCTCGTGCTTGATTCTTTTTGGCATCTTTTCCGTAATACTTCGTTGCTTTCGGTTCGTGGTATACCCGATACAACTTCACCTCGGCAACATTGTCTTACGAAAAATCTGCTCAAAAATAATGTGTTCCATTAGAAATTGTTTTAATTAAATCGGTGAATATGATGATTAAGAAATTATTAAAAAACAAAGTATTAAAAGGGGTAATAATTACAATTCTTTGTGCTTGTTTGCTCGGTGGGGTAGCCGTTGTGGGCATTAACGCCTATATGATTTCTTATGTCGGAGACTACATTTTAACAGAAGAAGACCTGAAAAATGAAAATTTTGACTGCATAATGGTTTTGGGTGCAGGTCTTTGGGATGGTGAGCCGTCACCAATGCTCCAGGAAAGACTCGACTTTGGTCTTAAAGCCTACGAAACAGGATGTTCAGAAAAACTGCTTATGAGTGGTGACCACGGCAGAAAAGAATATGACGAAGTCAACAAAATGAAAGAGGTTGCAACAGAGAATGGTGTTCTTGCCGACAATGTCTTTATGGACCACGCAGGTTTCTCAACTTATGAATCAATGTATAGAGCAAGAGATATCTTCCAAGTTGAAAAAATGGTAATTGTCACTCAAAAATATCATTTATATCGTGCAGTTTATAATGCGAGAAAGCTTGGAATTGACGCTTACGGTTTCGCAGCTGACAGATTGGAATATCCCATTCACAACGATGTCCGTGAGGCATTGGCAAGAGTAAAAGATTTCTTTTATTGTATAGTAGAACCCGAACCAACATATTTAGGTGAGGCAATACCAATAAGTGCAAGCGGTTCGTTAACTGACGATAAAGATAAAGTATAAACAGACAGGTGATAATATGTACGAAAATCCAAAATTTGATGTAAACAACGAAAAAATCCTTTGTGAGATGAATGGCAAAAATGCTGATATGCTCATGAACATCAAAACAAAAATTCTCAAAACAGGTGAGAGTGTTACAATCTGCGACGAGAATAACGAAACTGCAATTCTTTTGCTTTCAGGTGATGTAACATATAACTTTGACGGTAAAACAGTGAATGCAAAAAGAAAGAATCAGTTTGCTGACAGACCATATTGTGTTCATTTTTCAAAGAATAACACAGTTACTGTTACTGCAAATGCAGATTCAAGAATTCTCATTCAGCAGACAGATAATGAAAATGATTTCGGCTTCGTCTGGTACAGCCCTGAAAATGTAATTCTTCAGGAGTTTGGCAAGGACCAGTGGAACGGCACTGCACACCGTCAGGTGCTGACTCTCTTTGATTATGAAAATGCACCATATTCAAATATGGTTTTAGGTGAGGTTATCCATAAACCGGGTTGCTGGTCAAGTTATCCACCACATTATCATCCACAACCCGAAGTTTATTATTATGAATTCGATAAACCACAGGGATTTGGTGTAGGCTTTAATGGTGATGACTGCTACAAAGTTGAAGACCAAGGTGTACTTTGTATCACACCAATGAAAACACACCAGCAGGTTGCTGCGCCGGGCTACTCAATGTGCTATGTGTGGATGATTAGGCATCTTGATGGCGACCCTTGGATTAAAACACGAATAGATGCTCCGGAGCACAAGTGGCTCCTTGATGTATAAAAAGGTAACTACCTCATAAATTTTAGGCATTTGACTTAACGGCTAATTTTTTATAAATTTGTCCCTAAATCCTCGGCAATACACAAAGTATTACCTACGGTTTAATAACAAATTTCTTTAAAATTTATCTCGTTAATTCGCATACCACAATTTATTCAGCAGTTACTAAATAATAAAAAATATAAGTTATTGGATATTTTATAGAGGTGATATTATGGCAAAAATGACAATGGCTCAGGCACTTGTTAAATTCCTTGACAATCAGTATGTGTCATTTGACGGTGTTGAAACAAAGTTCGTTGACGGAATTTTTACGGTTTTCGGTCACGGTATTGTTTTAGGACTTGGTGAAGCACTTGACTCTGACAAGGGAGGACTCAAGGTGTATCAGGGCAAAAATGAGCAGGGTATGGCACATGTTGCAACAGCCTTTGCAAAGATGAACAACAGAAGAAAGATTATCGCTTGTGCATCTTCCATAGGTCCCGGTGCTGCTAATATGATTACTGCAGCAGCAACTGCAACTGTTAACAATGTGCCACTTCTTTTGTTCCCTGCCGACACATTCTCAACTCGTCAGCCCGACCCTGTTCTTCAGCAGTTTGAGCAGGAGAATTCACTTGCAACAACAACAAATGATGCTTACAAGGCAGTTACAAGATACTGGGACAGAATCAGTCGTCCTGAACAGTTAATGTCTGCGATGATGAACGCTATGAGAGCATTGACGGATACAGCAAATGCAGGTGCAGTTGCAATTTGTCTTTGTCAGGATGTTGAGGGTGAAAGCTATGATTACCCCGATTCATTCTTCGCAAAGAGAGTACATAAAATTGTTCGTATGCCGGTGGCAACAGAAGAACTCCAGGATGTTGTAGATGTTGTTAAAAACGCTAAAAAACCTCTTGTAATCTGTGGTGGCGGTGTTCGTTATTCAGAAGCAGGCGAAACTCTTGAAAAGTTCTGTGCAGAATTCAACATTCCTTTCGCAGAAACACAGAGTGGTAAAACTGCTTGTCTTTCATCAGACAAATATAACCTTGGTGGCCTTGGTGTTACAGGTAATTCAGCAGGTAATGTAATGGCAAAAGATGCGGATGTGGTAATCGGTATCGGTACTCGTTTCTCTGACTTTACAACTGCTTCAAAATCACTTTTCAAAGACGATGTTAAGATGGTAACAATTAACACATCCCGTTTTGATGCTTATAAACTCGATGCAGTTAAAATGGTTGCAGATGCTAAGCTTGGTATCCTCGCTTTAGGTGATGAACTTCGCAAAGCAGGTTATAAATCAACATACACAACAGAAATTAAGGATGCTAAAGACGGTTGGGATAAGGAAATGGAATTCCTTGCAAACTATAACTACGATGAGAATTTTAAGCCACTTATCGCTGCTCGTGATGAAAAGACAATCCCTGAATTTGTTGAAAAAATCGGTGGTGTGATTACACAGACCTCAGCTATTGCACTTATCCGTAAACTCATTCCTGCAGATGCTCTTTGCACAGGTGCAGCAGGTTCGCTTCCGGGATGTCTTCAGAGAATGTGGACATCTGACAGCCGTTATTCATACAATATGGAATATGGTTATTCCTGCATGGGTTATGAAATCGCAGGTGCATTGGGTAGTAAGATGGCTCATCCTGAATGTGAATCCTATGCAATGTGTGGTGACGGTAGTTACTTAATGCTTCATTCTGAACTTGTTACATCAATTCAAGAGAACAAGAAAATCAATGTTCTTCTTTTTGATAACAGCGGTTTCGGTTGTATTAACAATCTTCAGATGTCAAACGGCATCGGTAATCTTGCAACAGAGTTCCGTTACAGAGATGACAATGGTGAACTTTTAGGTGACCTTATTCCAATTGACTTTGCCATGGCAGCTGCAGCTTATGGTTGTAAGACATACACAGCAAAAACAATGGAAGAATTGGAATTCGCTCTTATTGATTCACAGAAACAGACTGTTTCAACACTTATTGACATTAAAGTTCTTCCAAAGTCAATGACCGACGGCTACGGTGCTTGGTGGCATACGGGTGTTCCGTCTGTTTCAAAGAATGAAAAAGTAAACAATGCCTTCGCAGAGAAGGAAGAAAATAAAAATAAAGCAAGGAGATATTGATATGCTTGATAAAAACAAAGTAAAACTTGGTATTGCACCAATCGCTTGGACAAATGACGATATGCCTGGTTTAGGTGCAGAAAACACATTTGAACAGTGTATTTCTGAAATGGCACTTGCAGGTTTCACAGGTTGTGAAGTTGGTAACAAGTACCCAAGAGATACAAAGGTTCTAAAAAAGGCTCTTGAACTTCGTGGTATGCAGATTTGCAATGCTTGGTTCTCAAGTTTTCTTATTACAAAACCTTATGAAGAAGTTGAAAAAGACTTTATCGAGCATATCACATTCCTTAAAGAAATGGGTGCAAAGGTTGTTGGTATTTCAGAACAGGGTCATTCAATTCAAGGCACAGACAAATCAATCTTTGATGACAAATATGTTATGAATGACGAAGAATGGGATATGCTTTGCACAGGCATTAACAAACTTGGTAAAGTTGCAAAAGATATGGGAATCCAACTTTGTTTCCATCACCACATGGGTACAGTTGTTCAGACAGCAGCAGAAATCGACAGAATGATGGAAAACACAGACCCTGAACTTTTCGGTCTTCTTTTCGACACAGGACACCTTGCATATTGTGGCGAAGACTATATGGCAGTTCTCAAAAAGTACGCAAAGAGAATCCGTCATGTACATCTCAAAGACATTCGTCCCGATGTTGTGGCACGTGTTAAGGCAGAAAAAATGAGTTTCTTACAGGGTGTTCGTGCAGGTGCTTTCACAGTTCCCGGTGACGGCGTAATCGACTTCAAACCGGTTTTCGATGTTCTTGAAGAAACAGGCTATGAAGGATATGTTCTTGTTGAAGCAGAGCAGGACCCTGCAATTGCTAACCCATTCGAGTACGCTTTAAAAGCTCGTAAATACATCAATGAGGTTTCTGGTTTATAATTAGAAATGTAGGGGCAGGTCTTCGTGCCTGCCCGAAGAAATAAACAATCAATCCAATTAAGGAGAAAGTAAAATGGCAGTAGAAAAATTACAATATTTCGTGAACGGTCAGTTCAAAGATTCAAAAACAGATGTTTGGTATGACCTTCACAATCCAAGCACAGGTGAAGTTGTAGGACAAGCACCTTGCTGTACAAATGATGAAGTTCTTGAAGCAATCGAGGCTGCAAAGAAAGCATATCCGGGTTGGAGAGCAACTCCTGCAATCAAGAGAGCACAGATTCTTTATAAAATCCGTGAACTTATTATCCGTGATATGGAAGAACTTACAATGTGCGTTGCTTGTGAAAACGGTAAAGTCTGGGGCGAAGCAGAAGGTGATGTTCTTAAAGCAAAAGAGGGTACAGAACTTGCAACTCATGTTCCATCTCTTATGATGGGTGAAAGCCTTATGGATGCTTCAAGCGGTTATGACACAGTTAAATATCGTGAGCCTCTTGGTGTATTCGCAGGTATCGTTCCTGTTAACTTTCCTGCAATGATTCCGTTTGGTTGGATGGCTCCGACTTGTATTGCAACAGGTAATACAATGGTCCTCAAAGCAGCATCTCTTACACCAAAAACAGCAATGAAATTTGCTGCAATTTATAAAGAAGCAGGCGTTCCTGACGGTGTTATCAATGTTATCACTTGCTCAAGAAACGAAGTAAATACAATTCTTGACCACCCTGATGTTAAGGGTATCACATTTGTTGGTTCAACTCCTGTTGGCCTTAAGGTTTATTCTCGTGCAGCTGCAGCAGGTAAGCGTTGTCAGGCTCTTACTCAGGCTAAAAACCACGCTTTGGTTATGTCAGACTGTGCACTCGAAAGAACAGTTGCAGGTGTTATCAACTCTGCTTACGGCTGTGCAGGTCAGCGTTGTATGGCTCTCACTTGCTGTGTTGTTGAAGAAGCAATCGCAGATAAGTTTGTTGCAGAGCTTGTTAAACAAGCAAAGAATATTAAGGTTGGTCCATCTTGGGAAAAGACATCAAAACTCGGACCTATTACGTATAAGAAACATTATGAAGAAGTTCTTGCTGATATTCAGAAGGGTATTGACGAGGGTGCAGAACTTGTTCTTGACGGTCGTGATGTTAAAGTTGAAGGCTACGAAAACGGTTACTTCATCGGACCTACAATCTTTGATAAGGTTACAGCTGATATGACAATCGGTGACGAAGAAGTATTCGGACCGGTTCTTTGCATTAAGCGTTGCAAGGACTTCCACGAGGGTCTTAAGATTATGAACGATAACCCTTATGCAAACGGTTCTGTTATTTACACACAGAGTGGTTATTGGGCTCGTCAGTTTGCTCGTTACACAGACGGTGGTCAGGTTGGTATCAATGTTGGTATTCCTGTACCAGTTGGTTTCTTCCCATTCTCAGGTCATAAGCAGTCATTCTTTGGTGATTTACATTGCTTAGGCAAGGATGCATACCGTTTCTACACAGAATCAAAGGCAGTTACACAGCACTGGTTTGATGAGGAAGAAAAGAAGAATACAACCGTTTCAACTTGGGACGGCACAATCTAATTTGTGCTAATTTTCCGTGATACTGCGTTACGGCAACTCGAAATATCCACATATTCCTTCGTTGCCGTGCCTTGTCTAACGAAAAATTATCTACAAATCTTTTAGGGTTATACCACATTGTCTTGCAAGAAAACCCTACAAATTAACAATAATCGCGTAGTGGCAGGCTTCCATGCCTGCGTTAATACAGAAAAAGGAGAAATTATTATGCTTAAAATTGGTATTATCGGTGCTGGCCGTATTGGTAAAGTTCACCTTGAATCAATCACATATCATGTAAAGGGTGCAGAAGTTGTTGCTATTGCTGACCCCTTTATGAACGATGAAACAAAGGCTTTTTGTGAAGGCTTTGGTGTAGAAAAAATCTACACAGATTATACAAAAATCATTGAAGATAAAGACATTGATGCAGTTCTTGTTTGCTCATCAACTGACACACATGCTCCAATTTCTATTGAAGCAATCAATGCCGGCAAACACGTATTCTGTGAAAAACCACTTGCAAACACAGTTGATAAAATTCTTGAAATTGCAGATGCTCTCAAGGCACATCCTGAATGCAAATTCCAGGTAGGTTTCAACCGTCGTTTCGACCATAACTTTGCTGCAGTTCGTAAAGCTTATGACGAAGGCAAAATCGGTGAAGCACAGATTCTTAAAATCACATCTCGTGACCCACAGGCACCGCCTGTTGGCTATTGTGCAGCAAGCATCTTCCTTGATATGACAATTCACGATTTTGATATGGCTTGCTTCCTTACAAACAGCGATGTTGAAGAACTTTATGTTTATGCAGATGCTCTGATTAACCCGAGTATCCGTGAATATGGCGATTTCGATACAGCAATTATTTCTATGAAGATGGAAAACGGTGCTCTTGCAGTTATTGACAATTCTCGTCAAGCTATGTACGGTTATGACCAGAGAGCAGAACTTTTCGGTTCAAAGGGTATGGTTGCAACTGCTAACGATACGCTTTCAACTGCAGTTGTTTCAGATGCAAACGGTGTTACAGGCGAAAAACCACTCTATTTCTTCCTTGAAAGATATATGGGTTCATTCTCAGAGGAAGTCAGACAGTTTGTTGACTGTTGTGTAAATAACAAGGAAACTCCTGTTGGTATTCACGCAGGTTTACAGTCAGTTAAAATTGCTCTTGCTGCTGAAAAATCAGCAAATGAGGGCAGACCTGTTAAGCTTTCAGAAATTAACTAAAGATTAAATAATACGGTTTCGTGCCTCCCTTGTCAAAGGGAGGGGGGACCGTCGAAGACGGTGGCGGGATTCTTCACCGTATTTTTATAAAAGGAATGATAAAAATGTCCATTGAAAAAGGCAGAGAATACTTCCGTCAATTCGGTATGGAAGACAGGGTTCAGGAATTTGAGGTTTCAAGTGCCACCGTTGACCTTGCAGCACAAGCTCTTGGGGTTGAGGGGGCAAGAATTGCAAAAACTCTTTCATTTATGGTGGGCGAACAGCCAATTCTTATCCTTATGGCAGGGGATGTTAAGGTTGATAACTCAAAATATAAGGGATTTTTCCACACAAAAGCAAAAATGATGTCACCTGAACAGCTTGAAGAATATGTAGGACACCAAATCGGTGGTGTTTGTCCGTTCGGTATAAAAGACGGTGTAGATGTTTACCTTGACGAGTCAATGAAACGATTCGAAACTGTCTTTCCTGCAGTTGGTGGCTCAAATAGTGCTATTGAACTCACAATCGAGGAACTTGAAAAATACTCAAACTACAAAGAATGGGTAGATGTTTCAAAACCAATTGAATAAGTGCAAAATGCAAAGTGCAAAATTTAAGGACGATTCATCACGAACCGTCCTTTTTGTTACTGTGCTTTATTTGCCGGTGGATATGGCTCCTTTTGGTCTGTTAGTCCTGCAAGATAATCCATGCTTGTATTCAATGCTTTTGCAATTTTAACGCATTGCTCAAAGGTATAGTATCTAACGCCACGCTCAATTTTTGAATAATCGCTTTGGTCAATGCCAGTTAACATTTGCATTTTGATTTGTGTATATCCACGCTCTTTTCTCAATTCTTTTAATCTGCTCATAATTATCACCTAAGTATATTATGGCAAATTGACCTATTGACATTAGGGTGTATTTGACCTATAATGATTTTGTAGAGTAAATAGTACTTTTTGATGAACGATAAAATAGTAACAATAAAACCTTGTAAAATGTGAGACGAAGGCATATTTTTCAACTAATTACTCTAAAACAAAAAGGACGATTCATCACGAACCGTCCTTTTATGGTTTAAATATAGTCTATTTTGGATAATAGGGGTTAGGTTTTGCCAATAGACTAACTAAGTCAATAATCCAACCAATGCCAAATAAGCCACCGGTGAAGAGATACAGTATTCCCATACCTGCTTTTCCTTCGTAAAATTTATGTGCACCAAAAAAGCCAAGGAATAAGCAAAGGCAAAATGCAACCCATTTGTTTTTTGCATTTCCATTACTTATACCATTGTTATTAGTGTTGGTGTTTGTGTTCATGTTTGAGTTGTTTATTACAACTTGTGGTTGGGAAGCTTGTCCCAAAACTTCTACTTGCTTTCCACAGTGGGGACAAACGACAACATCTTTATCAATTCTTTGCCCACAATGTTTGCAGAATTTCATTTCGGTTTGTACAGTGTTTTCCATAAAAGTTCCTCCTCAAAGCAATTTGCTTATCTCAATAATACTGCATTTTGCGGTAAATGTCAATACTGCATTTTGTTGTAGCATATACTATTATCGGTGATGATAATGTACAGACGAATTCGCGATTTGCGTGAAGATAGTGACCTTACACAAAAACAAATGGCAGAGGTGCTGAATTGTTCACAACAAGTTTACAGCAATTATGAATTAGGACAGAGGGATATTCCAACAGCGATTTTAATCGCCCTTGCTAAATACCACAAAACAACAACAGACTATATTTTGGGTTTAACCGATAAGAAATAACTTCTCAAGTTTATGCTTGGGAGGTTATTTTGGTTGTTACACAAATTTAAAGGTGTTTGAAAATTACGCTTTCTGTGTAATATCTATATTACCAAAAAATCACTAACATATTTGTATATTTCTCTTATTTACTTAAACATTTAAAAAGTTTATAATTATAATGAGTTATTCTATTTGAATTTCGGGAGTGAAAAAATTGTACGGACTTATAGAGCATACGGATGAAATAAACCGACTTTTGGCACGATATGGTGTTAAATTCGGTATATACAAAAACAATGTTTTCAATGAGCGACTGTTCCCGTTTGATGCAGTACCTCGTATCATTTCAAAGGATGAGTTTGACTATCTTGAAAGAGGTCTTAAACAAAGAGTGAAGGCACTTAATATTTTCTTGAAAGATATCTACACCAAAAAGCAGATTATCAAGGATAAAATTATCCCTGAGGAATTTGTATATGGTGCGTCAGGATATATGATGGAATGTGAGGGGGCTGTACCTCCAAAGGATGTTTTTGCTCATATTTCAGGTATTGACCTCGTTCAGGGTAACGACATGCGTTGGTATGTTCTTGAAGATAACCTTCGTGTGCCGTCCGGTGCATCATATCCTATGATTGCCCGTGAGTTGTGTCGTCGAGCTAGTCCTGACACTTTTCGTGCAAATACAGTTGTTGATAATCGTAATTACGGTGATTTGCTTCGTAATGCTCTTGATTATGTCAATACAGGCGGAATAAATGTTGTGTTGACTCCGGGACGATTTAACTCTGCATTCTTTGAACATTCATATCTTGCAGAAAAAACAGGAGCAGTTTTTGCAATGCCACAGGATTTGTTCGTTGAGGGTAATGTGCTATATTACAGCGAATATTCGGGTAAGCGTCAGCGTGTTGGTGCAGTTTATCGCAGAATCAATGACGATTTTATGGACCCGCTCACATTCCGTGCAGACTCACTTTTGGGCGTGCCTCACATTATGGATGCATACAGAGCAGGTAATGTGGCACTTGTAAATGCACCGGGTAACTCCGTTGCAGACGATAAGGGCATTTATTACTATGTTCCTGCTATGATTAAATATTATTTAGGTGAAGAGCCTATTCTTTCAAATGCACCTACATATCTTCCTTTCTACGAAGAAGATATGAAATATGTCCTTGAAAACATTCAAAAGCTCGTTATCAAGGATGTTGCTGAATCAGGTGGCTACGGTGTTGTTTTCGGTAGTGAATTATCCCTTGAAAGAGTGTACGAACTCAAAAAAATGATTCAAAAAGAGCCAAGACGATTCATCGCACAAGAGGTTATCCGGTTCAATGACCTGAAAGTTGTTGAGAATGGTGCTTGGACAGAGCGAAAAGCAGATTTGCGTGCATTTGTCCTTACAGGTGAAGAACCTGTTGTTTGGAAATCAGGACTCACTCGTTTTTCAAAGGATGCAAATTCATTTGTAGTTAATTCTTCACAGGGAGGAGGCTTTAAGGACACATGGGTGTTATCTCGATAAAATCAAGTGACAATCTTTTCTGGCTTGGACGATATGTTGAGAGAGTTTTCACAACTCTTAAGGCCTTTACGGAATGTTACGACATTATGATTGATATAAATGATGAAGAATATATAAATTTCTGTCGCAGACTCGGAATCGCAAATAATTATTCCTGCCGTCAGGAGTTTATAAGTTCATTTTTGTTTGATTCAAATGACCCTGCGTCAATTTATTCAAGTCTTCTTCATGCTTACGATAATGCAGTTGAAATGAGAAATGTAATTTCTTCGGATACTCTTTCCTATCTTCAACTTGCAGTTGATATTATGGAAAAAAGCAGTAGCAGTAATGCTCCACTCCTAAAGGTGCAGGAAGTAACCGATTGGATTTTTGCATTCTGGGGCAGTGCTGACGATAATATCGAGGCAGAGGTTTCAAGAAACATCCTGAAATTCGGCAGAAGCATTGAGCGTCTTGACTTGTACACAAGACTTGATTATCCTATTGAACTTTTAAGAAAAGAGTTTTCAATTATGCTAAATCGTCTTTACAAGGTGGGAGTTGATTTTAATGCTCACTCAATTGAAAGACTTACCCGTATGATTTTAGAAGAAGACGATTACCAACCTTATAAAATTTCAATTCAGAATGAATTGTGTCAACTTTTTGTAACAGGGGTGATGTAATATGGCAGTTTTAGATTTTACTTATAATATGTCAATTAAATTTTCTCTGCCCGTTGTAAAACATTGTTATACCCTTCGTTGCATACCTTTGGAATGTGAAAGTCAGCATATTGAGGATATAAAAGTAACCGTTTTTCCTGAAAATGAACTTACATATTCTAATGATGGGTTTGGGAATATTCTTGTAACGGACAGAATTGTTACAATGCATAACGAGTTTACTGTTGATGTTAGTGGCACAGTTACAACAGGTGTACATATAACTCCTGAAAATGACCTTAACCCGGTTTATAAATATCCAACACATTATACGAAATGCGGTGCAGAACTTGAAAGAATGTTTGACAGAATTCAGATTGGAATTTCCAACGACGCAGTTGACACAGCACTAAAATTCACAAGAGCAATAAGAGCAAATATTGTATATAAATCAGGTTCAACAAGTATTATAACAACAGCAGAAGAAGCACTGCTTAATGGTGCAGGTGTTTGTCAGGACTATTCCCATATTCTTTTGGCTCTTTTGCGTCGAGCAGGCATCCCTTGCCGTTATGTAGTTGGTATGATGGTAGGTGAGGGTGAAACTCACGCTTGGGTTGAAGTCTATCAAAACGGCAATTGGCACGGTGTTGACCCAACGAATAACAGACTTGCCGATGAGAACTATATTATCATCAGTCGTGGTCGTGATTTTGCTGATTGCGGCATCAATCGAGGACTTTTAACCGGTGGCGGAATGCAAACACAAACAGTGGGTCTTAAAGTAACAAAAAGGTGATTTATTATTATGGATATAGGCTTATCCTCAGCCTGCTTTTACCCTCTTGAAACAGAAAAATCTGTTTTGAGAGCTTGTGAAACAGGAGCAAAAACAATTGAAGTATTTATGAATGCAGATTCTGAATTTCAACCTGACTTTGTGAAGAATATAGGTGAAATCTGCAAATCCTATGGTGTAAAAGTGGCATCTGTTCACACTATGGGTTCGTTTACGGAATCGTATCATTTGTTCAGTTCATACAAAAGAAGATTCTTTGAAGCAAAGGAAACCTCTTTTAAACGACATTTTGATGTGATGCATACTCTCGGTGCAGAAATTCTTGTAATGCACGGAATTAAAAAGCCTGGTAGCATAGAAGATGAGGAATACTTCGACCGTTTTGGTGAATTGACTCTTATGGGCAAATCAGAGGGACTGAAAATCTGTCAGGAGAATGTTGTTCACTATCGAAGCGAAAGTCCCGATTTACTTCTTCGAATGGGTGAATATATCGGTGATGACTTCAATATGGTTTTTGACATTAAACAGTCCGTCAGAACAGGTGTTGACCCCTTTGAATTTGCAAAAAAACTTCATAAATATATTCGTCATATTCATATAAGTGACCACAATAGTGAAAAAGATTGCTTTGTGCCTTGCAAGAATGGGGATTTTGATTTTGAAAAATTTTTTAGTATGATGAAAGTACTTGGATATAACGGCGATTTCATCATCGAACTGTATGAAAATGGATATGAAAACGATACGGAATTGACTTTTGCCATGAAAGAACTTAAAAAATTGCTCTAATCTCTTTACATTGTGGTTTAAAGTGTGATACAATACTATATATAGTAAAACATAGGAAGTGTTATTATGAAATGTCCTTTTTGCGGATTTGAAGAAAGTAAGGTAATCGACTCTCGTCCGACTGACGAGGGCGAAAAGATTCGTCGCAGACGAGAATGTATTAAATGCACAAAGAGATTTACTACTTATGAAATAATTGAAACAGTGCCGATTGTTGTTGTTAAAAAGGACAAAACAAGAGAGGTGTTTGACCGTAGCAAACTCATTAAGGGTATGCTTACTGCTTGTGAAAAACGTCCTGTTTCAATGGATACTATTGAAAAGGCTGTAAGTGAAATTGAAACAACACTTCAGAACTCTCTTGACCGTGAAGTTACCAGTGTACATATCGGTGAACTTGTAATGGATAAGCTTAAAGAGATTGACCAGGTAGCTTATGTTCGTTTTGCATCGGTTTATAAGCAGTTTAAAGATGTAAACGCATTTATGGAAGAACTTTCAAACTTCCTTGATAAAAAATAAGAATTATAACGGAGTGTTGTTATGAAAAAATCAGTATATAAAGTGCTGTCCGTCATAACGGCACTTTGTGTTTTATTAAGTGTTTTATCTTTTGTTTCAAGTGCTGCACCTACAACAGATTATATCCAGGGTGAGTATGTTGATATGGTAGATATCTGTCCGGAAACAGAGTTGCCCTACGCTGAGAATAACGAACCAATTAAGTTCTTTTCAGGTTCAGGTGATGCGGGAACGGGTTATTTCTTTTACAATCAATTAACGGACAGACAAAAGAGTATGTATGACTGCATAAAGAATGCAGGTGTTACGGATAAGGTAACACTCAGATTTAACGATTATTATTCTGGCACAGGCACAACCCAGAACGATGCTGCGTATGCACCACAACCGGAAATAAACTACGATATAAAAATGGCACTTACAGCTGTTATGGAAGATAATCCTATGATTTTCTGGCCAAAAAGTTTTACATATAATTATACTTACTATCCATCGTATAATAGCACTACCGGTAAATATACAGCAGAAATAAGGGCTGTTAACCTTGTTATTTATTTTGATAGCAATTCTTATACAGATGTAGATGACATAAAAGTACACTATGATTTATTACTTGAAGAAGTCAATGCTTTTAAAGTAAATGGTTTTAACCGATATGAAAAGATAAAATCTATTCACGATAGCCTTTGTGATTTGATTACATATCCTGAAAATCAGGGAACATCATCTTCTCCAAACTATGGTCCAATGGCACATCATCCAACAGGTGCTTTAATTTATGGTAAAGCCGTTTGTGAAGGTTATGCCGAGGCGTTTAAGCTTATATGCGACAGAGAAGGAATTCCTTGCATTACGGTTGTGGGATATGGCAATGGTGGTGCACATAAGTGGAATTATGTTAAAATGGATGATGGCTTATGGTATATTTTAGATGCAACATGGGCTGACGGGATAACATATATAGACTATACCAGTTACCTTATCGGAACCGATTTTGATGGTGGAAGCCATGTGCCTACCGGTGCTATGTATAGTGGAGTAACTGCATTACAATATCCGACACTTGTAAAAGATACATACAGTTTTACAGTGCCTATGAATGACACTCCGGATATGGCGTTCAACAGTGTAAAAAACGTGCTTTATGTTGGCAAGGAACTTACAAGCATCAATACTGTGCTTAGTTATGTCGGCTTGCCTAACGGGACAACCTTTACATATTCAGGAGCAGGAATAACCGGCAGAGTATTGACATTTACAAAGGATGACACTTCAGTTTCAAAAAATTATACTGTTGCCATGCGTGGTGATATAAACGCATCAAATACAGTAAATGTAACCGACTATACAGTTCTGAAAAAGGTGTGTTCAACAACTCAGAAGGTTGAGGCGGGTACAGCCAAATTCTATGCAGGGGATATGAATCAGGACGGTGCTATTGATGGATTTGATGCTATTGCTCATCAACTATACACCAACGGTACATTGGTTTTCGAGTAAAATAGAAAGGGACTTGTGCAAAATGTTAAAAATGCACAGGTCCTTTTTGTATGGTTTTGCAGATGGATTTTATTTACAAAGAGTCAAATAACTGCTATAATTTATTTATAAATTTTGAAAAGGGGTATCTTTATGAAAAGAACAAAAAAAGTCCTTTCAATAGTGTTGGCAGTAGTTCTTGCTGTTTCTTGCGTGTCCATTTTGGGATATTCACAGGAGAAAGAGTATGTGCCATCAATTATTATCCCAGGACTTTTCCAGAGTGAAACTTATTCTTATGAAAACGGCGAAATCGCTGTTGACGCTAACGGCGAGCCAATTCCAGGACCTTTCTATGTTACAATTACAGAAGAGGAAATTGGTGAGATTATTACTAAAGCACTTATTCCTGTTACAAGGATGTTCATCAGTCAGGAAGATAAGGACCAAATAGCAGCAAAAGAAGTTTCGAAGATTCTAGCAAAGATTCTTATGGGTAAACAACGTTCAGATGCTAACGGTGAGTTTATCGATGATGTTCGTCCGGCATATTATAATGGTAGCGTTGCTACAATCACAGAAAAGCAGAGAACTCAGATGTTAAATCATTTCCCTGTTCAGGAATATTTTGAAATTGCAGGTATGGACAGACTTTATGTGTTCAACTATGTTTCAACAGGCAATATGATTCAGACAGCAAAAGACCTTTATGATTATATTCAGTTTGTAAAAGAGGATGCAGGTTCAGATAAGGTTAACCTTATTCCTGTCAGCCAGGGTGGTTCAATCACTAATGCTCTTATGAAGTATTATGACGAGCAGGATATATCACTTGCAAGAGATATTAACAGAATTGTTTTCACAGTTCCTGCTCTTGACGGTGCAGCACTTCTTGGTGACTGTTACAGATATGGATTCAATAAAGAAAGTGATGTTCTTTACACATCAAGTATGCCATCAGTTATCGGATATGAGAATTACCTTGGTTATGTTATCAACATTCTTATGAGACTTATGCCAAAGACTGATGTTGATAATCTCCTTGATATAATTGCAGATACACTTGTAAACGATTATATGAAGTACTCAACTCTTATGTGGGGTCTTGTTCCATCAGGCGACTACCCTGCGTGTAAGGAAAAATATCTTTCACAGCCCGGCCTTGAAGAAATCACAAGACAGACAGACTGGTATTATGATGCACAGCTTAATTCCGAAAATTATATTCTTCAAGCTATTGAAGATGGAGTAAAGATTTTTGATATCGTTGATACAAATGTTGACCTCTATCAACTTGCAGTTTCATATGATGACCAGAATGCGGACGGAATTATCCATGTTGCTTCAACATCAATGGGTGCATATAGTGTAAATGTTGGTGAAAAACTTCCGGCAGATTATGTACCATCACGCAATAACTGTTCTGACCCAGCACACCATGACCATACAGACCCAGAGGGAATTATAGATGTTTGCACAGGTCTTCTTCCTGAACACACATTCTATTTCAGCGGACAGAACCACGCAACAACAGCATCTAATGATGTTATTATGACTCTTATCATTCAACTTCTTACAGATGAAAGTTTTACAAGTGTTCATTCATATCCTGACAGGTTCCCACAGTTCAATTATAGTCGTGAAACAAAGACATTGAGAGAAGATGTTGACTATATGAGAGATTACGATACATCAGCTATTACTCCTGAAGATGCTGCAGAGCTTGAGGGTGCAATAGAGCAAGTTGATGAAATGTTGGCAAACAAAGTTGTCGATGTTGATGAGTTCCAGGCAGCAAATGACCGCTTCTATGCAATTAAGAATAAAATTGAAAGCGGAGATGCAGTTATTACAGAAAAAGGCATAAATAGAGCATTGTACATTCTCACAAAGACAGTGTCAGATGTTCTTTACCTTATATACGGAGATACAGCATTCAGTGAAATGGGTGTTTTCTGGTTGGATAAAATTATGTAATTGAATATAAAGACAGGGGTTTAACCCCTGTCTTTTTTGTAAGAGAGAAATGAAAATGAAAAAAGTTGTTAAAGACACACTTCTATGGATGTTTTTTACTAATCATTGCCGTTATTGCAACAAGGTTATAGGTAAGGATGAAATTCTTTGTGCCGAATGTAATAATAAATTACCTGTAATTAAGGAAGAAAAATGCAAATATTGTGGTGTTGAGAAAATCCGTTGCGATTGTAAAAAGCACAGAATGGAGTATGACGGAATATCAGCACCCTTTTATTATGAAGATGGCATCAAAGAATGTGTTCATCTACTTAAATTTAGTGGAAAAGAATTCCTTGCAAAAAACCTTTCTGAGGCTATGGCAGAATCTGTAAAAGAAGACTTTAAGGGTATAGAATTTGACTTTATCTGCTTTGTTCCCTTTTCAAAAATGAATAAAATCACACGAAAATATAATCCAAGTCAATTGTTGGCAAAGCATCTTTCAAGGGACTTAAAAATTCCAATAAACCCTGTGCTTCTCAAACTTTTTGAAAATGAAAATCAGCGAAATCTCAATATGACGGAGAGAACAGGCAATGTCTTTGGTGTATATGATATTAAAGAAGGTATTGATGTCAGGGAAAAGATAATTCTTTTGGTAGATGATGTAAAAACTACGGGTGCAACGCTTAACAACTGTGCTGCAATATTGAAAATTCGTGGTGCAAAAAAAGTCTATTGTGTTACAGCAGCACTTTCAGTATCTAAAAAACAGAGAATCAAAAAATAATCCCATAGCACAATTTGTGCTATGGGATTATGTGCTTTTTTGAATTTATTTTGTTACAGGCTTTACAAGGAAATCATAAACTTCCTTACCTAAAGGAATGGATGTGCATATTTCAATAATAAAGTGCTTAAGCTCAGCAAGAATGTTTCCCAAATCAAATGTTGTTTTGATATCTGATTCAGGGGCATCTTCGTAATCAAGTGTGAAAGCTTGTGTGTAGAGTACGCCACCGTGACCAAAAGCCTCTGCCCTGACATAGGAGCCGATTTGGTCGGAGTAATCATCAAGGTCGATTGAGTTTCCAACTGCAATAACCTTGCCGTCAGCAATCCAATGAACAGTAAGAGCATTATCCACAGAAAGAGCAATAGTATCTTTTTTCTCGTCAACAATAACATTTTTTACCTTTGGTGCAGGAATTGAACCGTCACGGTTTTCTTGCTCAAATTCTGTGCCAAAGTCTATTCCTGTTTCAAGTGAGAATTGAGCCAATTCTTCAGAATTCTTTATATATCGGCTAACTGCAAAGAAAGCACCGTTTTCAAGGCAAGTGCGTACATTTTCTGCGTTGTTTTCAGGCATACATAAATCTGTCCAAGCACAACCGACTTTATCGAGCTGATGTGCATCAGTAGTGGCAATAGCATAAACATTTCTGCCGGTTGGAACAACTTTCTGGAGAAGAATATCCCAAAGTTTTCTGTCATATTTTGTTCTGCCGTCTTTTTTGGAGTTAATATCAATACCTATACAAGAATTATAGTTTATGAGAATGTTTGCAAATTTGTTAATGACATAATTGTACCATTCATCATCTTCGTTGTAAGCATCCGCCTGACACTCTTCTTCCTTAGCCTTTGTATATTCACCGGGGTGATTGATAACGCTGAGTCCGCCTGTTGCATCAACATTTCTTATAACTTCATCGTAGTTGCTTGTGCCACCAACAAGTCCGTCACCATATTCGGTAAACCAACTGTTCACATGGGCGTTATTAAGTGATGTGGGATTTTGTTCGATTCCCAAAGGAACTTCAATCATACCTCTGCCGTTTCTGCCAACACCTGTTGTGATTTCATTGTATCGTTGCTCGGTCAATGGTGTAATTTGACGAAGTTTTCCGTCAGCAATACTCAAAGCAATTTTGAAATAGTTTCTACTGCTGACTGTTGTCCAACCCTTGCTTGTAATACCGTGGTCAGTAAGTGCAAGTACATCATATCCTTGTGCGTAATGTTCCTCAATCATAACATCCATATCCTCGTCACCATCGGATGCGGTTGTGTGACAATGGAGGTCTGCTTTATACTGGTCCCAATTTTCAAAATCAACAGTACTGTAAGGATTGTTGATGGTGTAGTCAACATCCTCTGTCGCAAATGCCACTATGCTACAACTGAAAGTCATAATGAGAGCAAGCATAAGTGCAATAAGTTTCTTAGCCTTTTTCATAAATATTCCTCACTTCCAAAAGTATATTTAAACTTTAAACCTTAAAACAGAGTGTGTCAATAATCTATATGAAATGTATAAATCATGCCCATTTAATACGAGTGTATGCTCGTTTTAAGCTGGCACCATCGTCTTTTCATTGTCTTTGACAAGTTTACGTTTATCACTTCACTAATCAAGAACTCTTTCCACAATCTCTACATTACCGATTTCGGTGTTTGTGTATTCACCATTTTGGTAATAAGGCTTTGAATTGATATTTACAACAGCACCGGTAGGCACATATAAAACAGCGTTCATACCTTGTGGGAGAGTAAGGTTGATAACATATTCTCCGTCAGTCTTTTCATAATCCAGAGTGATTAACCCTTTTACGCTTGGAACGGTACAGTTCATACTATCGGACAAAGCATATTGAGGGTTAATTTTAACCTTTTCATAGCCAGCTTCAATTGGCGTGATACCTGCAAAATGCTTACTCATTATAACAAGAGGTCCACCAGTCGACGCGTGATTTTTAGTGCCTTGCCAAGCGGCCCAAAACTCCCATAAGGTTGAATAATCCTTGCCTACCATATTTTCATATCTGTCTTTTATTCTGTCTTTGGCAAGTTCATATTCTCCCATTTTGCAAAGAGCTTCAAGAACATAATATTCCATGTACGGTCCTGAATTTTGAGTAGTTGCGAGTACATTCTTGATGGTGTCATACTGCTCTTTGTCTGCAAGTCCCGATAAAATTGCAAGAGCATTGGCTCTGTCATCAGGCTTTTTCGTATCATCACTTTTAAAGCCATTTTCTGTCCAAAGATTTTTATATCCTTTTGCAATTATTTCTTTTCTTTCGGTAATAAACGAGATATCTTCATCTTTTCCTAAATTTTCTGCCATTTTTTCTATGGCGGAAAGAGCATAATAAACCCATGCATTCTCAATGGCGGTCACATCTGCTTTGTAGCCCCAGTCAACCCAATCCCATGAGCCCTCACGATGAACAACAAGATTATTTTCTCCCATTTCCCAAAGCTTCAGGTAGTCAA
>JAZSBY010000013.1:0-3462 GCA_045602655.1 Candidatus Fimenecus sp. | reverse complement strand
GATAATATGATTTCTCTTATTATCGGTAAAAAAGGAACAGGAAAAACAAAGGTACTCGTTGAGCATGTTAATGATGCAGTTCACGTGTCAAGCGGTAATGTAGTATGTGTTGAAAAAGAAACAAAACTTACATACGATGTAAACTATCGTGCAAGACTCGTTGCTACTGATGTGTTCTCAATTTCAGGTTATGATGCATTCTACGGCTTCTTAAGCGGTATTTGTGCAGGTGACCACGATATTACAGATATTTTTGTTGATGCAACATACAGAATCGCAGAGGATAAGGACAGAGAGGGCACAGCACTTGCTGCTTTCCTTAAAAAGGTTGATGAACTTTCAAAGATTTCTGATACTAAGTTTACTTTCACAATTTCTTCAGAAGCAGATGAGCTTCCTGCAGAGATGTTTGAGTATTGCGAAAAAATCAACTAATAGTTGCTGATAAACTGTGTGGCGGGGTTAATTCCCCGCCGATTTTATGTAAATTTGTATAAAAATATTTGTAATTTTTTGTTGACAAAAACGAAATATAAATATATAATATTCTACGCATGTAATGAGGAATGTTTTATGAATATTCAACT
Source organism: Candidatus Fimenecus sp. (assembly GCA_045602655.1). GTDB lineage: Bacteria > Bacillota > Clostridia > Oscillospirales > Acutalibacteraceae > Fimenecus. Next base: position 2,875 of record JAZSBY010000013.1, on the reverse strand, counting down.
TGAACAGATTTTTAACCTTGAGGGCTCAAAAAAGGAATTTGATTTCTGCTTTGAACCAGAATACTCTCTTTCTGACGATATTTCACTTGACGCACCGGGAATTGCGGTTAGTGGTAAAATCGAGAATAAAACGGGAATTGTGTCGTTGTCAGGAAGTGCAAAGTTTTCAGCAACCGTGGTTTGCAGTCGATGTGCCGAGGGCTTCAAGAAGGATTTTCAGGTTGATTTCGAGCATTTACTTGCTAACAAACTCATGAACGAAGATAACGACGACTATATTGTTGTTGAGAATTCGGTGCTAGATTTACCTTCACTTGTTTGTGAAGATATAATTTTTTCATTACCATTAAGATTTTTGTGTGATGAAGATTGTAAGGGACTTTGTTCCAAATGCGGTAAAAACCTTAATGAAGGTCCTTGTGACTGCAAAAAGGATGTTGACCCGCGAATGGCAGCGTTGCTTTCGTTGCTTGAAGATTAGTTAATTATTATTTATAATATTATAAGGAGGTGCCCCAAATGGCAGTACCTAAGAGAAGAGTTTCAAAAACAAGAAGAGATAAGAGACGTTCAAACGTTTGGAAGATGACAGCTCCTGAGCTTGTAAAGTGCCCAAACTGCGGTGGTTACAAGAGACCTCACAGAGTTTGCGGTGAATGCGGACAGTATAAGGGAAGACAGGTTGTTGCTCTTAAAGAAGAGGCTTAATTCCTTTAGAATTATCTTTTGATTTAAGAAGGCGGAAAGAACGATTTCTCTCCGCCTTTTAGTCTTGCTTAAAAACAATTAAGAAAGTGGGTGAGTGCTTTGTCAGTAAAAGTAAACGGTGTAAAAAAGAATTCCCTTTGTGACTCCAAGGGCATTAAAGCAGGGGACGAGTTGCTTAAAATCAACGGTAACTCCATTATGGATGTACTTGATTACGATTTTTATATGGCAGAGCAGAATATCACCTTAACTTTTAAATGTGCTGACGGAAAATTCAGGGTTGTTAAAACAAAAAATTCAGATTGCGGATTAGAATTTGACACATATCTTATGGACAAGCAACAGCATTGTAAGAACAAGTGCATTTTCTGTTTTATTGACCAGTTGCCAAAGGGATTAAGACCCAGCTTGTATTTCAAGGATGATGACAGTCGTCTGTCCTTTCTTTTTGGTAATTATATTACTCTTACTAATATTTCCCAACACGAAATTGAGCGTATAATAAGTATGCACATAAGTCCCGTTAACATTTCTGTTCACACAATGAATCCCCAACTTCGTGTTAAGATGATGAAGAACAAAAATGCAGGTGAAAGTCTTAAAATTATTAAAAGATTAGCCGACGCAGGTATTAAAATGAATACCCAACTTGTCCTTTGTCCCGGTATAAATGACGGTGACGAACTCCGTAGAAGTGTGGAGGAATTGTCAGCACTTTATCCGTCGGTCCAGAGTATAGCGGCAGTTCCTGTAGGGCTTACAAAATTCCGTGAGGGACTTGAAAAACTTGAACCTTATAACAAACAGACAGCAGGGGAAACAATTGATATAATTGAGGAGTATTCTCAAAAATTCCGCAAGGAATTGGGTGTGGGACTTGTGTATCCTGCCGACGAATTCTTTATTAAGGCAGAAAGAGAGTTGCCGTCTGCCGAGTATTATGACGGTTATCCTCAGCTTGATAACGGTGTTGGCTTGGTCCGTTCATTCTATGACGCTTTCCTTGATGAAACGGAGTATTGCAACGCAAAACCAACCCGTAAGAATGTCACATTGGCAACAGGTACGGATTTTTACCCATATCTTTGTGACCTTTGTAAGATGGCAGAAGAAAAATACAATATAAAAATCAATGTAAAGAAAATAATCAATAACTTTTTCGGTGAAACTATAACAGTTTCGGGACTTGTAACGGGAATTGACCTTTATGAGCAGTTAAAGGATTGTGATTTAGGTGAAGCTTTACTGTTACCAAGCGGGATGATAAGTGACTACACAAATCATACCGAAAATAAAAACAAATTCCTTGACGATATGACAGTCGAGGAATTGGAAAACAGATTAAACACGAAAATTATTCTGACTAACGGTGACGGAGGTCAGGTTTTAAAAGATATTCTGGGGGTGGAATAATGGCAAAACCCGTAGTGGCGATTGTAGGTCGTCCAAATGTTGGAAAAAGTACACTTTTTAATAAACTGATTGGTAAAAGACTTTCAATAGTTGACGATACACCCGGTGTTACCCGTGACAGAATTTACGGTGACTGCGAATGGCTTGGCCACGAGATGTTGCTTGTTGGTACAGGCGGGATTGAGCCTTATTCAGACGATATTATTCTTTCACAGATGCGTCGTCAGGCACAGCTTGCCATTGACAGTGCCGATGTTATTATTTTTGTAACAGATGTCCGTACAGGTGTTGTGGCAACGGACGAAGAAGTTGCAACAATGCTTATTAAGAGCAACAAACCCATTATTCTCTGCGTTAATAAGGCAGACTCCTTGGGTGAGCCACCTGCAGAGTTTTATGAGTTCTATAATTTAGGTCTTGGTGACCCTATTCAGGTTTCTGCTGCTCACGGCCACGGTACGGGTGACTTGCTTGATAAGGTCCTTGAGTATCTTCCAGAGGATTTTGAAAACGAAGATGAAAGCGATATAGTAAAGGTTGCCGTTATCGGTAAACCAAATGCAGGTAAATCTTCACTGATTAACAAAATTGCAGGTGAGGAAAGAGTTATCGTTTCAAACATCGCAGGAACAACCCGTGACGCAACAGATACGATCATTGAAAATAAACACGGAAGCTTCGTTTTTATCGATACTGCAGGTATCAGACGAAAGAGCAAGATTGACGAGGCTATCGAAAAATACAGTGTAATCCG
>JAZSBY010000012.1:0-45141 GCA_045602655.1 Candidatus Fimenecus sp. | reverse complement strand
AAACAGGAATAATTTAAGCTTATTTTTAATAAAAATAATATGTCCAATTCAACTATAGGAGTGAACTAAATGAATTCAGGAAAAATCTTCTTGGCAATTATATTTTCAATTTATATATTCGTAATTTTCATTTCTCATATTAAATCAAAAAGGTTCTTCCTTTCATTATTCCTTACAGCGTTACAAGGGCTTTGTGCAATATTTGCCGTAAATCTATTAGGAAAATACATATCAATACATATTCCTGTAAATGGTTGGACACTTGGTGTGTCATCTGTCGGTGGAATATCAGGGGTTATAATGATGCTATTATGTGATATATTTTTATGTTAAAAGTTTTATATCAATATTTTAAGTCACAATGAAAATTTGTGGCTTTTATTATTTATTAAACACTTTACTATTAAAGTGTTTTGTGTTAAAATAATAACGATATTGTAAAACTTTGTACTTGTTTGTAAAACGAGGTTTTGATTATGGAAATATTTTCAAATTTTGTTGAAATACTTGGTGTAATTGCTTTTTCTATTTCAGGTGCTATGGTTGCCATAAGAAGAAAAACCGACCTTTTTGGTGTTATACTTCTTGCAATTATTACTGCTCACGGTGGAGGACTTACAAGAGATGTTATTTTTAGTTTTTCTCCTCCCGCTATCTTTGGTTTAAAATATTACATTTTAATATGCGTGATTGTTGCAATAATTGTTTTCTTGTTTGCAAGAAAATTCAGCCATACATATTTGGAAAACGAGTTAAAAATAGAACATATTAACGATGTTTTCGACGCATTGGGACTTGGTGTTTTTGCAGTTATCGGTGTTAGAGTAGCAATTGAACAAGGACATTCATCCGACGCCTTGATTTGCATCACTTGTGGTCTTTTAACCGGTATATGCGGTGGTATGCTTCGAGATGTTCTCACAAACTATACCCCGTTTGTATTAGTTAAACGAATTTATGCAGTTGCTGCATTGATTGGAGCATCAGTATATTATGTCCTTTACATATACGGCTCAGCAATCCATATAAACGAAACTTTTGCAATTATCATTGGTGTTGCCGTTACATTTATATTGAGAATTCTTGCTATGACATTTAAGTGGAATATGCCAATAGCAATTAAATAAGGTGAGAAAAGTGGAAAGAAAAGCAACTATTATTGCAGTTGCAGGTAAAGGTGGAGTTGGTAAAACCTCACTTTCTGCAACAATTGTCAGATGTCTTGTTGAAAAGTATCCTGACAAGAAAATTTTGGCAATTGATGCTGACCCTGCCGTTGGTCTTTCAACTGCATTGGGAATTGATGTCAAACTTACAATAGACGACATCAGAAAAGAAATTATTGCATCAGTTGATGAGGGTGACACAAGAACAGCAATCGAACTTTTAGGCGAAGCAAAATACAGAATATTTGACGCACTCATTGAAACCGACGGCTATTCATTTATCGCAGTCGGTCGCCCTGAAACTGCGGGATGTTACTGTAAAATAAATTCATATTTGAAAGAGGTCATTTCAATTCTTTCAAACGAGTTTGATTATGTCGTTATTGACGGTGAAGCAGGAATTGAACAGATAAATCGTCGTGTTATGGAAAAGGTTACTCACCTGCTTCTTATTACTGACCCAAGCAAAAAAGGCTGTCAGGTTATAAACACAATCAAATCTGTTGCAGATGAACTTGTTATGTATGAAAAAATCGGTGTAATCATAAACCGTATGGCAGATGAAAGTCTTAAAGATTACGTTGATACAAACGGAATTCCTGTTTTAAGTTATATTGAGGATGATAAAAATTTATCAGTATTTGACATCAAGGGAGAAAACATTTTTAATCTTCCATCTGAGTCAAATGTTGTTAATGGTGTTAGAAAAGCTCTTAATGAGATTGGGGTTATATAAATGAAAGATTTAAAACATTTAATCTATTTTGAAAACTTGTTGCAAGAGGCAAACAATGACCTTGTTAAACAAGCAACCAGCGAAGGTAAACTTGCTATTGCCTACACTTGCTATCACATTCCGGAGGTTTTATTGAATCTTGACAACTGTTTTTCAGTAAGACTTCGTGCACCACGAACAGGCTCAATGGATATTGCAACTTATTATATGAGTTCATTCCTTTGTGGTTACTCAAAAGCAATACTTGAAAGGGGTATTGAGGGTGGATACAATTTTCTTTCTGCCCTTATCGGGTCTGAAACTTGTTCTGAAATGAATCGTACATACGAGCATTTTGAGTTGCTTAACCTTGTTCCAAACGATAAATTCTTTGTAAGCTTTGTTGACTCACCTTTCAAGATTGAACAGCATACAGTAAAACACTATGCAAATCAATTAAGGGTTAAAGTGCTTGACAAGTTGCAAGAGGTTTATGGTATCGACACAAGTGATGGGGCATTAAGAAAGGCTGTTGAGGAGCACAACGAGATTTGCCGGCTTATTACTGAGATTGGTGAATACCGTAAAGAAGAAAATCCGAGAATTACAGGTTATGAATTCCATGTTCTTTGTGTTGCAACATACTGTTGTCCAAAATATTTAATTCTTGACAAGCTCCGTGAAACTGCAGAAGAATTAAAAACAAGAGAACCTGACCAGATGAAAAATTACAGAGCAAAAATCGTTGTTGTAGGTTCTGAAATGGACGACCCTGACTTTACAAAACTTATCGAGGACAGTGGTGCATTGGTTGTTGCTGACCGTTTTTGCTTCGGTTCGATGCCAGGTCGTGAGGAAATCGTACTTAACGACGAAGAAGATGTTCTTACTCAGATTGCACTTCACTATATGAAGACAAGTCAGTGTCCAAGATATATGAGTCATGAAAAAGTGCAGGAAAGACGTGACTATGTTAAGGAATTAGTTGACAAATATCATGCAGATGGTGTTATGTATGAACAGATTAAATTCTGCGAGTATTGGGGTTACGAGCGTGCCCTTGCTTCCTATGTTATGAGTGGTGACTACGGTGTGCCTACTGCAGCCGTTGACCGTCAATACACAGCCTCTGCATCAGGACAGCTTCGCACCCGAGTTCAGGCTTTTGTTGAAAGCCTTGAAATCAAGAAGATTCAAAAAGCAAAGGAGATGAGAGAAAATGGATAATTACGGCAAACTTTACAAAGAGCATACTGCCATACTCAAACACCGTGAATGGCGTGGATTCAAAGACACAATGTATGACTATTACCGTTGGCTTGTTACTTGGAAAGACATTATCAAGATGGCCCTTAAAGCACCTGTTTCAACAGTAAAAGGTATCTGGCGTTATCGTTGGATGGCATCTTATCTCTCTGCTCCGTCATTCATTGACCGTCACGTTGCCGGTCTTCGTGGTCCACAACTTCGTATGGCTCATTTGCATTATAATATGATTGTTAAGCATACAACAGATATGATTAACTTATCATTAAAGGCTGACGAGAAAATCAATCCCAACAACAAACTCTCAAAGAGAATTGTTTTAATGGATGAGATTGTTCCAAATGAAATCTTTACAGGTTTCCCGAATCTTATCCCCGTACCATTACAGACATTACCCATTTTCCTTGCTTCAATGGTTGACCAACAAATTACACCTCCTTATCTTGAAGTTGTTGAAAGTTTTGGTGTTCCAGCTGACGTATGCCCCCTTCCAAGTGCTGAGGCAGGCGTTGCTATTGAAGACGACTATCCAAAAATGGGTTGTTGTATGATTGGTACTAATATGCCTTGTGACGGTTCAATTATGAACTCATCTTTCCTTGACAGAAGATTGCAGTTACCTACACATTGTTTTGGTATTCCGCTTCGTTACAATGGTGAAGATGTCCAAGAATATGGTGTTGACGAAATTAAGGCTCTTATTGAGTTTATTGAAAAGCAGACCGGTGAAAAATTTGACTGGGACGCATATTTCAGTAGAATTAAACAGTATAATGAACAGCTTGAATATGAACTTCAAAAATGGGATATTAACCGAACTGAATACCCACAGATGACAGGAGCTTGTTTCTGGCTTTACAGAATTTTCTATTTCAACCTTTCAGGCGGTTCAAATGAGCGTTTCTTAAAAGTCGACAAAAAAGTTAACAAAATAATGATGAAGGCCTACGAAAAGAAAACTCCTGTTTCAAAAGAAATGCGTCACAGAGCTGTTGTATGGTCCTGCCCTGCTAACTACTACACAAGTTTTGCTAACTGGCTTGAAAACTGTTGGGGTGTAAATGTTGTTATGGATATGGAAACAATGATTTCATATCTTCACATTGACACAGAAGATAAAGAACAGTCCCTTAAAGACCTTGCAAAAACATATCAGCGTTCAATTATGAGAAAGCACACCAAGGGCGGTTACAAAAATGTTGTTGACGAGCTTTGGAGAATAGTTGACGAATACAATGCTGATACAGTTATTATGTATGACCAGATTTCTTGTAAAGGTATGGATGGTCTTACAGGCATTTTTGATGACCAGGCAAGAGAGAGAAATGTTAACTTTATCTGGGTTAAACAAGACCTTATGGACCCACGCACAATTTCCCGTCGTGAAATGCGTGACCAGGTTAACAAATATATGCAGACAGTTTTACAAGAAGAGCCACTTGATGCTTCACTTGTAGATTTTGAAGATGATTTGGCTTGGTAAAGGAGAAGATAAAAATGAAGTATTTTGGTGGATGCGATGTTGGCTCAACATATACAAAATGTGTTATTCTTGATGAAAACGGTAATATGGTTGCCAATGTGACTAATAGAAGTAAAATAAACCCTGTTCAGAGTGCTGAAATTGCACTCCAAGACGCAGTTGCACAAGTAGAAGGACTTAACTCTGCAAAAGAACTTACATATCTTATCGGTACCGGTTACGGACGAAATAAGGTTCCTTTTGCTGACGAAAACATTTCTGAAATCAGTTGTCACGCTATGGGTGTACATGTTACAAACCCTGAAGTTAAAGCAATAATCGATATTGGCGGTCAGGATGTTAAAGGTATTTCAATTGACACAGACGGTACTGTTAAAAACTTTGCTATGAACGATAAATGTGCTGCAGGTACAGGTCGTTTCTACGAGGCTATGGCCAATGCTTTTGAAATGACATTACCTGAATTTTCAAAGCTTTCGCTTAATGCAAAAAATACAATTCCGATTACTGCACAGTGTACGGTTTTTGCTGAATCAGAAGTTATTTCACTTGTTGGTGAAGGAAAACCAATGGACGAAATCGCAGCAGGTATTCAATTGGCAGTTGCAAAACGATGCTTTGTTATGGCAAAAAAGGCAGGTGCTGTTGATAGTATTACACTTACAGGTGGTTGTGCTAAAAACGATGGACTTAAAAAGGCTATTGAAAAAGTGCTTAAAATCAATGTCGTTGAGCTTAAAACGGACCCACAGTTAATGGGTGCTTTAGGTGCTGCTGAATACGCACGCCAGAAAGGTCTTGCAAAGGTGAACTAAATGAATGTTATTTTAATAATTCTTGGTGTTGTTCTTGCACTTTTCCTTATAACTTTTGCAATTTATTGGTTTAACCTTGATATGAAGCTTGTAAGAGTTGTTTATGACTGGTTGCAGAAACACTATGACAAAATGAAAAGAGATAAGAAATTATAATGAGATTATATAATAACCTTATCAATGAAATTAAAGATACTTTAAATAATTCAAAGATGCTTTCAAAAGGAATTTCACTTGATATAAGCGATAAAAACTCTGTTATTTTCTTGTCGGACTCTGCATTTGAACTTGGCGGTAGTCAAAAACCTTGTGTCAGCAGTCTTGCTGTTTCAAGTGATATGGGATTCACAAATTCTGTTTATTTATCAGGAAATGACATTGATAAAATCAAGTCCGACTCCCCTTTTGGCAAGTTCGTTTTTGTACAGATTGAAGATTTTCCTAATGAACAGGATACATTCAACAAAATCAAGGAATTAGAGGCTTTAAGATATCGTTTGAATGTTGACGGATTTATGACAAGAGCATCGGCACTTAATATGCGTGAGCAGATAAGAGTAAGCAAAAAAGCAATTAAATCAGGTATTACCTTTGCCGATTACGGTCAAACACTTTTGAACGAGTATCTTAAATTCGACTATGTTAAAAGTGCAGAAATCTACTTTGTTACTAATTTTGATGATTTTGAGAAGTTAAATTCTGTTGCAAAGAAAATATGTCAGACAACATCGGCATTAAATCATATTTTTGACAATGTTATGTTTGACTGCTCAACTTGTAATCTTAAAGAAATCTGCGACGAAGTTGACGGACTTAAAGAATTACATTTGAAGACTGTGAAAAAATGAATATTTAAAATACGTTAAGGAAGTTCGCCAAAGAGTTCCTGAACTTATCCAGAAGATTAAGGATGGAGGTGCAAACTTTGGTGCAATTTCAAAATACGGATTCCAGATGATACCTATTTGCACAAGTGCTGATTTGGTTTCAGACCAATTCGCTTCCGTAAAACGTTCATCTTTCGGTGCAACAACACCAACTGTTTATGAAACCCTTTCAGATGATTATATTGCTCAAAGAACAGCTGAAGGTAAGGGTCACTATATCTCCCCAGACAAGCTCATTGATGCTTCTACATGTATATATCCTGACACCACCTGGTTCATCAAAGGTTCTACTCATTCCAAATGGACATCTTACGAACTCAAAATACTTTATGAGGTTGCATCTGCAGACAGACAGCTGACTATTAAAGATTTCCCATATACTCAGTTTATGGTTTATGACGCTGAAACTGATACACTTGAACCGATGACTGAAGAAAACTGTCACACAGAATATTGGGATGCTGACCCAGACATCTATAAACCGGCAACAACCGTTGACCAAGTCGAAGTTACTGTCAACGCAGCTTTACATTGGCTAAAACATTTTGTTGTATTTGTTGGTAATAAACTCCAAACATTATCTAAATAACATTAACCCCCTCAACAACAAGCATGTTGCTGAGGGGGTTTCTTTTAATCTAACATTGAAAGAATTTCTTTGAATTCAGGTGTTGATTTGAATTCATCGGATAGCGGATAATGTTCGGTCATTACAATTTTCATAAATTGAGATAAATTAGTTTCGCGATAAATTGGTCCGAAATTATAATGTCTCATTACTTTTTCCGAAACATCGGGATTGGCGTCCAGTTCCTTTGCGTATTCAGCAGTGATTTTCAGATATTTTAAGGCATTTATATCATCATCGATTTGATGGTATAAATGTCCTATATGCCCATAATTATAAAGCCTGTTAACGCAATTCTTACCATAGTTTCCATCACAAAATATCAAGTTAATTAATCCTTGTATATGCTTAAGAATTTCAAGTCTTTTTTCAGATTTATAATTATAACTATATCCAAATAATGTATCTTGCAATATAAACAACAATTCTTCAAGAGCATTTTTATGCGTTATATTATAGTTTTCTGTATCAAATGCCAAACTCATCAGCATCAATTCCCTGGAATCTTTCATTGATGGTAAAGAATTAGTAATTTCTTCTGCCTGTTTAAGATATTTGTTGTTTGTACGATATTTTCCTTCTTCATTAGGTACACAATGATATAATGTCAATAAATGAGAAATCATAATTACCTTTGAGCGTATTCTTATATTGTCATCTGTACAATGATTCTGTATCTTTTCATGAATAGATGCAATCTCTTTTGAAATACCTTTATATTCACCTTGTCCAAAACCTTTAACTTCGTACAACAGCTCCATATATCGAATTAGTATTCTAAAATCATTTGGAAACTCTTTAACTGCTTTATCAAACTTGTTATATGTTAAGGTTAAATCTTTCAACTTCATATCATCATAAAGTTTAATATACTCATTGATTCTTTCTTCTTCACGAGTTTTATTTATACCAAGCAAATTGTCAACAGTGATATTAAAAAACGATGAAATTACAGGTAGCATTGTTATATCAGGATAGGTTTCTCCTCTTTCCCATTTACTAATTGTCTGGAATGAAACACCTAAAAAATCTGCAAGAGTTTCTTGGGTAAGTTGTCTTTCTTTTCGTAACCTTTTAATATTTTCACCAAAATATATTGTCATAAAAATCACCTCAAAATATTTCTTGTAGCTACAAGTCAATAATAACTTTATTCTATTAGATTTACAATAACATTATAGGTGAACAAAATTCGCTTGTAAAGGGAATTATTCTATTAAACATATTTGTAATTGCTTTAAATCATATTAGACAAATTTATAAAGTTTTTGGGGTAAAATATAACGAGGTGTATTTATGAGTGGTGTTAAAAAGTTTTTTTCGGGAATAATGATTGGTGTTGTTAATGTGGTATTAGGTGCAGGCGGTGGAATGTTGACTGTTCCACTATATAAAAAGATAGGAATGAACCAGAAAGACGCACAAATAAATGCAGTTGCAACAATTCTGCCAATAACAATTATCAGTGCTTTTATATATTTGTTAAATGGAAATGTGAAGTTTTCCGACACCTATATTTACATCGTTCCCGGGCTTTTAGGCAGTGTTCTCGGAACATTTGTAATAAGAAAAACATCAAACAAAATTTTAACTATTTTCTTTGGGATTTTTATGATTTGGGCAGGATTGAGGTTGTTTTTCAAATGAGTTATATTATACCAATTGTTGCAGGGTTTATATCAGGGTTAATAGGCTCCATGGGGTTTGGCGGTGGCGGAGTTTTAATTATTTATCTTGTTATTTTTGCTAACATTCCACAAATCACTGCACAAGGCATAAATCTTATATTTTTTATACCCTGTGCAACATTAGCAACTATAATTTATTCTGTTAAAAAACAGGTTGAATTCAAACAAATATATCCTGTAATAATCGGTGGCATTTTGGGGGCGATTATATCAAATCTGTTCTTGAAAAACATAGAATCTCATATACTGACAAAGGTATTTGCATCATTTTTAATCATTATGGGTATCGTGACTTTATTCAGGTTGAAAAAAGCAAAAAAGTGAATGTCAATTTTTTGACAAAAAAAGGCACAAATCGGTGTCTTTTTTTGTTATTGTGACAAAAATATTTTTATTATTTCTTTTCTATTGATAATAATATATTTATAATGTATAATAATCACAATACATTAAATTGGGAAATTTTGTATTTTATGTATTAACTATTTGTGTTTGGAGGCAAAAAACTATGAAAGTACAGTTTACAGAAACCGTATTAAGAGATGCCAACCAGTCACTTATTGCTACGAGAATGCCGTTTGAAGATTTTGAACCGGTTCTTGATAAGCTTAATAAGGCAGGTTATTATTCTCTCGAGTGCTGGGGCGGTGCTACTTTTGACTCATGTCTTCGTTACCTTAATGAAGACCCATGGGTAAGACTCAGAAGAATCAAAGAAAAGTGTCCTGATACTAAACTTCAGATGCTTCTTCGTGGTCAGAATCTTCTTGGTTATAAGCACTATCCGGATGATGTTGTAAGAATGTTTGTTAAAAAGAGCATTGAAAACGGTATTGATGTTATCAGAATTTTTGATGCACTTAATGATGTACGCAACATCCAAGTCGCAGTTGATGAAACAATCAAAAACGGTGCAATTGCATCAGGTGCTATTTCTTATACAACAAGCCCTGTTCATACACTCCAGAACTATGTTGCTCTTTGTAAAGAAATGAAAGAAATGGGTTGTTCTACAATCTGTATCAAAGACATGGCAGGCGTTATGACCCCCGTTGAAGCAAAAGACCTTGTTGGTGCTATAAAGGATGCAATGCCTGAAATGCCTGTTATTCTTCATACTCACTGCACAACAGGTATGGCTTATATGACAATCCTTAAAGCAGTTGAAGCAGGTTGCGACATTATTGATACAGCAACATCATGCTTCTCAGGTGGTACTGCACAACCTGCGACAGAAACACTTTATGATGCTCTCACAGGTCTTGGCTATGAAACAGGTCTTGACAGAAACACATTAAAAGAAGTAAACGACCATTTCAAGCCACTTCGTGATAATTATCTTTCATCAGGACTTTTGAAACCAAAAGCACTTGTAACTGATACGGATGCTTTGACTTATAAAGTTCCTGGCGGTATGCTTTCAAATATGATGGCAAACCTTGAGGATATGAATGCTCTTGACAGAATGGAAGAGGCTCTTTTAGAAATTCCTCAGGTTCGTAAAGATATGGGTTATCCCCCACTTGTTACTCCTCTCAGCCAGATGGTTGGTAATCAAGCTGTTACAAATGTGCTTGTTGGCGAAAGATATAAAAATATCTCAAAAGAAATCAAAGCTTATATCAAGGGTGAGTATGGTAAGGCTCCGGGCGAAATTGATGCTGACCTTCAAAAGAAAGTTCTTGGTGATGATGAGCCTGTAACATGTCGTTTTGCTGATACTCTTGAGCCAATGTTTGATAAAACAAAGGCTGAGCTTGGCGATATGGCAAAATGTGACGAAGATGTTCTTTCATATATCGCATTCCCGGCTCAGGCTGAAAAATTCCTTGAAGCCAGGGCAGAAAAAGAAAAGAACACATTTAAGTATTCAATCAAGAGAATCGACTAAGGAGGACATAAAATGGCATTATCAGAAATTTTAAGTGTTTCTGTTACCGGTTTCATTGTCGTTTTAATTGTTCTTATAGTTCTTGCAGTTATTATTGTTGGCATTTCAAAGGTTATCCGTACTTTTGAAGGTGGTACAAAAAAAGCAGATAATACAGAGAATGTGGAAGCACCTGCTCCTAAAAGCGAAGCAAAACCTGCTCCTGCGCCTGTTTCTGCTCCTGTTGTAACAGTTGCACCTACACAGCAAGTTGATGGTCTTATGCTTTATAAAACAGACTATAAAACTGCAGCATCAATTATGGCTATTGTGAGTCACGAAAGTGGTATTCCACTTAACAAACTTGCTTTCAGTTCAATTAAACTTGATGACTCCCTTGAACTTTATAAAACTGACTATAAAACAGCGGCATCAATTATGGCTATTGTTAGCCATCAGACAGAAATTCCTCTCGAAAGACTTGTTTTCAAGTCAATCAGACTTTGTGATACACCTGAACTTTACAAAACAGATGACGAAACTGCTGCTAAAGTAATGGCAATCACAAGCAAAGAATCAGGAATTCCACTCGACAGACTTGTATTCAAATCAATTAAACTCATTGAGAAATAAAGGAGAATATTAAAATGAAATATGTAGTTACATTAAACGGAAATGATTACGAAGTTGAAGTAAATGAACTTAATGAAGCAGTTGTTACTGCTGTTGTTCCATCAGCAGCTCCTGTTGTAGTTGCAGCTCCTGTTGCACCAGTTGTAGCTCCTGTTGTTGCTCCGGCTCCTGCCCCAGCTCCTGTTGTTGAAGCAGCTCCGGCTCCTGCAGCTGCACCTGCTCCTGTTGCTGTTGGTGAGGGTACAAAAGTTACTGCTCCAATGCCAGGTACAGTTCTTTCAGTTAATGTTTCAAACGGTCAGGCAGTAAACGAAGGTGATGTTCTTTTCATCCTTGAAGCTATGAAGATGGAAAACGAAATCGTTGCTCCTTGTGCAGGTACAGTTAAGCAAGTTATTGCAACAAAAGGCGCATCAGTTGCTACTGACGAAGTTCTTGCAGTTATCGGCTAATTGAGGTGCAGATATGCAAATAGTAAACGCTCTTGTAGAGCTTTTTAATCAATCTAACTTCGTAAACTTACCTTGGCAGAACTGGGTTATGATTGGTGTTTCATTTGTTCTTCTCTATCTTGCGATAGTTAAGAAATTTGAGCCATTACTTTTAATTCCTATTGCCTTTGGTATGCTTCTTGTTAACATTTATCCCGAAATTATGGCTGACCCAACCAATATGTCTTTTGTCGGTGATAATAATCCATATTTGGACCCAAATGCACATTGGTATGATACAGGCGTTTTACGACTAATCTATGCCGGTGTTAAGTCAAGTATCTTCCCCTGCCTTATATTTATGGGTGTTGGTGCTATGACTGACTTTGGACCGCTTCTGGCTAACCCATCAAGCCTTCTTTTAGGTGCTGCTGCACAGTTAGGTATTTATGTAGCATTCACAATCGCTATGCTTTCAGGTGAATTTACACCTGAAGAGGCAGCTTCAATCGCTATTATTGGTGGTGCAGATGGTCCTACAGCAATTTTCCTTACCGGAAAACTTGCTCCCCACCTTTTGGGTTCAATCGCAGTTGCTGCATATTCATATATGGCTCTCATTCCATTGATTCAGCCTCCGATTATGAAGTTGCTTACAACAAAAAAGGAAAGAGAAATCAAAATGAATCAGCTTCGAACTGTAAGTAAGGCTGAAAAAATTATCTTCCCGATTATTGTTACTGTTATCTGTGTTCTTATTCTTCCTTCAGTTGCTCCTCTTCTTGGTTTCCTTATGCTTGGTAACCTTTTCAAAGAAAGCGGACTTACTGACAGACTTTCAGACACAGCACAGAACTCACTTTGTAATATTGTTACAATTTTACTTGGTACAACAGTTGGTGCTACTGCAGAAGGTTCTGCGTTCCTTAACAAGAAAACTTTACTTGTTATCGGAATCGGCTTATTGGCATTCGCATTCTCAACTGCCGGTGGTGTAATCCTTGCGAAGATTATGAATGTTGTAACAAAGGGTAAGGTTAACCCACTTATCGGTTCAGCAGGCGTTTCTGCTGTTCCTATGGCTGCTCGTGTTGCACAGGCCGAGGGTAGAAAGTATAATCCTTCAAATTTCCTTTTGATGCACGCAATGGGTCCAAATGTTGCAGGTGTTATCGGTTCAGCAGTTGCTGCCGGCTTCCTGCTTTCACAATTCGGTTAATTCCAAACACACAAATATATAATGCCGTAGTCAAAATGACTACGGCATATTTTTATATCTTTATAAGAATCGGTTCTCTGATTTTAATTGTATCGGGAGTTACTGCACAATCAAATGCTAACGGAACAACACCATTATCTCTTGCGTGTTTTAATTCTTCGGCAAATTCAGGATGTGTATTTGTGTTTGGCTCAAAGTATTTCACATCGGACATCTGAATAACGAACAGCACATAGGCTTTATATCCCTCTGTAACGGCTTTTTGCAACTCTTTAAGGTGTTTAACGCCCCTCACTGTCGGAGCATCAGGAAAACTCACTACACCCTCATTTTCAAGGGTTACGCCTTTGACTTCAAGAAGGATTTTTTCGTTTTCAGTTTCAACATAAAAATCAATTCTTGAATTACCATATTTATACTCAGGTTTTATATATTTAGCATCCTGAAAAAGTGTTGGCAAAAACTCAAAAGCTATTTTATTAACGACTTGGCTATCCATATTGATTAATCTATCTTTCTTTTGAACAGCAATAAGGTCATATTGAGTTTTTCGGTTTGGATTAGAACTTTTCTCAAGATAGACAGTAACACCTTTTATAAGCAATTCTCGACATCTGCCGGTATTCTTAACATGACAGATTTCTTTTTTGCCATTGATTTCACATATTGAAATAAATCTATTAGGTCTTTCAATAAAAGTTCCTTTTACAATATTCTCATATTTCATATTACACCAAAAAGGACGGTGATAGTTTCCTACCACCGTCCTGAATTATTTTATAAATATAATTACTTAGTAGCTTTTCTTGCTTCGATTTCTTTAACCATTTGTGCTTGTTTCTTTTCTGTAATTGTATAGAAGAACATTGGAACTGCACATGCAAACATACTGATAACACCTGAAAGAACAAGCATTCTCCAAAGTGTCTGTGCACCTTCTGCAGAAATGTAACCTGTTTCAGCATTGATACCTGCAGCTGCGAAGGAAATAACACCGATAAATGCACCAACAGCCATACCAATCTTATTGATAAGAGTCTGCATTGCAAAGCAAATACCTTCACCACGCTCACCGGTTTTCCACTCAAGATAATCAACAGTATCACCAATCATAGCATAAGTGATGATATTATTAACACCCTGTGGAATACCAAGAAGAACAAGACCAATAGCTGCAACAACAAGTTTCCATGTTGCATCATATCCAACAAAGTACATAACACCCATTACAAGACCACCAAAGAGATGAACAATAATATATGCCCACTTCTTTGTAAATTTCTTTGACATCCACGGAACAAGAAGTGATGCAACAAGACCACCAGGAACAACAAGAAGAGTAATCAAGCTGTACATACCTTCATTCTGAAGAACATATTTTGCAAAATAAAGACCGCCTGTGTATGTATAAACCATTCTTGCACCGCCGAGGCTACCCGAAAGAACAATAAGAAGAAGTTCTTTGTTCTTAAAAAGGAGCTTCATATTGTGTCCAAAGCTTGGTGGGTTATCATCAGCTGTGAAACGTTCTTTTGTATGTTTAAAGCCATAGAAGAACATTGGAATTGCTGCGACAACAAGAACCACTGCTGCAATAAAATATGTCCATTTAAGAGTATCGGCATTTGCAACTTCTTGACCTGCAATAACAGTACCAACAAAGTTCTCTGCAGTTTCAGCATCTACTCCCTTATCAGCCATAATTTGTGCTATACCTGCTTCTGTGTCAGGATATTTGTACTTAGATGTAACAGCACCTGTGATAATAGGAACAAATACAGTAACGATACCTGCACCCAATGTGCAAAGAAGACGAGTAACTGTAAGAAGATTACCACGAACAACAGTGTCATTTGTCATACAGGTTGAAAGTCCCCAATAAGGAACGTCAGCAACCGTATAAACAACTGACCAGATAACATAAATAATTGCAATAATAACGAATGTTGATGTTGCCTTTGCCTGGAAAACAGGTAAAAAACAAGCAATCGTCATAATTGCGATTGGAATTGCCATCCATTTAAGATAAGGACGACATTTACCCCACTTTGTTCTTGTTTTATCAACAATTGAACCCATAATAGGGTCATTGAAAGCGTCAAAAATACGAGTACCAAGCATCAAATAAGCAACTGCCATTGAGCCGGTAAGAGTACCGATTGTAACACCTTCAGCACCAAAAAGAAGTGCGTCTGTCAAAAAGATTGTAAGGTATGAACCGATGATTGTGCAAATAAAGTTCTGACCAAAACCTGCAATACCATAAGCAAGTGCTTCTTTAGGCTGAAGACTGCTTGGGTCGTTAGGATTTGTACCATAAACTTTATGCAAAAGGTCATTGATTTTCATAAAATCCCTCTTTCATAATATAATGTTGTAATTATATCACAAAGTAATATGTATTTCAATGTTTTTTAACAAAAAATGAACATAAAAATACTCCCTTGTAAAATCAAGGGAGTAAAAAATATATTACTGTTTTGCACCGTTATCAAACTTTTCAAGCACTTTAACACTTGCTGCGAAGCAATCTGCAAGGCAAGTCTTATTAAGTGCATCAGGAGTATCAAGTCTTGTGTGATAGAAATCAGGAAGAGCATGGTTAAGTGCTGTGATACCCGTTGAACGCATACCTGCCTGGGCAAATGCTGCTGAGTCAGTTGCACCGCCAAGTGGTGGAACTACACCCTTACCACATTTAATTCCAAGTTCTTCACAAGCTTCATAATATAAGTCACCAACATCTTTGTCAGCTTTAACTGTTGCGTTAAGGTCGCGGTAGTTGACCTGCATATATTCAGGCTGTGTGATTGTATCATAAGCATAAACGAATGTCGGAACATCGTTGAACTCGTGAGCGTGTGCTTCACACCATGCTTTTGCACCACGAAGACCTGCTTCTTCAGAACCTGTAAGAACAACTCCGATTTCTGTGTTTTCAAACTCAATGCCTTCTTCTTTAAGTGCTTTAAGAATTGCAATACCGATATAACAACCTGAAAGGTTATCATTAGCACCGTCAACTATCTTATTTCTGTTCCACATAAAGTAAAGACCAAACCAGAAAGGAGTGAATACAAGACCCCAAAGTCCAAGAGTCTTACCAAGTTCAGGATTGCCGTCAAAAGCACCTGCAACATTTGCAATAGCAATTCCGAGTGTATAGAATGCACCAAGGAAACAAAGCATCATGTGAATATCAAAACCAAGATATGTAAACATATACTTAAATGGCCATTCCCAAGCACCATCAGGATGTCCGTTGAAAATAATTCTTCTCTTTACTTCACCTGTTGGTTTTTTGAAGCCTGCTGCATTATGCCCGATTTTTTCTTTAAAGAACTTATCAACTGTTTTCTTGTAAAGACCGAACTGTAATACACAAAGAGTAAGTCCAAGAACAATAAATACGATTGAAAGCACAGGCATAAAGAAATATGATACAAGTGCTAAAAAGCAGAATGTGATTGTAAAATAAATCCAACCAAAGAAAGAGCCTGGGTTTTCTTTAAATTCGTCAACATAAGTTGTTTCGCAACCTAAATCTTTTAACTGCTGTGCCATATACTCACAAGCTTGTTGTTCGCCCTTTGAACCAGGACCTCTTTTTTCAAACTTTGTGCAAATATGAGTGATTTCATCAATCATAAATTGAGCAGCTTCGTTCTTTTTCTCAATAACTTTCTTTAAATCCATAAAGATTCCCCTTCCAAAATTTATGAAATTATTTTATCACACTAAATATATAAATGCAATAAGAAAGTATTTAAAACAATATAAACGCAACAAAAAAAGGACCTCAAAACGAAGCCCTTCATTGGTGCCGGTGACCGGGGTCGAACCGGTACGGTATCGCTACCACTGGATTTTGAGTCCAGCACGTCTGCCAATTCCATCACACCGGCAATTATGTGACCTTGATATTATATGAAATTAGTTGATAAAAGTCAAGAGAAAAAGCAACTTTTTTAAAACAAACCTCGCCATTTTTCACTTCTGCGAAATGAAAAGAAATCATCACCGTTGCCAATAATAATATGGTCATTTAATCTCATTCCAATGGATTTAAGCAATTCCACCGTGGATAAGGTTGCATTTACATCGGATTTTGATGGTGCAACAACTCCCGACGGATGATTATGTACCAATATTAGATTTGCCGCATTGGATTTATACGCCAGCTCAACAATTTTTCTATTGTTAATTGGCGTAGCATTTATTGTCCCAGAACTGATTTGTTCAAATCCTAAAATTTTACAGTTTGAATCAAGGCAGAGCAAGTATAAATGTTCTTCATTAACACCTTTAAAGTACTTTGATGTATATCTTGCAACCGCTTCGCAATCAGATAACACATCCCCCTCACGATTTATCTTATCAACCTCATATTTCTTAAATAATTCAGGAATAAGTTTAATCAGGGTTGCACTATTTTCGCCGATACCTTTAACAGTGATAAGTTCATCAAAATTCGCATCAAAAACTGCTGAAAGCGAACCAAATCTATCAATAAGTGCATGTGCTTCATTATTTGTATCCTTCATTGGAATACTGAAAAACAGAAGCAATTCGAGGACATTATGCGGTTGAAAATTATCAAGACTTTCTCTTAAAAACCGTTGTCTTAATCTTTCTCTGTGTCCCTCGTGAATATTCTTTTTTTGGTCCTTATCCTTTAAATCGCGATTTTTTATCGCCATCCTATTTGAACACCCTTTTTATATATTTTTGCCACTTGTAAAGGTAAATTGTTACCAATCTTGTCAGCATAATATCGTACAGCACAAAAAGCATGTTACCCGCACCTAATAATAATGGCATAGCAAATTCCCCAAATCCCTCTAAATCATCAAAAGAAATCATAAAGATTTTGGAAACCACAAAATATGCAACAACCATTGAAGTATTGAATATAATGTATTTTATTACCCAACTAAGAACTTTGCTTTTGCTTTTTTCGATAAAACTTTTAATAATAGGATAATATCCGAAGAAAGCAACATACATTATTGCCGCTTCTTTGTTACCCAATAAAAGCATTGAAATTATTGAAATTGCAAGATACTCAAGCCCTGCAAAACCCGGTCCAAATTCAATAACAAGTACCATAAGAAATGCACCTGTTACCATTGGAATTGCATATACAAGACTTGTTGTCACACCTGCAACAAGCATCAGCAATAGGGATAATGCTGCAATTACACCACCTAGGGCGACCTTAAATGAAAGTTTTTTTCTATTATTCATATTAACAACACGGAATCAAATCCCCACCACAACACTCACAACAGCAATCCGCACAAATTAAAGTTGAACAGATATCGCATACACCTGTATCAGAGCCCTTGCTTGATGTTCTGTATCCACCATTTGCGTTGTTTTTCATTGCATTGAATGCATTTGCATATTCTAAATTATTTGGTTCCATTGAAGACGCAGTTTTAAAGTGAGCTAATGCCTCATTAAGCCATCCTCTGCGTTGAAAAATAATGCCTTTAAGGTAATGCCATTCCGCAGTCTGCAGTTGAGAAGGAACACCATTTAAAATAGTTTCTGCATCATCTATTCTTCCCGTATTTATACAATTACGGACATCCGCATACTGTGTATTACCGTAATAATTCTGATTATTAGAGTTGTTATTTGGTGCATAAGCGGATGTTCCACGGATTTCATTGAGAATGTAGTCATAGGCAGAATCAAGTTTCCTCATTTTTTCTGCCCTTTCAAAATCAGAAAGGTTTGCCTGGTTTATTTCTCCTGCAATTCTCCTATATGCATCCATAATCTCTTTCTCCGTTGCATTTCTGCTAACACCGAGAAAATCGTAAGGATTATTCACACTTTTCACCTCCGTGTTTAGTCTTTATCTTTTCCAATTGATAATTCAAACCATCATATATGACATTTTCAATTATTGGCTTAAAGTCATACAATTCCTGTTGTTTCAATATATCGGTCAATCTGCCTATTGAAAGGTTTATTGTTTGGATTGCATCTTCAATAACATTTTCGCAATTTACGAATGGGTTGAATAACTTGTTTTTAACATCATCATCGTAATCATCA
Organism: Candidatus Fimenecus sp.; assembly: GCA_045602655.1. Lineage (GTDB taxonomy): Bacteria > Bacillota > Clostridia > Oscillospirales > Acutalibacteraceae > Fimenecus. The sequence continues at coordinate 26,271 of JAZSBY010000012.1, read as the reverse complement.
AATGCATCCAAAAAATACACTACCCTGCCAAGGTGATAACCAAATTCATACACCTTTTCCTTATCTTCTTCATTGTATGAAAACAACTGTCCAAGAATATGTGCAGTATTGTGGGCGGATAAATCTATTGATGAGTTTTCATTTTTTTCAACCTCAAATTGTGATGTCATGCCATCCTCAACAATTCTAAACAATTCAAGATTTTTCTTTTTTGCCCTATTTTTCAGTATTAAGAAATAAGGATAAACAACATATAATAGTAATTTTTTTAAGAATTTGCTGTCGTGGAGATTATCCACTAATTTAAAATATGCAAGGAAAACGGTAATTGTACTTGCTATCTTGTAAATATCACCATCGCAAGTGATTTTCATACACTTTTTACACGGGTTAAAACTGCATCGGGATTGCTTTGCACAGATTTTGTCTTGTGAAAGTGCCATTTTATACATCACATAAAAAGCACCGTCGTAGCTTAATAGAAATCGGGATAAAAAGCCATATTCCTTACCCATTTCCTTGCAAAGAGTACAGTAAATGCCTTTGTATGCTTCAAACTCTTTAATTTTAAGTTCAGGTTTATAAGTAGTTACATATCCGAACATAAATTATCTTTTAATCCCCTTTAATACTGTTCTGGCAACATAAGGTTTATTCATTGTATAAATATGAATTCCGTTAACTCCGTTTGAGAGTAAATCGTTGATTTGATTGATAGCAAAATCAAGACCTGCTTTTTCGAGTTCTTCCGGGTTCTCCCTATATTTATCCAAAAAAGATTTAACATCAACGGGAAGTTTTGTGCCTGAAAGACTGATTATTCTGTCAATTTGCTTTATATTTGTAATTGGCATTATTCCTGCAAAAACAGGGGCATAAATGCCTTTTTTACGGACCTTCTCTAAAAACGAATAAAAGATGTCATTGTCATAGAAAAGCTGTGTAATAAGGAAATCCACACCGCAATCAACTTTATTCTTTAAATTATCAATATCCTTTTCTAAACTGTCACATTCGGGATGACATTCAGGATAACAAGCACCACCAATGTCAAAATAGCCATACTCTTTAATATGCTTTACAAGTTCGTAAGCATAAGTATAGTACTCCCCTTGTGGTTTCTCGTAGCCTTGTGGAATATCACCACGCATAGCGAGAATGTTATCAACATGGTTTTCTTTGAGAGTATCAAGTATCTGATTTATTGTATCAATTGGTGTTGATGCACAAGTAAGATGTGCCAAAGCAGTTGTATCAAGTCGGTTTTTGATAAGTGATGCAATTTTTGTTGTATACCTGCTTGTGCCACCTCCTGCACCATAAGTTACACTCATAAAGTCAGGATTATGAGCAGATAATTCACGAACTGACCACTCGATGCTATCAAAGGCAGAGTCAGTTTTAGGCGGAAACACCTCAAAGGAAATAAGCTGGTCTTTAACCATCAATTTTTCTGTAATCCTCATACTCAATCACCGAGAATATAATATCACAACCGCCTTTGTTTAGCAATAGAATGGTCGTTAATTTACATATTATTTACAAAATTATAATAATATAACGGATAGATATATGCCCTGACTTATCGACAAGCAATAAAAGCTGATATACGTTTATCTAAGCAAATAAAAACGGGGTTGTAATTTTTTTACAGCCCCTATTCAAAACACAACATATAGAATTACTTCATATCTGTTTTTCATTCACTTCATTATGCTCATTTGTTTTTATGATTTCACAATAATTACGTTTAACATCAATGTAATCATAGAATTTTTTTACACGCAAACTGACTTTAAAATCACGATTACAGTTTTCACAATAGAATACCCCACGGAATGACTGGTTCATAAATTTCCATTTCTTTTTAGTCTGCACTTTGCCACCACAAATATCGCAAAAACAGTTAAAGAGGTTTTTATCAATCAGTGGGTCATTTTTATCTTTAATAACATAGGGCTTGAATAAAAGTCTTAAATAAAAATCTTTGTCACAAATCTTTGTAAATTCAGTAAGTTTTTCTGCATCAAAAGTCTTAACAAAACATTCTGCACTTAAAAGGCTATCATCAAGTGCCCTATGGTGTGGGTATTTTTCTGGGTCAATTTCAAGGCATTCGGCAGCATAGGAAAGTCCTGCTTGTTGAACATTTTCCATATTGATGAACTGCTGACAATAAATCTGCAAGTCTACATATTTTTTTATACAATCAATTGTATCCTTATGTAAGAAATACTTGTAATTTGAAAGAAGTGTTCGTATATCAGTATCGCCCCAAGTAAGAATAACACTGTCTTCCCCTACCCAATCACTAAACTCTTTCATTACTTTTGACAAGGGTTTACCACCGCGGATATCATCATTTGTAATGTGAGTTAAATCTTTAATTTTTGAACGCAATTTTCTTGAAACTATTGGCCTTATCAGTTCAGAAAAGGTGCTGATTTCCTGTAAATTTTCATCAAGCTTGACTGCACCTATTTCAATAATTTCATTTATAAATTTCTGAGCAGATTTCATATAAGCATTATTCCACTCAAGGTCCATAATTATATAATACATACGCCACCCAAGCCTACTAATCCATTTTAATTTCATCCTTTGAGCAGTAAAACCTTACTCCATCAAAGGTTTCTTTTTTTATTCCGTTTCTATCTATGAATTTACTTTCAAACTCAATATCTGACAATGGGACCAAAACAAATCCTCTTTCCATCATTCTCGGATGTGGCAAAATCAAGGTTTCTGTATTTTTCATTTCATCCCCATACAAAAGCAAATCAATGTCAATCACACGAGGTCCGTTTTTGATGGTTCTAATTCTGCCAAGTCCTGCCTCAATCCCAAGAGCAGCACCCAGTAAATTATCCGAATTGAGATTTGTTTCAACCTCAACCACAATATTCAAAAAATCATCCTGGTTATCATATCCCACCGGGTCAGTTTCATAAACATTTGATACTTGTGTAGCATAAGTTAATGGCAGTAAATTAAGTGCAGAAACTGCGTTTTGCAAATTCTCCATTCTGTTGCCCATATTTGTACCAATACCTAAATATGCTTTCATGGTCTTGCCCTTTCAATCTGCACTGCAACATAGTTAAAATCTGCTTTTATTGGTGCTTCAGGCTTTTTAAGGATAAGAACGATTTTTTCAATCTTCTCGAATTCCTCAAAAAGTTCATCAACCACCCTTTGTGCAACATATTCAAGCAAGTTATTTTTCTCACTCTGTGCCACTCTACGAACGGTTTTTATGATTTTAGCATAACTGACTGTGTCGTCAACATTATCCGTCTTACAGGGTAAATTAAGGTCTAAAAATGCTTCAATATCAAACACAAAATTCTGTCCATCTACTTTTTCTTCAGGATTTACTCCGTGATAGCAGAAAAGTTTTAAATCTTTAACAATAATCTTATCCATATTAACCTCTCACAACTGCATCTGACATTTTAGCAGCAAGTACATTCTCTTTCACATTATGGACACGAATAATATCCGTCCCACCTTTAATTGCAAGTGTATTTGCAGAAATTGTACCAAACAACAAATCGTCACCCTCGACATTTGTTGTATTTTTTACCACTCTTTTCATTGAAAGTGCAGTAAGTAACGCAACATCTTTAATTTTTAACCTATCAGTGTTTTTTATAAGTTCAATGTTATGTTCGTGGCTCTTTCCAAAGCCAATTCCCATATCAAAACAAATTTGGTTTTTATTGATACCGTAATCTGTGCATTTTTTCAACATTTCAGCAAAGAAATCAGTAACATCTTCTGTAATCGTTTTCGTATATTCAGGTACTATTACTGAATTCCCTCCGCCCGTGTGCATTATAACCCAACCACAGTTATACTTAACAACAAGTTTTGCCATTTTCTCGTTAAAAGTTCCACTAACATCATTGATTATTGACGCACCGTTCTGCAAGGCATATTCTGCAACTGCAGGATAAAATGTATCAACCGAAATTACAGCCTTGGTTTCATTATAGACCAATGGCAAGTAGTTTTTAATTATTTCAAGCTCTTCATTTTCAGTAAGCACAGAATGATTTGGGCGTGTTGAATGAGCACCGATATCAATAATATCAGCACCTTCATTGAGCATCATTTTGGCACGAGCAACCGCTTTGTCAGGAGTATTATACTTACCACCATCATAAAAAGAGTCATTCGTAACATTAAGAATACCCATTATATAGGTTTTTTTGCCCAATTCAAACTTAAAATTATTACCTGAAAAAATCATTTTAAACCTAAAAGAGTCATAACCTCGGCTCTTGTTCTTGCATCCTTTCTCATACTTCCTCGAAGTGCAGATGTCTGTGTTTGTGAACCTGCCGCACGAATTCCACGCATTGTCATACAAAGATGTTCCGCCTCAATAACAACAGCAACACCTTTTGGCTTCATTTCTTTATCAATAAAGTCCGCAATCTGTGCGGTCAGTCTTTCCTGCAACTGTGGTCGACGTGCATAACTGTTAACAATTCTTGCAAGTTTTGAAAGTCCGATAACAAGTCCATCATCATTTGGAATATATGCAATATGTGCTTTACCAACAAACGGTAGAAAATGGTGTTCACACATTGAGTACATTGGAATATCCCTTACAATTACTATTTCATCACTCTGTCCTTCTCGGAACATTTTAAGATGCTTTTCCGGGTTTTCCGTAAGTCCTGAGAAAATCTCCTCATACATATTTGCAACTCTTTTTGGGGTTTCAACCAAACCCTCTCTGTCGGGGTCCTCACCTATTGCAAGTAAAATTTCTCTGAATGCTCGTTCAATTCTTTCTTTATCCATTTAATCAACCTTCTTTAAACTCGATACGCAAATAATTGTGTGTATCCAATGTGGCGTAATCAACCGTGTTTTTTCTAAAGTTTCTATTTGATTTGTCTACAACAATACCAATGTAATCAAAAAAGCCATTATCATTTTCAATGTCTTTAACGGCTTTTAAATAGTCATCCTTATCAGTAAAACGGAATTCTACCCTATTATCCTCTGTCAGCCCACTGGCACTTTGATTAACAAGATATCTGAAGCCCTTATATGTATAAACAACAGAGTTTTCTTTCACAAAGTAGTTCTCTTTTGTTGAATTGCAATTATTATCTTCCGGTTTAATATTTTTGTGGTCACGAGAAATATATTCGTCCGTTACATTGAAATAAAAATGTGTTGTATCAAATTTTTCATCCAGGTCATCCCAAGTAACATCAAGATGATAGTTCTCACCATCAACATTTACAACATTCCACATATGGGCAAGTACTTCCCCATCAGATTCAGTATCTCCGGTAACAAGATAATTCTCTATTCCTGCTTTATCTAGCAACATCTGTACTGTTCTTGAATAGCCCTCACAAATTGATTTACCTGAAATAAGAACACTATAAACCGTGTCACCAAGATTATAAAGTGTAGAAATGTCATATTCAGCATTTTCAACAATGTAATCATGAATATACTTTTCTTTTTCATAGTCTGTGGGCAGAGTATCAACTACCGTCATTATCTCCTTAGTCTTACTGTCAACACTTTTTTCCATAGACTCAACTTCGTCCTGTGTAAGACGATATTTAGGAGAAAATTCAAATGAATTCTCATATACTGAATACTCGTATTCGTAATCAACCCAAAAAACATTCCAGTTATCGTATAAAACGGCTGTAAATACTTTTTTTACATCATCCTCATGGATTTCCATTCTGATTGAATTATCATATTCAAGAAAACCATAGTACATGGTGAGATACGCAGTTTTCTCATCATTAGACAAGTTGTTATAGTAATAATAGCTTTTATTCTCCGTATTTAATTCAAATTGTTCAATTTGCGTCTGTGTTGGTTTATCCTTTACTATTTCATTCTGCTCTTTTATTCTATCAGCCACTACACCTGCGTTACTGATTATGATATATAAGACAATACAAACAACTATTCCTGTAAAAAGGGATTTATAATTTCTCATAGCTATTCTCCGGTTTTATATGGGGTTGGCTTGAATTTATCATCCGCATAAGAGTAAATCTTTAAACTTTCAATCTTATCTGTATAATCCACAATTGAAATATCTGTGATACAGGAATTAACAAATGTTTTAAATAGTGAGTCTGATTTGTCAATATACTTAGGTATCAAAACAGAGTCGATAATATCACACAAGAGGTTTTCCATAGCATCATCGTCAACAACAGATAAAAGTTTGTATGCTATATCCCCGGAAACACTTTGCTTACCTGCCTCTAATGTCAAATTTAACTCGTGGGATTTATATTCAACTTTACTTTTAAGGTCTATTTCAATCCCCTCAAATTTAGATAAAAAGGACTTGAAATCTTTATCGTCAAATATAGCGTATTTATCAATGGGGAAGTTGTATCTTTCTGATAAATTCGCCTTTAAACCTTTCTCACCATCTGTTGCATAGACTCTTGTCATAGCACTTTTATCATCAATAAATTCTACCTGCATCGTCTTTGCGTCAAAGTCAGCAATAACAATGAAGGCTAAATCAATTACATCTGTATCATCCTTAACAGCAAACAAAATATTTGCTTTACCGGATAAGGCGGAAACATAATAATTGTGGGTTGTTCCTTCTGTTTCATTCTGCACGACTTCGGTAGTATTTTTTTCTACAAGATTATCAAAATCATAATTGATTGAATTCATAAACAAAAAGAAGGAACCGCATATTAAGACTATGAAAAAAACTGCAAAAGAAATAAGAAACGGTTTTAGTTTCCTTTCTTTTGTACTTGAAAACATATTTTTATTATTCATCAGTAGCACCATTTACTAAATATATTATTCCTTATTATACCACAAAAAAATTTATAAACAATACAAAAAAGAAAAAGAGTGTAAAACACTCTTTATTCTGTAAATGTATATTTATTATTTTCTTTTTCAAAACCGTGGGTACTGTCACCGGCTCTAAATAATACTGTGACGGTCTGCATAATAAGTTTAAAATCAAGCCATAAGCTGTATTTTTCAATATACATAAGGTCGAGAACAAGCTTGTCTTTTGGAGATGTATTATACTTACCGGCAATCTGTGCATATCCTGTAAGTCCTCCTTTTACTCTCAGACGATATGAGAATTCAGGCAATTCCTCAGTATATTTATCAACATTTTCAACCATCTCAGGTCTTGGACCGACAACGCTCATCTCACCCTTAAGGATGTTAATAAGCTGTGGCAACTCGTCAACACGGAACTTACGCAAATATTTACCGACTCTTGTTATACGGTCATCATCAGTTTTAGCAGATTGATTAACACTACCTGCTTCCTTCATTGTTCTGAATTTGTAAACATCAAAGAGTTTTCCACCTTTTGTTGCTCTTCTCTGACGGAAGAAAACCTTACCACCATCATCAAGTTTAATAAGAAGTGCAGTTCCAAGCATTACAGGGGATAAAACAATAAGACCGGCAAGAGAAATTGCAATATCCATTATTCTCTTTACAAGGCGTTGTTCAAAAGTCAAATCTCGAGGCACAGCAGAAACCAATGGTTTATCATCAAGGACTGCTGTTTTTGCACCCAAAGTAACAATATCAGTCATTTCAAAGTTGAAATAAATGTTCTTTGTTTTTGAATAACAATACTCCGAAAACAGAACTCTGTAATTTGACGGAACATCATATAAAAAGATAGTATCGTTTCTATTGATAATATCAAATATGTTTTCGTTCGTATAATGAACCATATCAATAACCTTATATTGCTTTTTATAACGCAATATTTTTGGCATTATGTTGTTAAGAGATTCAACAGAGCTTGTAATAACACAGCATTTTTCAGGTGGGTTAATTGTAAAATAAACCCACTGTCCAAAATATGTGAATAAAATAATGAGTGCTACCTGAATCAGCATTACAAGAACAAGCAAATGAGGTGATTCATAAACAAAATGGTCATTATTATTCTCATTAACATTCATAATGCATAGCTGCAAATGAGTAACCAGGTCAGTTGCAAGAGTAGCAAGAGAGAGAGAAGTAATAATAGGCTTGCTCTTTAACCTGCCAATTGCGTATCCCCCATAAACAGAAACAAGAGCAATTTCAACAACACAGAATGTAACTAATGTAACACCTGTTGTTCTGGACAAATGTAAAATCCAGGAATTTTCTGTTCCGAATATAAGGAAAAATGTTAAACCTAATAAGAAATACAACATTGATTTCATAATGAAAACAATAGTTTTTTGTACAAGATGCAATATATTCATAATAACCCCCAAAAAGGCACTATTTTTATATTGTAATTTTACTTAATACAGTAATATTTGTCAATATATAGCAAAAATCTGTAATAAAAGTGTCATTTTTATTATTTTGCTTTTTTTCTGAATAAATCAATATTTAATTGAGACAAAACAATACCGATGAATATAAACAGACAACCTAAATATCCCCTGCCACTCATAATTTCATTAAGCATAACTGCACCGCCAATAGCACTGAAAACGGATTCAGTGGAAAAAACAATTGAGGCAAAAGTAGGGTCAGCATCTCTTTGACCTAAAATCTGACAGGTGTAAGCTACACCAACGGACATAAGTCCACCATAAAGAATTGGGATTCCCGCACTCTTAATTGCTGTAAAACTAATATCTTCAAGAATAAATGCAAAAATGATACTAAGTACACCACAAACTAAAAACTGAACTAAGCTGAATTTAAGAGGACTAATTCCATTGACATACTTGTCCACAACAAGTATATGTCCTGCCCAAAAAAAAGCACCTATAATAAGTATAATATCACCAATACCAAAGGAAATATCATTACCGGTCATACAAAGTAAGAATAAGCCTACAACGGCAAAAACAGCACCTACAAATGTAAAAATGCTTGTCTTTTTGCCCATTACAAATCGTATTAAGGGAACTAAAACAGTATAAAGTCCCGTTAGAAATCCAGCCTTACCTGCACTTTGGGTTATTTCAACACCATACTGTTGTAATGTTGAAGCAATAAACAAGACAACACCTGCTAACAAACCCGGCAACAATGCTTTTTTTAGACTAACAATGTTAAATTTTTCTTTTTCAAAAATTAAAATAACAGGAATCAAAGAGAGGAATCCAAGGAAAAATCTGATTCCGTTAAATGTGAACGCACCTACGAATTCTGCACCAACTCTTTGTGCAACAAAGGCAAATCCCCAGATTATAGCGGTTAGAAACAGAAGAATTGTGGATTTTATTTTTGTTTTCATATGTATATCCTCGCAAATTACAAGCCACGGTTTCCCGTGGCTTTACAAATTATATTGCTTTTTTAGAATTTGTCTTATTCAATTTTTTTGATAATAAGACATTTGGTTTTCTGCTATCATCACGAACAACTTCAGGTGAAACATTATCTGTTACGCATTCTTTTGTAATGATAACTTTAGAAATAGTATGGTCAGATGGTGTTTCGTACATAACATTCATAAGAACATTTTCCATTATACCACGAAGACCACGGGCACCTGTTTTCTTTTCAAGTGTAAGTTCTGCAATAGCATTAAGTGCATCATCAGTGAATTCAAGTTCAACATCATCCATATTGAACAATGCTTTAAACTGCTTTAACAATGCATTTTTGGGTTCTGAAAGAATTCTGATTAAATCCTCTTTTGAAAGTTGTTGTAATGCTGTTATAACAGGCACACGACCAACAAGTTCAGGAATTAGACCGAATTTAACAAGGTCCTGTGCAATGACCTTTGAATAAACATCTTCCTCTTGGAATTGTGCCTTATTCTTAATATCCGCACCAAAGCCAAGACCGGAATTGCCTGCACGCTTTTCAACAATTTTCTCAATCCCGTCAAAAGCACCACCACAGATAAACAAAATATTTGATGTGTCAATCTGGATAAACTCTTGTTGTGGGTGCTTTCTGCCACCTTGCGGCGGAACGTTAGAAACTGTGCCCTCAAGGATTTTAAGAAGTGCTTGTTGAACACCTTCACCACTTACATCTCGAGTAATTGATGGGTTCTCACTCTTTCGGGCAATCTTATCAATTTCGTCAACATAGATTATGCCACATTCAGCTTTTTCAATATCAAAATCTGCAGCTTGAATAAGACGAAGAAGGATATTTTCAACATCTTCACCAACATAACCTGCTTCAGTAAGTGTTGTAGCATCTGCTATGGCAAACGGCACATCAATAATCTTTGCAAGGGTTTGTGCCAAGACTGTTTTACCAACACCTGTTGGTCCTAAAAGCACAACATTACTCTTTTGAATTTCAACACCCTCATCAGAGCCGTGGTAAATTCTTTTGTAGTGATTATAAACTGCAACGCTTAATGCTTTTTTTGCAGCATCCTGACCAACAACATATTCGTCAAGTTTTGCCTTGATTTCTTGTGGTTTTGGTAAAACCTTTTCTTCAAGTTTAACCTTTTTACCCTGATGCTTATGCGATGGCTCTGCATTTTCATCAATTATTCCCATGCAGAGTTCAATACATTCGTCACAGATGTAAACCCCGGGACCTGCAATAAGTTTATCAACTTGTTCCTGAGTTTTCCCACAAAATGAGCATCTTACATTTCTATCTTTCTCATTATCTCTTGCCATAATGACTCCTTATAGATTATCTCTTATAAAAAACCTTATCAACAATACCATAATCCATTGCATCCTGTGCAGAGAGCCAATTATCTCTTTCTGTATCAAGAGCAATCTGCTCAATAGGTTTGCCTGTATTTTCAGCAAGGATTTTATTGAGTTTTTCTCTTGTTTTAAGAATATGCTCGGCAGCAATTTTAATATCAGTTGCCTGACCTTTTGCACCACCCAAAGGTTGGTGAATCATAATCTCACTGTTTGGAAGAGCATATCTCTTACCCTTTGCACCGGATGAAAGCAAGAATGCACCCATACTTGCGGCCATACCCATACAAATAGTTGATACATCACATTTGATATACTGCATTGTATCATAAATTGCAAGTCCTGCAGAAACCGAACCACCAGGACTGTTAATATAAAGGCTAATATCTTTTTCGCTATCCTGTCCCTCAAGATAAAGTAACTGTGCTACAACCAAAGATGCCGTTGCATCGTTAACCTCATCTGACAAAACGATAATTCTGTCATTTAAAAGTCGTGAAAAAATATCGTACTGTCTTTCCCCTCTGTTTGTCTGTTCAACAACGTATGGTACAAGTGCCATAATATTACCTCCATTCAATAGCATTAAAGAATTGTCCCTTTAATTATTGGACAATTCTTCAACACTTAAACATATAAAATATTATTCAGCATCTGCTGCTTTTTTAGTTGTTTTCTTTGCAGCAGGTTTTTTTGCAGGTTTTTCTGCATCGTCTTCTGCTTTCTTTGTTGCTTTCTTTGCAGGAGCTTTTTCGTCAGTAATCTTTGCATTATCTTTTACAAAGTCAATTGCCTTCTTTGACTTGATGTCGCTTGCAAGTGAGTCTGCAGGAATTGCCTTTTTAACTGCTTCAACATCCATACCGTATGTCTTAGCAAGATTATCATATTCTGCATTGATTTCATCCTCAGTTGCTTCAATTCCTTCTGCCTTAACGATTGCTTCAACAGCAAGACTTAACTTAACCTGAGCTTCTGCATTTTCTTTGTAACCATCTCTGAAAGCAGCCATTTCCATACCTGTATATGAAAGGTATGTATTAAGGTCAAGACCCTGTGACTGAAGTCTGTAGTTAAAGTTATTAACAATATTGTCGATTTCTTCTTCAACCATAACTGCAGGAATATCAACTTCAATACCCTTAACAACTTCTTCAAGAAGGTCATTTACAACTTTATTGTCTGCATCTGCTTTCTTTGCATCTTCAAGTTGTGCTTTTACACTCTTTTTAAGTTCATCAAGTGTATCGAATTCACTAACATCTTTTGCAAACTCATCATCAAGTGCGGGAAGTTCCTTAACCTTGATTTCGTGAAGTTTAATCTTGAAAACAGCATCCTTTGATGCAAGATTTTCCTGATACTCTGCAGGGAATGTTACATTAACATCAAATTCTTCACCAATTTTGTGACCGATAATTTGGTCTTCAAAGCCCGGAATGAATGAACCGCTACCGATAACAAGGTCATAGTTTTCTGCTTTACCACCATCAAAAGCAACACCATCAACAAAGCCTTCAAAATCGATAACTGCTGTATCATTCTTCTTAACTGCTCTGTTATCAACGCTAATCATTCTTGAATTCTGTTCCTGCATTTTTGCGAGTTCAGCCTTTACTTCGTCAGCTGAAACCTTACAAGCAGGTCTTGTTGCTTTAATACCCTTATATGTGCCGAGTTTAACTTCCGGCTTAACAGCAACTTTAAGTTTTAAAACAACACCATCTTTTGAGATTTCAGGCACTTCAAGGTCATAAGGTGTGCCAACAACTTCAAGCTTTGACTCGAGGATTGCTTCGCTTACAACCTCAGGATAAAGGAGTTCAAGTGCATCTTCATAGAAAACACCTTCGCCATACATCTTTTCAATGAAGTTTCTTGGTGCCTTACCCTTTCTGAAGCCCTTGATAGTGATATTCTTTCTTTCTTTGAGATATGCTTTCTGAACGGCAGCCTCAAATTTTTCACCATCTACAGCGATTTCAAGTTCGTAGACATTTGTTTCTACATTGTTTGTTGATTTTAACATCAAATATTCCTCCTGAATATTATTGTTTTACTGCATTATATATTACCGCAATATTCACGATATTATATCATATTAAAATTATAAATACAATATTTTCCTTAAGTTTTTCTCACAAATTAGAGTTTTTTAGCATTATTTTAAATAAAATCAATCTAAATTCACAAGATAAGGACAAAATTCTAAAAAATCAGCTGAAACAAGACGGAATTTTATGTCCTCTATTTCTTCATTTACTGCACCTTTTATTGCTCCCCCGTGAAGGTGTCCGTAATAACATCTTTTAATTTTGTTTTCTTTTAAGACATTGAAAATCGGCTCACATTTTCTGTTTATGTTTATTGGTGGATAGTGTAAAAACACTACAATTTCACCACCGAGATTTTTCGCCTCATCAATTGACCTTTGAAGTCTTGCACACTCGCGAGCCATTACTTTGTCAACATTTTCGCTCTCTGCATCAAAAAACCAACCCCGGGTGCCTGCAATAGAGATTTCCCCTATTCTGTATGCATTATTATGAAGAAATCTAATTGTATCAAAGCCTTTATCTTTGCAGAATTTCTCCATTTTGGTAACAGTATTCCACCAATAATCGTGGTTGCCCTTGGATATAATTTTAGTACCATTAAGACTATTTAAAAATTCAAAATCTCTTTCCGCTTCTTCAAGTCCCATTGCCCAAGAAACATCTCCGTTAATTATGACTGTGTCGTCATTTGAAACCAATTTTTGCCAATTTTTTTCAAGTCTTTGGGCATAATCATCCCAGCCCTTGAAAATATCCATGGGCTTATCAACTGAAAATGATAAATGCGTATCTCCGATGACAAAAACTGACATAAAGAATTTTCTCCTGTGAATAATTGTTGTGAACTTTCAAAAAATAAATCTGAAAGGAGGAAACGAAAATGGATAAGAATAAAAACATCACTTGCGATGCTTGTCACTGCACATTTAATGATGGTCACATGAATTGTACTGCAGATGGCATTAAAGTTGGTACACACAGTGCTTGTACTTGCGATGATACAAGGTGTGCAACCTTCAAATTAAAGATTTCTGACGTGGAATAAACTCAAATGCGGAAACCGAATTAGCACGGCTTCCGCATTACTATTCAGTTTTATATACCTAACATATCAAAAACAACCTGTTTCATATCTTCTTTCTTGCTTACTCTTGTGAAACGAGGTTCTTTGCCTTTAAGAGTTGCAAGTTGTTGCGGTACAGGTTCATTGGATTTCTGGAACAACTCATCAACCATATCGAACTCATTATCTGCTTTGATTTCATCTGTAATTGCAGCGAGAACACTTGCAGAGAATTTATATGGATTTGCAGTTGAAGCAATAACAGTAGGTGTCTTATCCCCTGTTTTTTCAACATAATCGTCATATACTTTAACTGCAACTGCAGTATGAGTATCGCAGAGATAGTTCTTTTCTTCAAAAACTTTACCAATTGTTGCTTTTGTTTCTTTGTCATCACAACAACCTGCTGCAAACAATGCTTTCACCTTATCTGCAACATCTGCCGAAACCGTGTATTTGCCATCACTGTTAAGATACGCCATCCACTCTGCAACCTGAACATCATTTTCACCACAAAGGTGGAATAAAAGTCTTTCAAGGTTACTTGAAATAAGAATGTCCATTGATGGTGATGTAGTGCAATAAAAATCTCTGTTCTTATCATAAGTGCCACTTGTCAAGAAATCTGTAAGAACATTGTTAGCATTAGAAGCACAAATAAGTGTTTTAACAGGTACTCCCATTCTTTTTGCATAATAGGCAGCAAGAATATTGCCAAAGTTACCTGTTGGAACAACAATATTCATTTCTTCGCCATTTTTAAGTTCGCAATTCTCAATCATATCACAATATGCTGATACATAGTAAACAATCTGTGGAACAAGGCGTCCCCAGTTAATTGAGTTGGCAGATGAAAATGCAAGCCCGTTTTCTTTGAACTTCTTTTCGATATCCTTATCTGTAAAAATCTTCTTTACACCACTCTGTGCATCATCAAAGTTACCTTCAATAGCACACACACTTACATTATTACCTTCCTGTGTTGTCATCTGAAGTTTCTGCATTGGACTAACGCCATCAACGGGATAGAAAACAAGAATTTTTGTATTAGGAACATCAGCAAAACCTTCAAGTGCAGCTTTACCTGTATCTCCTGATGTTGCAACAAGAATTACGATTTCAGTATCCTTCACGGTCTTGCCTGCTGAAACAGTAAGAAGATACGGAAGAAGCTGAAGCGCCATATCCTTGAATGCACAAGTTGGACCTCTCCATAACTCAAGAACATTTGCTTTATCTGTTAATTTATATAAAGGTGCAACTTTATCAGAACTGAATTTGCCGGCCTTATAAGCACCCTCAACGCACATTGAGAGTTCATCCTCGGTAAAATCTGTAAGATAGAGTTTGAGAACTTCTTTTGCTCTTTCAATATAACTCATCGGAACAAGTTTTTCGATAAATTCAGGTGTAATTGCAGGAATTTCTGTTGGAACAAATAATCCACCCTCTGATGAGATTCCCTTTGCAATAGCCTCTGCAGCAGTTACCTTAACTGATTTATCTCTTGTACTTGTATAAAACATTTAAAACACATCCTTTTCGTGTGGTATTTTATCATATTAAAATTTTAATTTCAACTATAAATTATTGTGCCTCAGCGTTAAAAGCATTTTCTATATGATTTATCCTTTGTGGCTCATCATTCTCAAAATACACCTCAATAATATCATATCTTGGTTGCTTAGTAAATTCAGTTTCTTTCATAAACAACTGTGAGGTTGCTATAATTCTTTTTCTTTTAGAATAATCAACTGCATCTGCAGGGGCATACATCATATTCTCACTTCGAGTTTTTACCTCAACAAAGCAAATATGCTTCTTATCACTTGCAATAAGGTCAATTTCACCCAATCTGCAGCTGTAGTTTGCTGAAAGAACAATATAACCGTGCATTCTCAAATATCTTGAAGCAACAATTTCACCATAGGTGCCAAGCAAATGTTTATCCATTACTTTTCACCATATAATTTCTTTAAAAATGTTAATCTATGTATTGGTGACGGACCATATTCTTTTATTGCTTCATAATGCACTTTTGTGCCATAGCCTTTATGTTTCTCAAATTGATATTGGGAATATTTGTTCGCCATTTCAAGCATAAATCTGTCACGGCTCACCTTTGCTAAAATTGATGCGGCCGCAATGGACATACTCTTTGCATCGCCTTTAACAACTGTTTCTTCCATAACAAAAGGTATTTTGGGATACTGATTACCATCAATCAAGGCATAGTCAGGTTTGTTTTTAAGTCCTTCAACAGCCCTATGCATAGCGAGAAAAGTAGCGTTGAGAATATTTATTTCGTCAATTTCTTTTTCTGTTGCAACACCAATTGAATAATCGAGAGCCACTTCACGAATCACATCGAAAAGCACTTCTCTTTTCTTTTCAGTTAATTTTTTGGAGTCATTAAGACCATCAATTTCAATTCCCAGCGGTAAAACAACCGCCGCAGCATATACTGGGCCTGCCAAAGGGCCACGACCTGCCTCATCTATTCCGCAAATAACTTTATACCCTGCATTAAATGCGTTTTGCTCATACAAATAATCCATATCTTACTCCGGTTTTTCAAGAGAAATCATTCCAAGTTTTCCACCACGATATTCATCAAGCAACATGACCGATGCTCTTTCGTAGTCGATTTCTCCACCCTTTATCATCATTCCACGCTTTTTGCCAATCATCTCAAGAACTTCCCAAGCTTCTTTATGGGCAAAATCGGTGATTTTATATCTTTCTTCAAGTCTATCCGGATAATCATTTTTCATGACTTCCAAAAGTCTGATTGCCAGAGTTTCTGCATCAAGAATTTCATCTTTTACAGAACCTATAAAAGCGAGTCTGTCCCCTACTTTTGGGTCATCAAATTTTGGCCACAGAACACCGGGAGTATCCAGCAACTCAATACCGTTTCCAATTGGAAACCATTGATTATGTCTTGTAACACCCGCCTTGTCAGCAACCTTTGCCTTGGCACTGCCTGCCATTCGGTTTATAAATGAAGATTTGCCTGTGTTGGGAATACCAACAACCATAATTCTCAAGGCTTTCCCCGGCATTCCCCTATCTTCATTCTTTTTAATAACATTTCTTAAAACATCTTTAACAGCGATTGAATAGTTGTTAAGACCTTTTCCTGTACGACAATCCACAGGAATTGCACAAACACCTTTATTTTTATAGTATTCAATCCACTGATTAGTTGTCTTTTTATCTGCCAAGTCGCATTTATTTAAAAGCACAATGCGAGGCTTTCCGTTTATCAACTCTTCAAGCTCGGGATTTGCACTACTGCTCGGTATCCTTGCATCAATAATTTCAGTAACACCATCAACAAGTGATAAACTCTCTTTGATAAGACGGCGGGTTTTTGCCATGTGGCCAGGAAACCATTGAACTATTTGTCTTTGATTATCTGCCATTTTGAATCTCCCCAAAATCGGAATTGAACAATTCCTTATCACCAAATCTATACAAAACTTTACCTATAATATAATCCTCGTCAATCATACCAACACCCATATCACGACTATCCGCTGAATGATTACGATTATCACCCATAACAAATAGTTTTCCTTCCGGTACAACAAATTTACTGTTCAACATCGGGGATACAACCATCTCCTCCTTAATATATGGTTCATCCAATACCTTTCCGTCAACAGAAACAGTACCACGAATATAATCAAATTCAATAGTTTGTCCGCCAACAGCTATTACTCTTTTAATCAGAACCTCACTATAGGCATTTGGCTGAGAAATAATTACAACATCACCATATTCAGCCTCTTTTTCTATTGCACTGATAATTAAGGTATCTCCGTGATGGAGAGTATTTTCCATTGATTGTCCGTTAACAGTTGAAACCTTGAAAAAGAAAGTGAAAATAACACATATTATCAAAACAGATGATAAAACTGTTGACGCAAAATCGTATACACTTGTAAGCATTTTATTCTTGTTCATTATTCTCTATCTCCAAATTATCAAAGGGATAAAATCTGAATTCTGCCACTCCGAGAATATATCTTTCGTCAATCAAGCCAACTGAATTAAAACGACTATCCAATGAATCGTTACGATTATCTCCCATTACAAATACATAGCCTTCCGGAATGATTACGGGTCCTGTAAAGTCACCTCTTCGGCGGGTTAAATCATTGATATACGGTTCATCAAGAATTTCATTATTGACTTTTACCTCGCCCCTTATGAAATCAATGTCAAGAGTATCGCCACCAACAGCAATCACACGCTTAACCAAAGGCTCGTTAATATCATTGGGCTGGGTAACAATAACAATATCACCCCTATTTATAGTTGAGTTGATTGACTTCACAGCTAACCATTCACCGCTTTTAAGTGTGGGGTTCATTGAATCGCCGACGACACCAACTATTCTGAATGCAAAAACAAACACAACAAGAATGAGCATAATGGCAAACACAAGGGAATCTAACCAACCATAAATAAAACTCCACACACTTTTTTTAGCAGCTAAGGGTGTAATTTCGTCAGCCGAATCAAAAGTAATTGAGTAATTTTCTTCTTTTCTCACATGAGCACCTACTTTTTAAGTTCTTTTGCAATTTCACACAATTTCTGTAATCTGTGATTTACTCCCGAACGAGAAATCGGACTAGTCAAACTATTTCCCAATTCTCGTAATGACATATCGGGATTTTCTATTCTTAATTCTGCTATCTCTCTTAAATCTTCTGAAAGGTAAGAAAGTCCTACTGTTTTCTTGATATGTAAGATTGCATCCGTTTGCCTGGATGCAGCAGATATTGTTTTATCAAGGTTTGCATTTTCAAAATTCAACTTACGATTAACATTATTACGGACATCCTTATACATCTTAACGCCCATTATTTCAAGAGAAGAATTAAATGCACCCATAACTGTCAGCATATCCTCAATTGACTCACTATCTTTGAAATAAATTATGTAGTTTGAGTTTCTGGTTATACTCTTTGGTACAACGCTTAAATCCTCATAGTCATTTATAAATAAATTAAGGTCACGACTTAAGTTAAGGTATGGCACAACAAATTCAAGGTGATAATTCTTATTAGGGTCACTAACTGTTCCACAGGTTAAAAATGCTCCTTTTAAGAATGCGATTTTACAGCATTCATCTGCAAAATTACTCCAATTGATTCTTGAAGCACCATTTTTTCTATCATATCCAAAAGTTTTAAGAACTTTTAGTCTGTCTTCCTTATTTGCTACCTCAACTTTGTATTTACCTGCATCTGACTTGATAAAATTAGGCTTAACCCCACATACCTTTTCCATAAGTTCTGAATATTTTTCAGCAACTCCGCTGTGTTCGGTCATAAGGTACATATCATAGTAAGAAAAGGCTCTTGAAAAAAGCATAATTCCGTAGGCAAATGCATGAAGACAACATTTATTATCTGTTTCTGCGGATAATATTTCATTTTTTACATCGGATGAAAATGACATATTAAAAATCCTTTATCTATTTATATCTCTGTGATAAACAGATACATTAAATCCGTTTTCTTTTATCTTATTATATACTTTCTCAGCAAAAACTACTGAACGGTGCTTACCCCCTGTGCAACCAACGGAAATAGTAAGCTGACTCTTGCCCTCGCTTCTGTACAAAGGAACAAGATAGGAAACTAAATCAAGAAGCTTAGGTTCAAGACCCTTTGCCTCATCAAAGCTCATAACGTAATCATAAACCGGCTTATCAAGTCCTGTCTGGTGTTTCAGTTCAGGCACATAAAACGGGTTGGGTAAGCATCTCACATCAAAAACAAGGTCAGAGTCCTTTGGCGAACCGTATTTAAAACCAAATGAAAGAACGCTTATTTTCATTGTCCTTGAAACATCATCAAAGAAAAGAGTTGCAACCCTTTCTTTCAGCTGAGCCATAGACATATATGAAGAATCTATAACATAATCAGCAATATCCCTTGCCTCTTTAATCATTTCCCTTTCCTGCATAATAATATCCAACAGGGATTTTGATTCATCAAAATTAGATAGCGGATGTTTTCTTCTTGTTTCCTGATATCTGCGAATAATAACATCATTATCGGCATCGACAAAGAGAATTCTATACTCACATCCCATAGATTTGAGTTCTTCAAGTGCCGAAAAAAGACTTGAAAATGAACCACCAAGACGCACATCGGCAACAATTGCCACTTTTTCTCTTTTTTCAGCAGAATCGTTAAGAATCTGCACAAATGTTGGTATAAGCTTTGGTGTCATATTATCCACACAAAAGAAGCCTATATCTTCTAATGAGTCAATTACTCTGGATTTTCCTGCTCCGGACATTCCGGTAACAATTACAAGTTGCATATGTGTATCTCCTTTGACTTGCCAACTTAATTGCCAATTATTTTAACTTCTGTTTCAAGCATTACTCCGTGCTTTTCAAAAACTATTTTTTGGACATCCTTAATAAGAGTAATAACATCCGTTGCAGTGGCATTATTTTTATTTATAACAAATCCTGCGTGTTTTTCGCTTACCTGTGCCCCGCCGACTGTGTAGCCTTTGAGACCGCTTTCTTCAATAAGTGCTCCCGCAAAATAGCCTTCTGGTCGCTTAAAAGTACTTCCTGCACTTGGATATTCCAAAGGCTGTTTATCCTTTCGTCTTTGGAGTTTATCATCCATAGCTGCTTTAATATCCTCTTTATTTGCTTTTTTTAGTTTAATAGTTGCAGATACAATCGTGAAATCGTTGTCTGTATATGCACTACCGCGGTATCTTAAATTAAGCTCATTACCTGTTAATTCGCCAATACTTCCACTTAAATCTATGTGCTTACAAGAAAATAAGACATCCTTCATCTCTCCACCATAAGCACCTGCATTCATATAAACTGCTCCGCCAAGTGTGCCGGGAATACCATAGGCAAACTCCAGACCTGAAAGAGAATTTTCGTAAGCAAACATACAAAGGCTTTTTAATGAAGCACCAGCTTCACAATGAATTGTTGTTTCGTCAATCAATTCTATCCTTGATAATTTTGAACCAATTTTAATTACAACATTATCAATGCCTTTATCCGTAACCAAAAGGTTAGAACCATTACCAATAATAAATGGTTTTATGTTTTTTGATTTGCAATATGAGATTATTTTTTTTAATGTTTCTGAAGAATCAGGTATAACCAAAAGGCTTGCATTACCGCCACATTTAAAGCTTGTATATTTTTTCATTGGTGCATTCAGCTCAACAACAGCACCTAAATTCTCAGCAAATAATGCAATTTCTTTATACACTGATTTTCCTTCTTTCTAAAAATTTAATAATTTTGCCAGATGTCAATTTCGTGGGATTTTGGCTCATAGCCCTCATCCATACCAAGGTGATGAAGAAGTTCACGAGCAGCATTATAGCCCATTTTCTTTTGTCTGTTATTCATAGCTGCACATTCAATAATAACTGCAAGATTTCGACCGGGTTTTACCGGAACTACAGTTAATGGAATTTTAACATCCATAATATTTATGTACTCATTGTCAAGTCCCATACGGTCATAAACCTTTGAACTATCCCAGGGCTCAAGTTGAATTACCATATTGATTTTTTCTGTCATTTTAACGGCACCCATACCAAAAAGACGACGAGCATTGATAATACCAATACCACGAAGTTCAATAAAATGACGAATATTATCAGGAGCCGAGCCTACAAGGGTTTTAGCAGACGCTTTTCTGATTTCAACTGCATCATCTGCAATAAGACGATGACCACGCTTAATAAGTTCAATAGCCGTTTCGCTCTTACCGACACCACTGTCACCAACAATAAGAACACCCTCACCGTAAACCTCAACAAGAACACCGTGACGAGTAATACGAGGTGCAAGTGCAGTACCCAGAAAATAAATAAGTGTTGACATACTTGCGGATGTTGCTTCTGCTGTTCTAATAATCGGTACACGATACTTTTTAGCAGCCTCAACCATACCATCAAGCGGTTCAAGACTTCTTGTAATAATAACAACGGATGGTTGCTTACTGAAAAGACGCTCAATGCTTTCCAGTTGTTGTTCCTTCTCCATTGATTTTACAAATTCAAACTCGGAAAATCCTAAATACTGAACTCTTGCAGGGTCAAAGTATTTATCATTACCTGCAAGTAAAAGTCCGGGTCTGTTTACTTCCTGCGATGTTATTGAAAGCTCGGATGCGTCACATGGTAAATATATTGTTTCAAATCCAAATTCACTAATTATTTTTTCCAAAGAAACAGAATATTTTGATGCCAAAACGCCTACCTCCCCTTTATACAAATATATTTAAAATATTATATAACATTCTCTCATAATTTCCAATAGTTTTTTTATATTTTATTTGTTTTTTTATTACAAACCTGCAAAAATCATTGCAAAAGTAAAAATATATTCTTATAATTAAAAATAGAGGTGATATTATGAAAAAAGGAACAAAAATTTTTCTTAGCATATTTCTTATTATTGCAATTATTCTCGGATGTCTTATATGGTGGTGGTGTGGTTTTTTCTACAGCACAAGTTCTTATTTCTACAACCAAGTAAGTCAAAATGAATACAATCCGCTGCCAACAATTGCATCACTGCCTGAACACAAGTCTGTTAAATATAAATTTTTTAAAGATTATATGGGTGTTTTTGAATCTGAAGCATATACAATGATAGTTAAGTATGATGAAGATACATACAATGCTCAAAAAAATATTATTTATGAACCATTTGAAAAAACAGAAGAAATCTTTATTGGTTATCAACCAGAAGAATTAACACGAAACACATCCCCTATTGAATTGGATGGATTTTCCTTTGAAATGTTCTCAAAAGATTTTCCAAAAATCATTTATTTCGTTGGTACTAACGATGATACAAGCGAGATTGCATATATACTTTACGAAGACCACGATTTAGATGAAATCAGCGAACCATATTCAGTATTCATAGATAAATGCTGTGGATGGTAAAACTGAACCCGACGAGTATTCCCGTCGGGCTCTTCTAATTTAGGAAAATAGGTTATTTCATATTTTCTTCGTATGACTTAATCATCTTTTTAACCATCTGACCGCCAACAGAACCTGCCTGCTTTGAAGTAAGGTCACCATTGTAGCCGTTCTTAAGATTTACGCCAACCTCAGAAGCAGCCTCCATCTTGAAACGATTAAGAGCTTCACGTGCCTCCGGCACTACGCTTTTATTATTTCTTGCCATCTGAATACACCCCTTATCAATTAATTTTATATATCAATTGCGTTTGCAGTAGTAGTGTTATCCGTTTATAGTTTATTATTATTGAAAATTTTTGTTAATTCGACATATATTTTCTCAATGAGCAGAAAACATAACCTTGTTTTCTTGCCTCATCAATAATGTTATCCAACGCATTTGCATTATCAGGAGAAACAGAGTGCAAAAGTATTACTGCACCGGGGTGAAAACGTGATGTCACCTTGTCAAAAGCATACTGTTCACCCTTTTGGCTGTTCAAATCCCAGTCTGCGTATGCCAGCGACCAGAAAACACTTGTATAACCTGAATCCTCAACTGTTTTTAATGCGGTTTCAGTATATTCCCCTTTTGGAAACCTGAAATATGGCTCACTATAGCCAAAATTGCTCTTTAAATAGTCTTCCATTCCTTTAATTTCCGTTTTCATTTGCTCAACAGAAATTTCTGCAAATGACGGATGAGTTACGGAGTGATTACCAACTATATGCCCTTCGTCTATCATCCTTTTAACAAGGTCCGGGTTTTCCTTAACCTGTGGTAACGTGCAGAAAAAAGCAGCGTTAACACCTTTTTCCTTCAGCACATCAAGAATTTTTGAAGTGTAACCATTCTCATACCCACAGTCAAAGGTCAAATACATCACTTTTTTATTAGTTTTGGTATCAAGACAGAAAGCTTTAAAATTATTTTCATCAAAATACTTTTGAGCATTTACTGAAATATCGTTTGGTTTTCCATTCTTTGCAACACCATAACTATGGGATTTCTTTTCATTTGAATTGCTTGCCATAGGTGCAACATTTACCGTTGTTTCAGGCTGTAATTTAGTATTTTGTTCTTCTGTTACAGTTTCCTCCGTCACCTTTTCATATTTAGGCATTCTCATTCTTTCGCAAGAACATAACAATGAAAAACAAGTTGCTACAATGAATACTTTCAATACACTTTTCATTTCAAAGCACCTTATTTCATCATTTTATTCATACTGTCAACTACATTATTAACTGTGTTCATTGCTTTTTTTGCCGTTTTCTTCATCTTCTTTTTTGTGTTTTTATCAGTCATTGTACTTGTAACTGCTGCCGCCGCTGTACCTGCAAGCATTGTTGCACCTACAACCTTACCAACTTGCTTCTTATCCATTTTTCTTCCCCCTTTTTCACAGATTGCTCATAATAAAATTTTAATGAGCAATAATATTTTTAGAAAAAGAAATAAAAAAATTATGATTTTGTATTTAAAATTATTTCTAAAAATGTTATACTTTTATTTAGATAATTTTTAAAATTCAAGGTGATAAAAATGGTATTGAATATAGTTATGGTTGAGCCTGAAATCCCGCAGAATACTGGTAATGTTGCAAGAACCTGTGCTGCAACAGGTGCAAGACTCCATCTTGTTGGTAAAATGGGATTTACTCCTGACGATAAAAAACTGAAAAGAGCAGGTCTTGATTACTGGTATCTGCTTGATATAACTTATTATGATACTATGGAAGAATTTTTTGAAAAGAATAAAGGCGGAAATTTCTTCTATTTTTCAACAAAAGCACAAAAAAGACATTCGGATGTAAAATACCCTGATAATACATATCTTGTTTTCGGCAAGGAAACAGCAGGTTTACCTGAAAAGCTACTTTTTGAAAATGCTGATAAATGCGTGCGAATCCCTATGATTGATGAGGCAAGAAGCCTTAATCTTTCAAATGCAGTTGCTATTGGTGTTTACGAAGCATTAAGACAATGGGACTACCCTCAGCTCCTTGAAAGTGGCGAGTTGAGAAACTACAACTGGGCAGACCAGCAATAATATTAAACGCTGTTTGACAAATTTGATTTACACATCTGTAAGCTATAATTAAGGAATAACATAAAAACTGACATTTATTTGGTAGAAAACAGAAATGACTGCACAAAGCGTCGAACGACACTACAGCTATATTCTTAACTTTTCCCGAGTATGTAGATATTATAATAGTATTCAGCAATCTGACGATGAGCAGTGCATTTCGGTGTACTGCCTTCTTTTTTAAAATTTATAAATTGTTAGTTTTTGCGTAAATCTATTTTCAAATTTTTGGATAATAATGTATAATAAAGTAAGGCAAAAGAAAGGTTTTGAGAAAATGAAAAAGGTATTTGCGTGTATCCTTATTATGGTTTTGATTCTGACAGGTTGCAGTACACCTACTGAGCAGAAAATCGATGGTGTTCAAATCAATCTTGCTGACCATAAAATCACAGTTGACGGTAACGAGATTACAAATGATAATTCACAAGCAGTATATTCTGCAAATGACATTGTTTTCTATCCTGAAGGTCAGGATTTCAAATATGGTGAAGGCACAAAGGACGATGAACATTCACAAGCAGAGGCAGACGGTCATACAGTTGTGCATATTACAAAACCGGGCAGATATGTTTTAAGCGGTAGTCTTTCAACAGGACAGATTGCAGTTGACTTAGGTGAAGATGCCGAAACTGACCAAAATGCAGTTGTAACACTTATCCTCAACGGAGTTGACATTACTTGTACAGTCGCTCCTGCAGTTATTTTCTATAATGTATATGAATGTGGAGTTGCAGATGAAGAAACTGCAACAAAGGATGTTGACACATCTAAAGCAGGTGCTAATGTAATTGTTGCAGACGGCACAGAGAATAACATCAACGGCTCCTATGTTGCGAAGATTTATAAATCATATGAGCTTAATGAAGAAGGTACAGAAGTAGTTGACAGCAAGAAACTCCATAAGTATGATGCGGCATTCTATTCAAAGAAAACAATGAATATCGATGGTGGCGAAAAAGACGACGGTGTGCTTAATATCAATGCCGAAAATGAAGGTCTTGATAGTGAATTACACCTTACAATCAATGGTGGCAACATCAACATAAAATCAGGTAATGACGGAATTAACACCAACGAGGATAATGTTTCAGTTACAACAATAAATGGCGGTACACTCAATATTCTTTGTGACGGTAAATCTGGCGAAGGTGACGGAATTGACTCAAACGGCTGGCTTGTAATCAACGGTGGTACTGTTACAGCACAGGCTTGTGCTACGAGTGGTGATGCAGGAATTGACTCAGATAAAGGCATTTATATCAATGGTGGCAAAGTAATTGCATCGGGCAATATGCTTGATAGAATTGTTGGTGGTGAGCAGACTTATGCTATATTTAGTTTTGCTGCCCGTCAGACAGGTAACAGCATTTATACACTTAAAAATGCAGAAAACAAAGTAAT
>JAZSBY010000011.1:0-16082 GCA_045602655.1 Candidatus Fimenecus sp. | reverse complement strand
GGAAGTCTGCCGTGACCTGTAATTGTTGCATCCATTCCAAGTGCTGAACTCAAGGGCATTAAAAATCGCAGGGTTGAGCCACTTTCACCACAATCAAGGTCTGCTTTTCCATTAAACTGTTTTGGTGTTACGGTTATTGTTTCACCACAAATGCTGATATCCGTACCCATAGCCTGAAGGCAATCAATAGTTGCTGCGATATCTTTTGACATCACATTACAATTGATTTTTGTAGTTTTATCGCAGAGAGATGCACAAATAAGAATTCTGTGTGCATCTGACTTTGATGAAATTGCCTTGATTTTTCCGTTTAAAACAGACGGAGTACAGATTACAGACATTTAGTTCATACCTTTTTTAATAAAGTTTTTCAAATCTTCAACGGGAAGTTTCATAATCTTGCAAAGTCCCAGTTCCTCGGGAACAATAAGTGACATTGTATCAAAACTTCTTTTTTTATCGGAAAGTGATGCGTTGTAAAGTTCCTCTGCTGAAAAACCACAAGTTACGGGAAGATTATTCCTCTTGAGAATCGGCAAAAGCACATCTGAGAAATCCTCTTCACTCATACCGATTTCGTAAGCACCCTTGGTTGCAATTGCCATACCTATTGCAACTGCGTTACCGTGGGAAATGGTAAATCGACTGCACTTTTCGATTGCGTGACCAATGGTATGACCAAAATTGAGTAGTTTTCTCTCGCCTTTTTCAAACTCATCGCGACTCACAACATCTCTTTTAATTTCTACGCAACGCTTAATTACATATTCAACATTTTCTTTTATCTCATTATTCTGTAAAAATGCAAGAAAATCCTCATCCAGAATCATACCGTATTTTATGATTTCGGCACATCCCTCATTAAACCTTTCCGCGGGTAGTGTTTTAAGCGTTTCACAGTCAGCAAAGACTGCAATTGGCTGATAGAACGCACCGCAAAGATTCTTCCCTGCTTTTAAATTGATTGCTGTTTTACCACCAACGGAGGAGTCCACCATAGCCAGAACTGTTGTGGGAATTTGAATAAAATCCACGCCACGAAGATATGTAGAAGCCACAAAGCCCGTTAAATCTCCTACCACACCACCACCAAGGGCTATAAAAAGGTCAGTTCTTGTGATACTGTTTTCTGCACAGAATTCAAGAATCGTCTCGTAATTTTCAAAGGACTTTGATTCTTCACCATTTGGAACAATAAATTCGCACACGGAATACCCAATATCCGTAAGACTGTTTTTCACCACATCGCCATAGAGCGGAAACACATTATCGTCAGAGATTAAAACAACTCTGCAAATTCTTTTTAACTCACTTATTTTCTCCCCGATTTTATTGAGAAAGCCTGAGCCGATACTTACATTATACTCTTTGGATGCATTCACCTTTACTATTTCCATACTAATCACCCGTCAATCTGTTCCTTTAAATTTTTGCCTTCTCGCAAAATCTCGGTAAGTTTTTCGCTGTCATTATTTTCTAATGCTTCTTTATATTGTATCAAATTATTTACTATGGAGTCAATTTCATTTATAAGATTATCACGGTTTTCCAGAAACAACTCTGACCACATATTTTCATTAAGATATGCCACACGGGTCAAATCTTTATAACTGCCTGCCGAAAAGCCTTTATGAATTAAGGCATTAGGACTTTTAACATAGGCATTTGAAACCACATGTGCCAGTTGGGATGTGAAGGCTATAATTCTGTCGTGTTCTTCAGGGGTGGACATCTGGATATTTGTAAAACCGATTTTAAGAAAAAGCTCTTTGACCGTGTTTATATATCCCCAAGGCGTATCCTCATAAGGAGTAAGAATCATTGAAGAATTATTGAAAATTTTCGCCGTTGAGTGTTCAAAGCCTGAAAGATGAAGTCCTGCCATAGGATGAGCACCTAAAAATACAAAGCCGTTTTCCTTCGATATTTCATAAAGAGCATCACAAACAAAGCGTTTAACTCCGCTGATGTCCATTACAATTGCACCTTTTTTGAAAAGGTGTGCATTTTCTTTTATGTAGTCAACGGAAGCCTGCGGATAAAGAGAAACAATTACCAAGTCACAATTGCATAAATCCTCTTTACTGAGTTCTTTCTGAATTGCACCTGTAAACAGGGCTTTTTTTACTGCTTCTTTACTTCTGTTTGTACCCCACACAGTATGCTCCGTGCCAAAACTGATTGCCTTGGCAAGTGAGCCTCCCATAAGACCTAAGCCTATAATTCCAACCAACATTTTATCGCCTACTTATTTTACTGCTTCTAAAACCTTATTAACTGCACTAACAACATCTGTGAATTGTGGTGGAGTAAGTGCCTGAGGTCCGTCGCAAAGTGCTTTTGTCGGGTCATTATGTACTTCAATCATAAGACCATCTGCACCGCAAGCTGCCGCTGCCAATGACATTGGTTTCACGAATCTTGCAATACCTGATGCGTGTGACGGGTCAATAACAACGGGAAGATGTGATTTTTCTTTAAGCATCGGGACTGCTGACAAGTCAAGTGTATTTCTTGTTGCAGTTTCAAATGTACGGATACCTCGCTCACAGAGGATAACATTTTCGTTACCACCTGCCATAATGTACTCTGCACTCATTAAAAGTTCCTGGAAGGTGCTTGAAAGTCCTCGTTTTAGGAAAACAGGCTTTTTAAGATGTCCCAATTCCTTTAGAAGTTCAAAGTTCTGCATATTTCGAGCCCCAACCTGAATAATATCAACATTTTCAAAAAGCGGAATATGGGATGCATCCATAATTTCAGTTACAATGGGCATTCCTGTTTCTTTTTTTGCTTCAAGCATCAATTCAAGTCCTTCGCCTCGCATACCCTGGAAGGCATAGGGTGATGTTCTTGGCTTGAATGCACCACCACGAAGGAAATTTGCACCTGCTTTTTTAACATCCTTTGCGATACTTAAAATCTGCTCACGACTCTCGATTGAGCAAGGACCTGCAAAAAATTGGAAATTTCCTCCACCTATTTTATAACCTTCAACATCAATAACTGTGTCGTCGGGATGGAATTTTCTGTTTGCACATTTGTAAGGCTCTGAAATTCGTCTTACATCATCAACAATATCAAGGCTCTTAATAAGGTCAATGTCCACACGACTTGTATCACCGATAAGACCTAAAATTGTCTGATAATGACCGACAACCTCGTTAATTACAAGGTTTTGCTCGTGCAACCATTTTGTTAAATTCTCGACCTTTTTAGGGTCAACCTCGTTTTTAAGAATTACTACCATTTTCCTTACTCCTTTTGTTATATGTTTGGCAATAAAAAATTCCCACAGCCTTTCACCGTGGGAATAAAATTACATATTTTTCAGTAATCTTTATTTTTCCGCAGTGAAATATGACCTTTCCTTATTAAAGAAAAAGTTAAAGTAAAAATATTCAGCTGCGAAATTAAGAGTTTTCATTTTAATTACCTCTGCATTACTGATTGTAAAGTATTTTAGCACCACAAAAAACTAAAGTCAATAGTTTTAAGTTAAAAATTTTAGCAATTTAGTGCGATAAATAACTTCACTTTAACAATTCCTTTAGTCTGCTTTCGTAAGCTTGTTTTTCAAATTCAAGAGTTACACCCTCATAATTATAATCCACAATTTTAATAAGATAGTCCGCAAATTGCGGATTAAGCGGTAAAATCGGACCTGTATGATAGGTTGCAAAAAGGTTATTATAATTCACACCTTCAACCTTGCAGTCCTTATTCATTCCACACCCTTTTTTCATACTTAAAAACGGATGGGTGTTTTCGCCGTAAGAATGACTGAGAAGATTTTTAAAACCTACAATCTCCATTCCGTCAAATTCACCCACACTGCAATCGTTGTATCTCAATTTTGAAAACTGTTTTGCGTAGTACGGATAAAAACCAAGGCACTCTGTTTTTTCACCCTTGGGGTTTTCAATATACTGGCCAAAAAGTTCAAAGGCATTTCCCGTGGCAAGAATTACACCACCGTTATCAATTCGGTTTTTAAGTGCCTCTGCGTATTCTTTAAGATGTTCAATTTCCACAAGTTGGTGCTTTTCCTGACAAGGACCGATTAAAAGGAAATCTACCTTATCCTCTATAAATGCAGGTTTCTCGAAAAGTGAGGTTTCAATTATTTCAACATCGTACCCTGCAAGTTTCAGCTTTTTTGCCAGGTATTCGCAGTTACCTCTGTCACCGTAAAGGTTATTGTATTCGGGATAAAGCACTTCAATTACCATTTTTGACATAATCACTTATCCCCTTTCTGTGACATTGCATTTTTAATCTTTTCAACAACACTTGTTGCGTAGAGTTCAAAATACACAACAATATCTCTGCCCACTATACTCTTTTTACTTACTGTGTCGGCAAGTTCATCATAATTTTCAAAAAGCACAAGTTTTCCCGTGTCGATACCCTTGATTTCAAGACAGTTCGCTACATCATAACAACGGGTGCCACCAACATATATCGTTTTTACACTATCCTTGTTGAGTGGTGCAAAGTCTGTGTCGTAAATCCAAGAAATATCCTCGTGTCCGTGGACTTTATCGTTTGAATCGGTAATAAGTAGCACAACATCCTTTTCAGTTTCTGTACTGTCAAGGAATTTAAGACTCTGTGAGCAGGAAATAGGATTCTGATTCTTTGAAAGCATTGAAACAACCTCAACACCACCATATTTCTTATTCTCAAATCGTCCCGTTTTTGAAGAAAGGTCTTCGATACTGTTTCCAATGTCATTAAGGTCAATTCCTAAAAGTCTGCACACAGCACAAGCACCTGTTATATTGAACACATTAAAGAAATTGCCTTTTTGGAATGGTAAAACAAGACTTTCGCCAAGTGGTCCGTTAAATACGAAAGTTCCTTTTTCAAAGTCCACATCACTTGCGAAGAATCTGCTTTCCGGCATTTGGAATCCACAATGTGAACACTTTGGTACACCGATATGATTATAATGGAAAAAGTCATAATCCAATTTGTGATTACATTTAGGGCAGGCAATAAGGTCGCAAACTGTATCAGCACACGTTGCTGTGCTTCTTTCGGTTTTGCCTACTGAATAGAAAACTCTGTCGCAAACCCCTTCACCCAAAAGTCCTGAAATGGCATCATTACCATTGAGGACAAGAGTTGTTTTTTTGTTAAGATAGTCGTTGATTTTATCAAAGATAAATCCACTATGACCGTTTCTCATAATTGAGTCACGGAAAAGATTTGTACAGAGGATAAAATCCGGTGTGAATTCAGTATAAATATACTGTGACGAACGCTCGTCCACCTCTAAAACAGCAACATCGGCAGTAACCTTACCGCTCAGAGTACATTGTGTCACCAATGCCGATACAAGTCCGGGAGCCATATTTGAACCCTTGGAATTATTTACAACCGTTTTTCCGCTGTTACGGATAATATGTGTCAAAAGGTTTGATGTGCCTGTTTTTCCGTTTGTACCTGTTACGCAGATTGTCTTTCTCGGCATCACAAAACGAGAAAGTGCATCGGGACATATTTTAAGCATAATCACCCCGGGTGTATTAGTGCCTCTTTTAAAAATCTTATCAAGCAAAAAAGCAGAAACCTTTCCCACAATAATTGCGATTAAAAATCTTAATTTTCCCATTATTCATCCATTTCCTTTTTATCTTTATTAACTAATTGAGATAAGTAATATGCAGTCTTCTGTGAATTATTTATAAGGTCAGCAAATCCGTTAATAAGCACGGATGCAACCCAACCAATTGCCACAACAACAAGTCCTGAAGCAACACTGACAATTCTGCCTGCAAATGAATATGCTTCAATTATTCCGCCTGCACCAACCACAACACCTGCAACAAGTCCGATAATCAATGCAATTCTGGACACAAGTATAATTGTATTTGCTATTGGTGAATGGTTAATTTCCTTGGTAGGCATCATAAAAAGCTGTTCTTCATTTTCTTCCGTATCTTCAACTGTTTCCACCTGAAGTTTTTCTTCTTCAATTGCTTTTTGCTCTGCTTCTTCTTTTTCTGCCTGAATTCTTGCAAAGTCCAAATTATATTTTTTACAACTGAGACAGAATTTAGTTTCTTCCCAGCATTCCTTATGATACATCTCCCAACAATGAGGACATTCCACAAGATTACTTTCTTCTATTCGTTTATTACATTTTGCACATATAAGGTTTGCCATTTTTCATCTCACCTTCCTATGAACATTATAAATTTTACGGACATTAAAGTCAATAAAAAGGTTGAAAAGTGGTGAATAAATGGGCAAATACAAAGTTATTTACAAAAAAGGGACTGCAAAAAACTTTCGTATTTTTACAGCCCCAAAGCTATGAATCAATAATATCTGTAAAGTGCAACTACTTTACCAAGTATAACAACCTCGTTTGTGATGATTGGTTCAAAAGCATCATTTTCGGGTTGAAGACGGAAATGACCGTTTTCCTTGTAAAATCTCTTAACTGTTGCCTCGTCCTCAATCATAGCGACAACGATTTCACCATTTGCCGCATAGGGCGTTTTCTCACAGATTACAACATCGCCATCAAGAATACCTGCCCAGAGCATACTTTCCCCTCGAACCTTAAGAGCAAAAAGTGATTTATCACGGGAAACCCTGCCGTTGTATGCAATATACCCCTCAATCTGCTCAACTGCAAGAATCGGCATACCTGCAGTAACAGTTCCCAAAAGAGGAACACTTGTCACATTCTCTGCCTGACCGAGAACACGGATTGAACGCTTTAACATGGGGTCTCGTTCAATATACCCTGCCTCCTCCAAAGCATCGAGGTTTGCCTGAACAGAAGATGTTGAACGAAGTCCCACGGCAGAGCCTATTTCACGAACTGACGGAGGAACACCACATTGGGAGCGTTCACATAGAAACTCATAGATTTTTTGTTGTGTATCTGTAATTGGACGCATAAGAATTACTCCTAATTTAAATTTTTACATAAAAAGTCATACTTTTTTCTATATTCTAACATATAATTTTCAAAAAGTAAACATTTGTTCGCTAATTTTCTTAAAAATTTTATATTTTTATCATATTCATAATAAATTTTTTGATTATTAAAATAATGTTCACTGTTTTTTCACATTTATAGTTTACTATATACCCGTACTCACAAAGAGTACACATACCCCATCCTCAAACAACCCCTCAGGGCAGTAATGCCCGGAAAACGGACGGAACCGCAACCGTCCGTTTTTTCTTTACTTGTAACAGGTAATTAAAATTTTGTATATTCTTTCCACCTCTGTCAAAAATATAGACGGAGGTGCTTTTGTTTTGAAAAGTATAAAAAAACAGGAAAGAATTAAACGAAGAATTTATTCGGCTTGTGCTTTTTCCCTTTGTGTTGTATTGCTTTTTTCTCTTTGGTTATCCAACAAGGATAATATTCAGGCAGAGCCGTCTGAAAATCCTACGGATAATACTGAAACCCAGCCCTACAAGGAGGATGCTCAGGTGAATACCCCCGTCACGAATGTTCCTGATACCCGAGAGGAGTCAACCACGGAGGAAAAAATCACCATATATTTTGAATATCCCTTGAACAACAAAGTTATAAAAGCTTTTTCCAATGGCGAGCTTGTAAGAAACACTACCACGGGAGAATGGAAAACTCACAACGGAATGGATATTGCAGGTCAAAAGGGCGATGAGATAAAAGCTATTTACGATGGTGTTGTTACAGAGCTTAACCATAATGAGCTTTGGGGAACAATTGTTACCATTGACCACAATAATGGTTTTATTGCAAAATACTACGGGTTGGAAAAAGATGGGGTTGTTCAACCGGGTGCAGAGGTCAAAGCCGGTCAGAAAATTGGTGCTTTAGATGAAATACCAATAGAAAAAGCAGATGGGTTTCATCTGCACTTTGAACTGATGAGAAACGGTAAATATGTTTCACCTACTGCCTACTTCGGTAAAGAGGTGGAGATATAAAGAAAGTCATTCTGAGAAAGTACGACGAAGAATCTCTTGTAAGTAAGACAGATTCTTCGTATCACTCAGAATGACACTAATTTTTCAGATATTCCACTACTGCCTGTGCAGTACATTCAGGAAGGTCGATTTCAACGGATGGCTCCACCATATTCTGGAGATAATGTGCATCGGAATTACGAAGGTGCTTCATTCCTTTTAAAAGCCCGTGTTTTTCCTCATACTGCGGAATGTATGCCTTATGGGTAAATTCTGCAACCTTGAAATTCATTTCGGGGTACATAAAGCCCAAAACAGAAAGCACGGAATACGATGCTCTGTCTAAATGAGCAGGAAAAACCACACCATCAAAACGAGAAACCTCACTTACAACATCGTCAATGCTTATTCCCGACGCAGTTGTTAAAAGTATTTCTTCCTTTCCTAAAATGCCGTCAAGGTGATCCATTATGTATTGGTTACCGAAAATACTCTCGTCATTTTTCACCTGTGGCATTGTACTTTTTACATATTCTGAAAACTCCAATGCTTTTTCAAGTGTGGGAAAAAGACAAACAGTATGAATTTCCTCTGAGGTGCAAAGTTCCATTCCGGGCACAACTGTAATCCCCGCCTCCTCACCTGCTTTTATAGCAGCAGGACAATTAAGGCAGGAATTATGGTCTGTGAGGGCGATAATATCATAACCCATAAGTTTTGCCATATTTACAAGGTTATATGGTGTCATATCGTTATCGCCACAGGGGGACAAGCACGAGTGCAGATGAAAATCATACTTCAACTTCATAATGTTTTACCAAGTTTGTTAGCAAGTGTATAAGCATTTTCTTCTGATGAAAGCACCCATACACCCTGCATTTCTGCACGAGTTTTTGCATCTTCATCCAAGGTTGCGTTTTCGCAAAGTACAATACAGGCACAATCCGCAAGGACTGAAACGGCAATCGCATTGATATTACCCATTACGGTAAACCAGCAATCACCCGTCTGTGCTCTGCCCATAACCCAACTCAAAAGGTCGCCACAGTATCCGCCTGTGACTTCACGGTCGTCATCGCCTTCAACAAGGATTTTGAGATTTAATTTTTCACAAATTTCGCTTATTTTCATTGTTGTTCCTCTTTGTTTTCCGTACGGAAGGGTTTCGGGATAAAGTTTTCTGCACCTTCCTTATCTTTCATAGCAAATATGCAGTCATTTTTATCCGCTTTGCCTATTACAACATCCTCTGCAAAACAATGGCAGGATGGTGACCCACACATACCACAGTCAAGTCCCGGCAAGGTGCTTTCAAGGTCTTTGATTTCTGCCATTTTCTGCATAGCCTCAAAAACATTATCTGCCAATTTCCAAGGTGAAGCCTCCAAAGGTTTTTCCCAATACATTTCCTTTGGTATTGACTCAAACTCAAGATGATTGCAGGAAACAGGCATATATTTGCGAAGTCTTTGAAGTCTTGCCTTTGCAACAAAAGGATTTTCAACAGTCAAAGGTCCGCCAACGCAACCGCCTGAACAAGCATTAAGTTCAATAAAATCAAGGTCATTGAGCTTTTCATCTTCCAATTCCCCAAGAACCTTAATTACATTTTCAATACCGTCGGCTGCAAGGTATCGCTCCCTTAAAACTGCTGCAGACTCTCCACCCGAGGAAGCCCAACCAACTCCGATAATACCCGAATCGCTTAAACTCTCAAGTTCAATAATTTTATCCATCTGCGACACAAGCACAGGATAAATATCCTTAATTGCAAGGACGCCGTTTATGTATGATTTACCGTTGCAGATGGGTTGCTTGATTGAGGAAATCTTTGCGGTGCAGGGTGTTATGAAGAAAACACCAATGTCTTCATCAGAAAGTCCTGTTTCCGCTTTCGCCTTAATTCTTGCAAGGCGGGCAGCCTCCTCCATAGGGGCATTCAAATCAAGAACATTTTCAATCAGATTAGGAAAACGAACTCTGATAAGCCTTACAACCGCCGGACAAGCAGAGGAAATCAAGGGCTTTTTAGTCTTCTTCATTGAGAGAATGAGTCGTGTTGCCTCGCTTACCAACTCTGCCCCCTTTGAAACCTCAAACACATCGTCGAAGCCCATTCTTTTAAGACCCGTCAACACATAGTCGGGGTCATCAAGGTTATTAAACTGTCCGTAAAGTGATGGTGCAGGGACAGCAATTCTATATTTATATTCAAGAATTTCATTTAAGGAATATCTTTCAGCATACTTTGCGTGATGTGGGCAAATTCTGATACATTCGCCACAGTCAACACATCGTTCTGAAATAATATAAGCCTTACCGTTGCGAACACGGATAGCATTTGTGGGGCAACGCTTAAGACAGCTTACGCAACCCTTACATTTTTCTTCGTCAAGTCGCACGGAGTGGAAATATGTTTCGTTCATAATCATCACTCAATTTGTATATACTTTCAGGTACATTGTTGTACCCACACCGACGCTGGAATCAATTTTCATCTCATCGGTATATTTTTTAATATTCGGAAGTCCCATACCTGCACCAAATCCCAATGAACGGACATTATCGGGTGCGGTTGAATAACCCTCCTTCATAGCAAGGTCAACATCGGGAATTCCGGGGCCTTGGTCAGTAAGAACCATACTGATGGATTCAGGAGAAATTTCAACATCAATTTCTCCGCCACCTGCATGGATAACAAGATTTATCTCTGCCTCATAAAGGGCAATTACACACTTTCTTACTACTTCAGGATTAAATCCTAAATCCTTAAGTGTCTTTTTTACTGAACCTGAAGCCTCCCCTGCACGGGTGAAATCGTCACCCGGAACGGTAAAATGAAGCTTAAAGTTATTCATACCATTGCTCCTCCGCGAAGACCTTTTTCAAAGAGAAGACCGCAAGCAGTAAACATTGGCTGTTTTGTGGTGAGAAGGACAATGTCACGGTCACGGGCAAGGTCGATAATTCCTTGGTCAGGTTGTTTGCCACGGACAAACACTATGCATTGCATATCCATCATTTCTGCAGTTCTTACGACCTGTGGGTTTACAAGTCCTGAAAGAAGCACTGCCTGTTCCTTAACGTATGCCAGAACATCACTCATCATATCGCTACCACAAGCAGTGAATACATCACGTTCCATAAAATCCTCGCCACAGATAACATCTGCACCAAGAATTTCTTTAATTTCATATACTTTCATATCTTTTACCTCCCGGCAATTGTCAAATATATAAAAATTATACACCAAAACAGAAATCAATACAATAATACACTTTGCCGAATTATGCTCTATTTATTTGTGAATAATGAGCAAGAAAAAAACGGTATCACCTTTCGATGATACCGTTAAATACTATTTATTAAACAAAATTATAACATTGTGTATGTAATCTTGTTTGTAGCCTGACCCTTACCAGCGATTGAGAGACCTGCTTTAAGGTTCATCTGTGCTGCGAATGTGTAAGAGATTTCAAGGCTCTTAAGTGTATCGCCATCAACTACTGCAGTAAGAACAATTCCTGTGTACTGTACATCTGTGCTGCTAACTGTAATCAATGTTGTAAGTGATGCAATACCGTCAACAACTTCCTGATGTGTGAAGAAGTCGTTTGTTGCACGGCTAAGTGCATTTGAATTGTCCTTCTGTGGGTTTGAACATGCGTTGAGCTGTGCCTGATACTTGTTGCCACTCTTAGCTGCTGCCTTAATGTCAGCTGCTGTAAGCTGCATTGCTTTAAGAGCATACTGCTTGTTCATACCTTCAGGAATCTGACCATTCTTAACTTCGCCTTCTCTGTTACCGATTCCGAGGAAGCCACCAACAACTGAGTCAAGAGATGCATTTTTGTCAATCATCTTGATGATTCTGTTAAGTGCATCTGTTCCGCCACCAACATCGATTGCACCGTTAGGAGTATATGCACACACACGAACAAATTTATAACTTGCTTTCGCTGCATTTGCTGTCCATTTATTGAACATTTCGTGAGCATTAGCCTTTGAGTACTGAGTTGTTGCTGCACCATCGTTCTTGTCGCCTACAGGTGCGTTGCCACCTGGAGTTGTTGTGTCATCACCTGGTGTTGTTGTGTCGCCAGGAGTTGTTGTGTCATCGCTTGGAGTTGTTGTATCGTCACCACTGTCAAGAAGTAAATCGTCATCGTTGTTAGTATTTACATCGCCTGTGTTTACATCTGTGTTAGCACCTGTATTTGTGCCAGCAGCATCGATTGCCTTTTTAGCTGTTGACTGACCGATAAAGAATGTACCTGCTACAAGAACAAGTGCAAGAACGATTGCCCAGAATTTTGTCCAACCGTTTGATGATTTTTCTTTTTTCATTGCCTTAATTTCTGCCTGTTCAGGGCTTAAAGGCATCTTTT
Source organism: Candidatus Fimenecus sp. (assembly GCA_045602655.1). Lineage (GTDB taxonomy): Bacteria > Bacillota > Clostridia > Oscillospirales > Acutalibacteraceae > Fimenecus. The sequence goes on along the minus strand of JAZSBY010000011.1, from coordinate 3,765 downwards.
GTTTTGCCATAATATTTTGCTCCTTTCAAATCTACAGAAAGCAATTAATACTTAATTTCTGTGTACTTGCCTGTAATTACAGCTTCACCTGTACCATTTGCATTCATAACTGCAAGCTTAATCTTAAGTGATGCACTGAATGTATATGAGTATTCAAGGTTTGTAATCTTGCCGTCAACAACTGTTGCTGTGAAGATAATCTTTGTATAATCAGCTCTTGATTCTTCTTCAACAACCTTAACTGCACTACCAACTGCACTTGCAATGCTTTCGTTAACCTGCTGGAATGTAACATAGTCATTTGTTGCGTGTGCAAGAGCACTGTTAGCACCAGGATTTGTACAACCCTTAATCTGAATTGAATATTTGTTGCCTTTAACCTCGAAGCCTTGAACATCAGCTTCTGTAAGTGACATAGCCTTGAGCATATATTTACCGTCAAAGCCTTCGCCCTTACCGTTTGTGATAACTGCGTTGATTGGGTCCTTAATTCCAAGGAAACCACCAACAACTGTGTCAAGAGATGCGTTCTTGTCAACACCTGTGATGATAGCGTTGAGAGCACTTGTTGCTGAACCAACATCAATAGCCTTTGTAACCTTACCTACTCTTGAAAGTTTGTAAGAACCTTTAGCTGCCTTAGCTGTTTCTGCGTTGAAGAGCTTGATAACATCAGCTTTTGTTGCTTTTGCAGGAGCGTCACCACCCGGAGTTGTTGTATCGCCCGGAGTTGTTGTGTCGCCTGGAGTTGTTGCGTCACCACCTGGAGTTGTTGTGTCATCACCCGGAGTTGTTGTATCGTCACCACCAAGTAAATTCTCATCACCGCCAAGTACATTGTCGTCGCCACTTGGAGTTGTTGCGTTACCGCCCTGAACAGCAACATTGTTTCCGCCACCAAGAATCAATGATGGAAGTGTGAAGCTGATAGAAACGAGTGAATACGCAATAACAATTGCAAGGAATACTGCTACCGCCTTTGTAAATGTTCCGAAGAATAAATTAGATTTAGCATTTTTCTTTTCGATTTTTGCCTTAACTTCTTCGGGTGTAAAATTCTTTTTAGCCATAATAGGGCTCCCCTTTCATGTTATATGTAACATACACATACTAAATTTACTACAAAAGTTTTGAATTGTCAATGAATTTTTACAGTTTTGTAAAAATCTTTTCATAAATTCTGCTTATAGGCAAACCAACGACATTAAAATAGTCGCCCTCAATTCCGCGAATGAATTTTGAAGCAAGTCCCTGAATTCCGTAAGCACCTGCCTTATCATAACATTCATTTGTATTTATATAGGTATATATTTCTTCATCGGTCAGTATCATAAATTCTACTTTTGTTTCCTCAGCAAAAGTTACAGAAACACCGTTTCCTATTACACAAACACCTGTGAAAACAGAATGAACTCTGCCCGAGAGAGATTTTAGCATATTGTAGGCATCGTCACGGTCTTTTGGTTTACCTAAAACTTTATTATCAAGGACAACCACTGTGTCTGCACCGAGAACCAACTCATCTTCAGCTCTCTCCACTGCCATAGCCTTTCTTGCAGCAAGGAAAACAACTGCATCCTGAGGCTTTGTACCATTAGGAATGGTTTCGTCTGCATTGGCAACACGAACAGAAAAATCTATGCCTGCATTTTTTAAAATTTCACTTCTTCTGGGGGATTTTGATGCTAAAACAAGTTTCATATTTTACCCTCGTTTTTAAGTTGATTGATTTTTAAAATCATTGTTTGGGTTTTACTGTCGGGCAAATCCCCGTTCATCACCATTTCAACTGCCTCTGAAAGCGGAATTCTGTACACTTCTAAAAACTCATCTTCATCAGGATTTTGCTCACCGAACTCCAACTCTGTTGCAAGGTACATGTGAATAATTTCGCCACAGTATCCCGGCGTGGGATAAAGCTTTCCGAGGCTTACATATTTACCGGCAACTGCACCTGTTTCCTCTTTTAGCTCTCTTTTTCCTGCCTCAAACGGGTCCTCACCTTTTTCAAGTTTTCCTGCAGGTAATTCTGTAACAATTTCCATATACGGATAACGGAATTGCTTTACAAAATAGAGATTATACTCGTTGTCAAGTGGTGCTACGCAAACCCCACCATTATGCTCAACAATTTCCCTTTTTGCAGTCGTGCCGTTGGGAAGAAGTGCATCGTCAACGCGAAGATTTACGATTTTGCCCTTAAATTTATAATCAAAACTTACTTGTTTTTCTGTTAAATCCATTGTTCACACTCCGTATTTTTTAACAAGTTCTTTATAATGCCTGCCTTTTTCCTCAAAGTTTTTATACTCATTATAGCTTGATGCGGCTGGGGATAAAATGCAGACACCATCTTTTTTAGTGCTTTCGTAGGCATGTTTTACTGCGTCTTCAAGGTTTTCTGCCTTGATGAGATTTTTCTTTGTGCCATTTGAGAGCATCATGTCAATAATCATGTGACCTGTTGTCTTTGTGCCGATAATAACATCCAGATTACTGTTTTCAAGGTCAACTGCAAAATCTGTATAGTCAATTCCCCTGTCCTTACCACCGATTATAAGTGTATTTGCCTTAATGGCATTAACTGCACACATAACTGCGTGGGGAATTGTGGCAATACAATCGTTATAAAATGTTATACCATTATACATACCTATGTTTTCCATTCTGTGTTCAATACCTTCAAAGTCATCAATGGCTTTTTTTGCACTTTCTGCACTTACACCAAAAATTGATGCTGCTGTAAAGGCATAAAGCACATCGTGGCGGTTATGCTCACCTGCTAAATGGATATTTTCAATTTCAAATGGAAGAAAATCGTCCTTTTTCACGGCAATTGCATTTGATTTTACTGTATTCAAATCAAGATACGGATTAAGTCCCTGTGTACCATTATATATAAAGGTATTGTTTTCATTCTGATAACGGACAATATTGAGCTTTGCATTCACATATCCCGTCATTCCACCTTTATAATGTTCAAGGTGTTCTTCATAAATGTTTGTAAGAATTGAAACATCGGGGGAATTCCTTGTGAATTCAAGTTGGTGTGATGACATTTCAATAACTGCGACTTTATCCTCCATCATTTCTTCAATATAATCAAGCACGGGAAGTCCCATATTGCCCATAAGTTCACAGTCCACACCACCCGCACAAAGCATTTTGTATGTGAGTGTTGATGTAGTCGTCTTTCCCTTTGAGCCTGTTACACCGATTTTCTTACAAGGTGCGTATTTTAAGAACAAATCCGTCTGACAAGTTACATAAGTACCCTCAGGAACATCCACATTAACAAAAGAAATACCTGGGCTTTTCATAACAATATCAAATTTGCCGATATGCGAGAGATAATCCTCACCACAATAGTATTCAACAAAGTTGTCGTCGATTTTCTGCTCTCTGCCATCACCAACAGCAAGTGTTTTTTCAGGCAGGTATTTCCTTATATAATTGTATGTGCTTCTGCCTTCTCTCCCGAAGCCAAGAATAAGCACTTTTTTATCTTTTAAAAAGTCAATTATTGGAGGTAACATTTTAAATCGCTCCTAAAAAAAATATATATAAAAAGTATACAATTTCTGAATTAAAAAATCAACAGAAAAAGGTCAAATAAAGTTTTTATACACCATACAGTCATAAGCAAATTGGAGTTTGTCGAACTAAATTCGAAATGCGAAATTCGAAATGCGAAATGTCGGAACTGCGTTGCGGAAGATATCCCCCCTTCCGTCACCTGCGGTGACACCTTCCCCTCGTAGGGGG
>JAZSBY010000010.1:0-3913 GCA_045602655.1 Candidatus Fimenecus sp. | reverse complement strand
GACTGCGTTAAAGTCTTTTGAGTGGCAAAGTATCTGACTTTGCAATACGGGTGGAACCGTGGAATGTTGTTTTTATAGCATTTCATCCTGTTTTTATAGGATGAAGTGCTTTTATTTTTATGTATATAATGTAAAGGAGATATATTACTATGATTAAGGTAACACTTAAAGGTGACGTTATCAAAGAATATGATAACGGAACAACTATCGCAGAGATTGCTAAATCTATCGGTATGGGTTTATACAAATCTGCTTGCGGTGGTAAAATCGACGGAATTTATTGCGATTTGAGAACACCTGTTAATTCAGACTGTGCTCTCGAAATCGTTACTTTTGATGAAACCGAGGGTAAAAAGACATTCTGGCACACTGCATCACACATTATGGCACAGGCTGTTAAAAGACTTTACCCTGACACAAAACTTGCTATCGGTCCATCAGTTGACAACGGTTTCTACTACGATTTCGATTCAGAGGTTTCATTCACACCCGAAATTCTTGAGAAAATCGAAGCAGAGATGAAGAAAATCGTTAAAGAGGATTTACCTCTTGAAAAGTTTGAACTCTCCCCTGCTGAAGCACTCAAAATGATGGAAGAAAAGGGCGAAATATACAAGGTTGAACTCATCAATGAACACGCAGACAAGGGTGAACCAATTTCATTCTACAAGCAAGGTGATTTCACAGAACTTTGTGCAGGTCCTCACCTTATGTCAACAGGTGCAGTTAAGGCATTTAAGCTCACAGCTTGTACAGGTGCTTACTGGAGAGGTAATGAAAAGAACAAGATGCTCCAGAGAATTTATGCAACTGCATTTCCAAAGCAGTCAGCACTCGACGAGCATTTAGCACAGCTTGAAGAAGCAAGAAAGCGTGACCACAACAAGCTCGGTCGTGAACTTGAACTCTTTACAACAAGTGAACTTATCGGTCAGGGACTTCCGATTATGCTTCCAAAGGGTGCAAGAATTATCCAGACACTTCAACGTTGGGTTGAGGACGAGGAACAAAAACGCGGTTGGTTACTTACAAAGACACCATTTATGGCAAAGAGCGACCTTTACAAGGTTTCTGGTCACTGGGACCACTATCTTGACGGTATGTTTGTACTTGGCGACCCTGCTAAAGAGGAAGAAGGCGAAGAAGTATTTGCACTTCGTCCAATGACTTGTCCATTCCAGTATCAAGCATATCTCAACCGTCCTCGTTCATACAGAGATTTACCACTTCGTTATAACGAAACATCAACTCTTTTCCGTAACGAAGCATCGGGTGAAATGCACGGTCTTATCCGGGTTCGTCAGTTCACAATTTCAGAGGGTCACTTAATGTGTACTCCTGAGCAACTTGAAGAGGAATTCAAAGGTTGTCTTGAGCTTGCTAACTATATGCTTCAGACACTCGGTCTTTATGAAGATGTTTCATTCCGTTTCTCACAATGGGACCCAAACAACAAGGAAAAATACATCGGTACTCCGGAACAATGGGACGAAGCACAGGGAATTATGGGCAAAATCCTTGACCACCTTGGAATTAAATACTCAATCGGTATTGACGAGGCTGCTTTCTACGGTCCTAAGCTTGACATTCAGATTAAGAATGTATTTGGTAAAGAAGATACTCTTATCACAATCCAGGTTGACCAGTTGCTTGCTGAAAAATTCGGTATGGAATACACAGACAAAGATGGTACAAAGAAAAATCCATATATCATTCACAGAACATCAATCGGTTGTTATGAGCGTACACTTGCTCTTCTTATCGAAAAATATGCAGGTGCATTCCCACTCTGGCTTGCCCCTGAGCAGGTAAGAATTCTTCCAATTGCTGACCGTCATCACGATAAGGCCTATGAAATCAAGAAAGAACTTGAAAAAATGGGTATGCGTGTAACTGTTGACGACAGAAGTGAAAAAACAGGCTATAAGATTCGCGAATCCCGTCTTCAGAAATTGCCATACTGGGTTATCATTGGTGACAAAGAAGTTGAGGACGGCACAGTATCAGTAAGCAAACGCGGTCAGGGTGACATCGGCTCATTTGCCTTTGACGATTTTGCAAGTATGCTTAAAAAAGAAATTGAGGATAAAGTAAGATAAGGGGTAAATTATGAGAAATCCACTTACCGTAACGGTTATTACCGACACACACTATTATTCAAAGAAACTCGGCACATCAGGTGAAGCTTACGAAATTGCCAACAATAAAAGTGGCGTTTTATTAGCAGAAGCACCTGAAATGCTTGAGGCGGCATTTTCACAGATTGCAAAGGATGAGAGAACCGACATTGTTCTCCTTTCAGGTGACACAACAAGCAACGGTGACTTTGACTCCCACCACGAATTTATTGAAATGCTTCGCGGTCTTAAGGAAAAAGGCAAAAGAGTTTATGTTCTCACAGCAACTCACGACTACAAATGGGACGGTCAGACTCACAAATATGATAAATATGACAGAATTCCTGTTCCTGCTGCAAAACGCGAAGAACTTTTCGATATGTATAAGGAATTTGGTCCTGATGAAGCACTTGCTGTTCACAGAGAGAGTATGTCTTATATCATTCAGTTAGCTGACGGATACAGACTTTTTGCACTTAATGACGACACAAATTTAAATGGCAAAAGTGGTTTTTCAGACGAGCTTTTTGAGTGGATTAAGGAGCAGATTGCAGACGCAAAGGCAAACGATCAGTTTATTGTTGCCATGACTCACCACCCTCTTATTGCACCATCACCTATGTATGAAATCATAGGTAAAGGAGATATGATGGGTGACTATGAAATCCGCCGTGAGCAACTTGCAGATTTAGGTGTTCAGTTTATGCTTACAGGTCATACTCATGTTCACGACATTGACAAGCATATTAGTCCGAAAGGCAACTATTTCTATGACATTTCAACTGCTTCAACAGTTGGCTATCCCGGTACAATCAGAACAGTTGTTTTTGATGCCGACAACAATGTTGTTACAACAACTACCGATTTGATTACTGAGCCTGTGAAATTTGATACCAACGGCAAGGACTTACAGACATATCTTGCAGACCATATGATTGGTATGATTAGAGATGTAATTAAGGCTGCGGGTGAAGACATTGATAAGTTTGCTGATATGGCAACCGCAATCAGCATCAAGAAGAAAGTAAGCTATAAAATCGGTTGGATTTTAAAACCTGTCTTCAGATTTCTTAATAAACTCAAAATCGGCACTGTCGGCAATTGGACAAGGGCTGAAACAGGACTTAAAAAGGAAGATTACGCTGACATTAAGGATAAAGGTGTAGTTGATTTCATTGTTGACCTTGTACTTAACCTTTATGGTGGCAAAAACCTTTACACTCCTGACGATAATGAATATAAAATCGCAATAGGACTCATTAACATTATTGATTCAATAATTAAGGTATTACATATTCCGCTTAAAAAACTTATCAAGGTTTCAGACACAGTCCGCGGAATTGTTGAGCCATTACTTTACAATGCAGGCATCCCCTCCTACGATGCAATTATGCCGATAATGCCTGTATATGAAGGTGATGAAATTGGTCCTCAGCCGGAGCCACCACAAAAACCTACAACAGTTAAGGATAGTAAAAAGGGTCTTCCTATTGTAATAATCACAATTCTTCTTGTGCTTATTCTTTTAATCCCACTTCTTATTGTCCTTCTTATTGGCTACATAAAAAACCAAATGAAATACGGTAAATATCTCAAATAGTTCAGAAAGAGACAGCACAATGTGTTGTCTCTTTTTTCTAATGATATTGGAAAATCTGAATTCGCCGGGGTTCTTTTTATCCCCCCTTCCGTCACCTTACGGTGACACCTTCCCATCCAGGGGGGGCAGGCTATATTGGGCTCCACCCTTGAGGGGTGCGGGTGTCCGGTGGACACCTCTGCGTAGCAGAAGCACT
>JAZSBY010000009.1:0-10570 GCA_045602655.1 Candidatus Fimenecus sp. | reverse complement strand
AGAGGTGACAATTGTCATGAAACAGGGACTCCATCCTGAGTATAAAACAGTAACAGTTAAATGCGCTTGCGGTGCAACATTTGAAACTCGTTCAACTAAAGATGATTTAAAGGTTGATATCTGCTCAAATTGCCACCCATTCTTCACAGGTAAACAGAAGCTTGTTGATACAGGCGGACGTGTTGACAGATTTAACAAGCGTTACAATCTCTCTAAATAATTTAGATGACATTACGGTGGTACAAAACATTGTGCCACCTTTTGTTTTTTGTAAGGTAATCACCTCATAAATCTTAGTCACAATTCTCATCGGCTACTTTTCCGTCATATCTCGTCCAAAATACTCGTTAATACACAAAGTATTGCCTGCGTTTTTTGACGGTTCTGACAAAAAACTATCTCGCTGATAATCACAACCCGATTTTATCAGCGGTTACTTGGAGTAAATAATAATGTCAATTATTGAATTTAAAAATGTGACATTCCGATACGAAAGTGACGAAGAAGGTGTGATGTCAGCACCTGCAGTTAAGGATTTCTCACTTTCAATAAATGAGGGTGAATTTATGGCTATTCTCGGTCATAACGGCTCGGGTAAAAGCACCTTGGCAAAACTCGCAAACGGACTTTTACTTCCCGAAAGCGGTACTGTCCTTGTTGACGGAATGGACACAAAAAATGAAGATGACGATATAAAAATTAAACAGACTGTCGGTGTGGTTTTTCAAAATCCCGATAATCAGATTGTTGCAACCATTGTTGAAGAGGATGTTGCATTCGGTCCTGAAAATCTTGGAATTGAACCTATGGAAATTCGCAGACGAGTTGACGAATCCCTTAAAATCGTGGGTATGTATAAATACAAAAATCACGAACCACACAAGCTTTCAGGTGGTCAGAAACAGCGTGTTGCAATAGCAGGAATTATTGCTATGGAGCCTCGTTGCATTGTACTTGACGAGCCGACTGCTATGCTTGACCCTGAGGGCAGACGGGATGTAATGAAAGCAATTAAACGACTTAACCGAGAGTTGGGAAATACAGTTGTTTTCATTACACACTATATGGAAGAGGCTTGTGAAGCCGACAGAATTATTGTTATGGACGATAGCCGTCTTCTTCTTGACGGCACACCAAAAGAGGTTTTTGCCGATACGGATAAAATCCGTAGTATTGGTCTTGATGTACCACAGACCTGCGTACTTGCAAAAATGCTTAAAAACGACGGAATTAACTTAAAAAATGATTTGTTGAGTATTGACGAATTAGTCGAAAATATAGATGATTTATTGAAAGGTCAGTAAGCTATGTCCCACCTTGAAACCCAAAATTTAATATATGTCTACGGTGAGGGCACTCCTTTTAAAATCACTGCACTTGACAATGTGAATATGAGTATCGAAAAAGGCGAATTTGTGGCTATTATCGGTCATACAGGTTCTGGTAAAAGCACACTTGTTCAACACCTTAACGGACTTTTAAAGCCTACGGACGGTAAAATTTTCCTTGACGGCAAAAATATCCATCAGTCAAAATCAACTCTTTTTGATACCCGTTTTCGTGTCGGACTTTGTTTTCAGTATCCCGAATATCAACTTTTTGAGGAAACGGTTTACAAGGATATTGCTTTTGGTCCTACAAATATGGGACTTTCAAAGGCAGAAATCGATGAGAGAGTAAGAAATGCAGCAAAATATGTGGGTATTCCTGACGATATGCTCTCTAAATCTCCGTTTGACCTGTCAGGTGGCGAAAAAAGACGAGTTGCTATTGCAGGTGTAATCTCAATGGAGCCTGAAATTCTCATTCTTGATGAGCCCACAAGCGGACTTGACCCGATGGGGCGTGAGCAAATTCTTGCACTTATCAAAAATTACCGTGAACAGACGGGCAAAACAGTTATAATTGTATCCCACAGTATGGATGATGTTGCTCGATTTGCCACAAAGGTTATTGTGATGAACAGTTCAAAGGTTGAAATGTCAGGCACAGTTGACGAGGTCTTTGAAAAGGCATCAAGACTTCGTGAAATCGGACTTTCCGTACCGCAGATTACTGAAATTTTTATAAAACTTCGTGAAAAAGGTTATCCCGTAAGCGAAAAAATATATACAGTTGAGCAAGGCTACCTTGAACTCAAAAAACTTTTTGAGGGGAGGGGAATATCTTGATTAAAGATATCACAATCGGTCAGTATTTCCCCTTGGATTCGGTAATTCACCGACTTGACCCCCGTACAAAATTATTGTTCACTATCGCTTTTATTGTAACCGTGTTTCTGGCAAACAATTTTATTTCCCTGTTTTTCTGTTTGCTTATATCAGCAGTTGTAATCGGACTTTCAAAAATTCCCGTGAAAACTGTTGTTAAAGGGCTGAAGCCCATTCTGTTAATCGTTGCAATCACCTCAATTTTGCAAATTGCCTATGTTGAAACAGGCGTTGTATTGGTTGACGAGTGGAAAATCAAAATCACAAGTGGCGGTATTTTAACAGCAGTATTTATGGCACTTCGTATTTCATTACTTGTTGTAATGAGTACAATGCTTACTTACACAACATCCCCCACTGCACTTACAAACGGACTTGACCGTATGTTTGCACCACTCAAAAAAATAGGCATTGATTTCCATACGGTTACAATGATTATGACAATTGCACTTCGCTTTATTCCTACTCTTATTGAGGAGGTTGACAAGATTATGAGTGCACAGAAGTCAAGAGGTGCGTCCTTTGAACAGGGTAATTTAATGAAAAGGGCAAAGGCACTTATTCCTTTGTTCATCCCTTTGCTTTTCAACTCCATAAGGCGTGCTTATGAGTTGGCAAATGCTATGACCTGCCGTTGCTACAATGGTGGTGTGGGCAAAACAACAATGAACGCACTTAAATTCTCTCTGCGTGATTATATGTCAATTCTTGTAATGGCATTTTTAATTGGCGGAATTATAGTTCTTAATGTTTTCTGTGGTGAATACAATGCGGAATTTACTTTTAACCTTGCGTTATGATGGTACATCCTTTCACGGTTGGCAGATTCAACCTAACGGAAATACTATTCAGCAAGAATTGTGTAATGCTTTTAAAAATTTAAGCGGAAAAGACGAAAATATAATAGGATGTAGCCGTACAGATGCAGGTGTTCACGCAAATATGTTCTGCTGTAATGTGCGAACAGAATGTAATGTACCAAGTGAAAAAATTCCCGATGCACTCAATTTCTATCTTCCTCCCCAGATTTCTGTTTACGGGTGCGAAGAAATGGATTATGAATTCCACGCAAGATATGATTGCAAGGGAAAAGAGTATGTTTATTTAATTTATAACGGAAAACACCGTAATCCTTTTTATGAAAATAAGGCGTTGTTTTATCCTTACGAAATTGATGCTGAAATGTTAAACAATGAGGCAAAGTCCTTTGTAGGAACTCACGATTTTTCAGCATTTTGCAGTGCAGGAAGTTCTGTCGAGGATAAAACAAGGGATATTTATGATTGTAAAGTGACGAGAAACGACGATTTAGTTGAAATTCGTGTCAGCGGTAACGGTTTCCTTTACAATATGGTGCGAATTATTGTTGGAACCCTACTCGATATCCAAAAAGGAAAAATCGAAAAGGGAAGTATTCCGGATATAATTGAAAGTTGTGACCGTGAAAAAGCAGGAGTTACTGCTGAGGCACAGGGCTTATATCTTAGTAAAGTTTTTTATTGATGTGTGGTGATTTTGGTGGCTGAAAAGAGAAAAGTTAATAGCAAAAAGCCAAAAAGAAAGATTACAATTGATATTAGAAAAACTAAAAAACTCAAATTAGTTGTTATTATCATTGTTGTTCTTCTCCTTGTAATGCTTGCAGCAGCACAATTTGGCGGAGTTACTTTTTCAACAGTAACAGACTCTGTCCGTACATTTTTTGCAGGTCTTGGGTCAGGTGACGGGTATCCGCATCAGATAAGCGGTATGGTAATCGGTGATGCTACTGTAACGAATTCTGATTTGGTTTTACTTTATGATGACTCTGTGAAGGTGCTTGATACTACTGCAAAGGAGCTTTCCAATACTGCTCATAAATACGACCATCCCGTAATGCAGAGTAACAGCGGACGAGTGCTTTTATATGACGAGGGCGGAAATAAATTCAGAGTTCAGTCCAAAACCCGTACTCTTTACGAAAAAGAAATGAAGTATATGATTTTAACTGCTTCATTGGGTAAAAACGGTTCTGTTGCAGTTGCTACAAGGGCAGAGGATGCACAGAGTATGCTGACTGTTTTCAACGATAAGGAAAAAGAAATCTTTGTATGGAAATGTGCAAAGGAAAACATTATTTCCTGTGATGTGTCCGATAACGGAAAACTTTATGCAGTTTCAGTCTTAGGCGTTGACAATGGCTCAGTTTACTCCAAGGTCTATATTTTTGACAGGAAAAAGGATACTCCAAAGGCATCCTTCACCTATAACGACAGTGCAGTTGCCTCAATAAGGTTTCTTTCCAATGAAACATTGTTTGTTTTAGGAAATAATGTGTGTTCGGTTATTAAGGGTGATAAAGAGGAAAAAATCAATGTTTCCGTTAATACACCGTATATGATTCACATTTCAGATAATAATACGGCAGTTTTAGTTCTTTCAAAGTATTCAAGTACAACACAGAAAATTGTGAATGCCTATGATAAATCAGGCCGTGAGCTTTTTTCAAGAGAAATCGACGGTCTTGTAAAATCAGTTTCAACTGACGGTAAATATGTAGGTGTGTTAACTGACAGTAATGTTCAGATTTACAATATGAAGGGTGAGCAGGTTGGCTCTGCCGATGTAAATACAGACGCAGAAAAGGTTATTGTGTCAGGAAGAAATACATATGTATATTCTGCAGATAAAATTGAAAAATTTTCCTCAGTAGGGGAAAATGATGAAAAGTAACGGAGGTGCATTATGGCTTTTGTCTTGGATTTAATTTTAGTTGTGATTTTTGCTGCATTTGTATTTGAAGCAGCTAAAAAGGGGTTTGTACTTTCCTTTTTGGAATTAGTGGCAGCAATTCTCGCTTTTGTAATGGCATACAGTTTCAGCCCGACGGTGGCACAGATGGCTTATGACGGCTTTGTTAAGGAGTCCGTTATTGAAACAATTGAAACCCAGATTGACGAAAATGTTTCTCTTTCGGAAACATCTGCCAAGACTCAGTTGGTTATAGAATCAATTCCTGACTATGTGGTTTCCTTTGCAGATACAATGGGTATAAGTGTTGAGGATATTAAAAATGAGGTTGCACAAACCGAAATTACAAGTGAAAATGTTGCAACAGAGCTTGTGGATAAAATAGCACAACCTATAATCGTTGGTGTGTTAACAGCATTAAGCTTTACGATTTTAGCAATAGTTTTCCTGATTGTATTGAAGTTTGTTGCAAAACTGATTTCCAGAATTTTCAGACTTCCTGTTATTAAAACAATCAATAAAACATTAGGTGGGGTTTTAGGCGCTTGTAAAGGTTTTGCGGTAATTATCTTTATTTGCACTATATTAACTGTTTTCTTCTCCGCAGGGGATAGCCAATTGGCAACAGCAGTTAACGAATCAAAAATAGTTGATGCCATTGACAGCATTAACCCGATTGTTAAGTCATTAAAAGGTATTATTTAACATAAGGAGCGGACCATTATGAGTGAACAAAAAAAGACTTTGAAGGAAAATATTAAAGAAATATTTGACGGTTGTCTTACAATTCCTAATCTTATTTCAGTAATCAGAATTTTATTGATTCCCGTAATTGCAGTGCTTTACTATAAGAATTACATCTGGTGGGCAGTGTTTGTAATCTTCATTTCAGGACTTTCTGATGCTGTTGACGGTAAAATTGCAAGAAAATTCAATCAGGTTTCAAATCTTGGTAAATTACTTGACCCCGTTGCCGATAAATTTACAATCTTCGCACTTGCTATTGTTCTTTTCTTAAAGTTCAAAGAGGCACAGAGCGAGTCAATGCAGACGTTTGCTTGGGTATTCCTACTCTTTATCGCAAAAGATGTTATTATGATTTTGGCGAGTATTGTTCTTATTGCATTGGGTACTCGACCTGTTGCAGCAGAAATCTGGGGAAAACTCGCAACCTTTGCTTTTTATGCAGTTATGGTTGTGATTATCGGCTTTGGACCTGAAATCGGTGCAATTAGCCTCTATTACCCACAATATACTCTTCCTGAAACACTTATGTTTGTACTTGTTATAGTGGCTGTAATTCTTACATTTATAGCATTTTTCAGCTATATTCCAAGTGCAATCAAACAGTTAAAAAATAGTTCAAATAAAAACAAATAAAAAGAGGACACATAATGAACAAAAATATGATTTGCTGTAAATGCAAACAAAGACCTGCCGTCATTTTTGTAACAAAAATGGAAGGCGAAAAAACAACCAATGAGGGCTATTGCATCAAATGTGCTATGGAGATGAATATCGGTCCTATTAAGCAGATGATGGATAATATGGGTATAACCGAGGAACAGCTTGACGATATGACCGAGCAGATGGAACAGATGATGGAAAGTATGGGCGACGACTTTGAGTTGGGCGGTGCTTCCACATTCCCCTTTATGCAGAATATGGGTATGATGCCAATGGATGTTCCCGAAGAAAACATCAAGGACCTTAACGGGGATAAGAAAACCGACAGAAAAGGCAAGAAAAAGCAGGGTACAAAGAACGATAAAAGAAAAATGCTTTCTCTTTACTGTACTGATTTAACAGGCAGAGCAAGGGACGGTAAGCTTGACAGAATTATAGGTCGTGACACTGAAATTGCCCGTGCGGTGCAGATTTTATGCAGAAGAACAAAAAACAATCCTTGCTTAATCGGTGAACCGGGTGTTGGTAAAACTGCTATTGCGGAGGGACTTGCACAGAGAATTGCCGAGGGTAATGTTCCTGCAAAGCTTATGGATAAAGAAATTCACCTTCTCGATTTAACAGCACTTGTTGCAGGTACACAGTTTAGAGGTCAGTTTGAGAGCAGAATCAAAGGACTTGTTGAAGAAGTCAAGAGTGAGGGAAATATTATTCTCTTTATTGACGAGGTCCATAACCTTGTTGGTACAGGCGATGCGGAAGGCTCAATGAATGCCGCTAACATCTTAAAACCTGCACTTTCCCGTGGTGAAATTCAGGTAATCGGTGCAACAACTTTCAACGAATATAGAAAACATATTGAAAAGGATGCTGCTCTTGAGCGTCGTTTCCAGCCTGTAAAGGTTGATGAGCCGTCTATTGACGATACATTCAGAATGCTTGTGGGCATTAAGGGATATTATGAACTTTTCCACCGTGTACAAATCAGCGATAACCTTGTGTATAAAGCAGTAACTCTTTCAGAGAGATATATTACTGACAGGTTTTTACCTGACAAGGCTATTGACCTTTTGGATGAGGCTTGTACTTGTGCAAATCTTCGTAATAAGGCAATAAGTGAAAACGAAATCAACGAAAAGAAGATAGAAACTCTTAAAAAGGACCTTGAAGAATTGGAAGAAAAGATTGCAAATCCCGAAAAGGATGAGGACCTTAATCCCGTCTATGAGGACCTTTATAAAACAAAGGGTGAACTTGCAGTTTGCGAGGGCAAGGCAGCTGAATTGCAGGAAAAAGCAAAGGATAACAATGTTACTGAAGATGATTTGGCAAAGGTTATTAACCTCTGGACAGGTATCCCTGCAACAAAGGTTGTAGAAGGGGATGTAAACCGATTAAAGGGTCTTGAAAACAGACTTATGGAAAAAGTTATCGGTCAGGACGAGGCTGTAACTCTTGTTGCAAATGCAATCAAACGCAGCAGAATTCAGTTAACACTCCAAAAACGTCCTGCATCCTTCATTTTCGTAGGACCTACCGGTGTTGGTAAAACTGAACTTGTAAAACAACTTTCAATGGAACTTTTTGACACTCCCGAAACACTTATCCGTCTTGATATGAGTGAGTTTATGGAGAAACATTCAGTTTCCCGTCTTATCGGCTCACCTCCGGGATATGTCGGCTATGACGAGGCAGGTCAACTTACGGAGAAAGTAAGAAGAAAACCGTATTCAATTATTCTTTTTGATGAAATTGAAAAAGCACATCCCGATGTTATGAATATTCTTCTTCAAATTCTTGACGAGGGCAAAACAAATGATGCTCACGGCAGAACAGTAAGCTTTGCGAATACTGTAATTATTATGACATCAAATGCAGGCAGTCAGAAAGCGGAAACATCATTGGGCTTCGGCAAGAGTGCAAAGGATATTTCAAAGGAAAAAGTTCTTAAAGCACTTAACGAGTTCTTGCGTCCCGAATTTATCGGTCGTGTTGATGAAATTGTTGTGTTCAATCCACTCGACGAAGAGGATTACAAGAAAATTGCAGTTTTAATGATGGATGAGATGAAAACAGTTCTTAAAGATAAGGGTATCGAATTTATCTATGATGATAATACACCATCTGCAATCGTTTCAAAAATGGACGGTAATGTTCGCGGTGCTCGTGATTTGAGAAATGTTATCCGTCGTAATATTGAAGATAAGGTTTCAACACTTATGATTGATAACTTAGGCACGGTAATCAACAAAATCCTTGTTACATCAACTAATAATGATATTAAGGTAACATTTGAATAAAATGGTATGGCAGGTTTCCACGCCTGCCTTTGTCATTATCAAATCAATAGACCCTTCACTGCATTCAGGGTGACTCAAACTTTAAAGAGTTCGACAAATCTGAATTTGTCGGGATGATTTGATTTGTTATCTTTCGGCTCCCTCTGACGAGGGAGCTGTCGAACGAAGTGAGACTGAGGGAGAGATTTAGCGAACAATAAACCTACATTTCGCATTTCGAATTTCGCATTTCGAATTTAGTTCGACAAACCCCAATTTACATAACCATTCCTTTCACCTCTTTATTCACAACGAATATAATGAATACAGGAGGTGCAGTATGGATACATTTGTCATAATGGCGATGATAGCCACACTTGGTACTTGGTTTGTAACAGCCTTGGGTGCTGCCAATGTTGTCTTTTTTACATCCCCAAATCAAAAAGCACTTAATTTTATGTTGGGCTTTGCATCGGGAGTGATGATTGCCGCAAGCTTCTGGTCACTTCTTCAACCTGCAATAGAACGAGCAGAAAATTCATCAAATATGCCTGCGTATTTTGTGGCAACAATAGGCTTTTTATCGGGTGCTGTGTTTTTGTGGGTATCTGATAAGGCTATTTCATTCGCAAGAAAAAAAGTGGATAACACAAAAGAAAAAAACAATGAGAAATTCAACCGTATCATAATGCTGATTCTCTCAATTACACTTCATAATATACCCGAGGGTTTAGCAGTCGGTGTGGCATTTGGTGCGTTGGAGGAAAGTTATACAACAGAAAGCCTGATGGGTGCAATCTCCGTTGCCGTGGGTATAGGCTTGCAGAATTTCCCCGAGGGTGCTGCAGTTTCCATTCCCTTACGACGGGAGGGCTATTCAAGGAGAAAAAGCTTCTTTTACGGTCAGGCATCGGGAATGGTAGAGCCGATTGCAGGGGTAATCGGTGCATTATTAGTTCTTCATGTGGAAACTATTTTACCCTATGCACTGTCTTTCGCAGCGGGAGCTATGATTTTGGTAGCAGTACATGAGTTAATCCCCGAATGTCAGAAGAACAAGCAGGCTCAACCGTATTTCGCAACAATGGGTATAATTCTGGGCTTTGCAGTTATGATGCTGTTGGATGTAATGCTGGGATAATGGTTAGTTATATGAGATAATAAATTGTTAAAATAAACATTAAAAAAATGTTGACAAAGAGAGTGCTTTATGCTAAAATAGTCAAGCATTTGAAACGCGGGTGTAGTTCAATGGTAGAATCCCAGCCTTCCAAGCTGGTCGTGTGGGTTCGATTCCCATCACCCGCTCCAGCGCTGATAGCTCAGTTGGATAGAGCATCTGCCTTCTAAGCAGAGGGTCGGGGGTTCGAATCCCTTTCAGCGTGCCACAGCGCATGAAGTTTTATAAATAATTGGCCTTTGTGCGCTGATTTATATGGTGGGTATAGCTTAGTTGGTTAAAGCGCCAGTTTGTGGCACTGGAGACCATCGGTTCGAATCCGATTATCCACCCCACTAATTCAGAACTCCGCCAAAGTTAAGGCGGAGTTTTGAGTATAATACACAATTAAATATTGGGGTGTCGTCAAGCGGTAAGACACAGCACTTTGACTGCTGCATTCGTAGGTTCGAATCCTGCCACCCCAGCCAGAGCAGACAAGAGGTACTATTCGGTACCTTTTTTGTTTTATTTTAGATAGTAAAGGATTCGAACCTGTGAAGGTTTTTGCGTTAAGAAAACAGTTTTGTAAACTGTTTTTAGCAAAAAGCGGTGAGACGGGTACCGAAAATCTTTGATTTTGGGTCGTCGAGCCATCATCACACAAGGCTCCAGCCGCAGTGGGATGCGAGTCCTGTTATCCGCACCATCAATCAAAGGGCTACAAAAAAGATATAGCCGCAGAAAAACTCTGATTTTATCAGGGTTTTTTCTGTTTTTATGGG
>JAZSBY010000008.1:0-32418 GCA_045602655.1 Candidatus Fimenecus sp. | reverse complement strand
TCACTTGTAGCAGGTTGTGAAGAGTCACCAGGTGAAAGTGAAATCTACCAAGGTCGTCAGTTCAAAGTTTATCGTGGTATGGGTAGTATCGCAGCTATGAACAACGGTTCAAAAGACAGATATTTCCAAGCTAATAATAAGAAACTCGTTCCAGAAGGCGTTGAAGGTCGTGTACCTTACAAGGGACTCCTGTCAGATACAATTTATCAGCTTATGGGTGGTCTTAAGGCAGGTATGGGTTACTGCGGTTGTGCAACAATCGAAGAACTTAAAACAAAGACCAAGTTCATCAGAATTACAAACGCAGGTCTTAAAGAAAGACATCCTCACCACGTTTATATCACTAAGGAAGCTCCTAACTACTCAGGAAATATATAAATTAAGGAATTATATACTATGTTTGAAAATTTAATTGATTCTATCGGCTTTATCAACAATACTGACCCTGAAGTAGCAGCTGCTATGGGTCTTGAACTCAAAAGACAGAGAGAAAACCTTGAACTTATTGCAAGTGAAAATATTGTTTCTCCTGCTGTTATGGCTGCTATGGGCAGTGTACTTACAAATAAATATGCTGAGGGTTATCCCGGAAAGAGATACTACGGTGGATGTCAGCATGTTGATATTGTAGAAGATATTGCTCGTGACAGACTTAAAAAGCTTTTTGGTGCAAACTATGCAAATGTTCAGCCACACTCAGGTGCTCAGGCAAATATGGCAGTTTATTTTGCCCTTATACAGCCGGGCGATACTGTTATGGGCATGAACCTTGCAGAAGGTGGCCACTTAACTCACGGTTCACCTGTTAATATGTCAGGTAAATACTATAACTTCGTACCTTACGGCGTTGACGAAAACGGTTTCCTTGACTATGATGCTTTTGAAAAGAAAGCAAAGGAATGTCAGCCAAAACTCATTGAAGCAGGGGCATCTGCATATCCAAGAACTATTGACTTTGAAAGAATGGCAAATATCGCTCACAGCGTTGGTGCTTACTTTATGGTTGATATGGCTCATATTGCAGGGCTTGTTGCGGCAGGACTTCATCCATCACCGGTGCCTTACGCAGATGTTGTTACATCAACAACACACAAGACTCTTCGTGGACCTCGTGGCGGTATCATTCTTTGTAAGGACGAAGAATTCGGAATGCAGTTTAACAAGGCTATTTTCCCGGGTACACAGGGTGGTCCTTTAATGCACATTATCGCAGGTAAGGCAGTTTGCTTTGATGAGGCATTGAGCCATGATTTTAAGGCTTATCAGCAGAGAGTTGTTGACAATGCAAAGGCTCTTGCAGAAGGTCTTGTAAAGAGAGGCATTAACTTGGTTTCCGGTGGTACAGATAATCATTTGATGCTTGTTGACCTTCGTTCAGTTGGCATTACCGGTAAAGAACTTGAACACAGACTTGACGAGGTTCACATTACTGCAAATAAAAATGCTATTCCAAATGACCCTGAAAAGCCATTTGTAACAAGCGGTGTGAGAATTGGTACTCCTGCTGTTACAACAAGAGGTTTAGGCGTAGAAGATATGGATAAGATTGCAGAGTTTATTTATCTTGCTGCAACTGATTTTGAAAATCAGAAGGAATACATCACAAATGGTGTTAAAGAGCTTTGCAAAAAATATCCTTTATATGAATAATTGAAGAACCCCACTGCATAAACTTTAAAAAATGCAGTGGGGGATTACTATGAAATTCACTAAAATGCACGGTGCCGGAAACGACTATATTTATATTGACTGCTTCAATGAAAGGGTTGAAAACCCTGAAGAATTGTCAAGAAAGATAAGTCAAAGGCGTTTTAGTATCGGTGCAGACGGTATTGTTTTGATTAAACCGTCGGCAGTTGCCGATTGCTCAATGAACATCTATAATGCAGATGGTTCACAAGCAGAAATGTGTGGAAATGCAATCCGTTGCGTTGCAAAATACATATTTGATAATAAGAAAAAGCGTGACAGAATAAAAATTGACACTTTAAGTGGCGTTAAGGTAGTCGAGATACACTCAAAAGATGAGATTGCCGTTGGTGGTACAGTAAATATGGGAAAACCTGTTCTTAACGGTCGTCAGATACCTACGAGGTATGGTATGAGTGTTGTAAAAGACCAGATTATCAGCATTGACAACAAGGATTACAAAATAACTTGTGTCGGAATGGGAAATCCTCATTGTGTAGTGTTTTGTGATGATATTGATAGATTAAATTTAGCTAAAATCGGACCTGTTTTTGAGCATCACGAGATGTTTCCCGAAAGAACTAACACGGAATTTGTGGAGATTGTAGATAAAAACAATCTAAAAATGCGAGTATGGGAAAGAGGCAGTGGCGAAACCCTTGCTTGTGGCACAGGTGCTTGTGCTGTGGCAGTAGCAAGCATTATAAATGGTTGTTGTTTGAAAAACGAAGAAATTAAGATACTTGCAAAAGGTGGAGTTTTGACGGTTGAATGGCACGAAGACAATAATGTGTATTTGACTGGCGAAGCAGTCAAGGTGTTTGACGGTGAAATAAAGATGTAAAAAACGTTGTCGGAGGGACAATTATGAAAATAAATGACAATTTCTTAAAAATTCAGAGTTCTTACCTTTTCTCAAATATTGCAAAAAAGGTAAATGCCTATGTGGCAGCAAATCCGGACAAGCCAATTATTCGTCTTGGTATTGGTGATGTTACTCGTCCGCTTGCGGATGCTTGTATTGATGCAATGCACAAAGCAGTTGACGAAATGTCAAACGAAAAAACATTTATGGGTTACCCGCCTGAATATGGCCACAAATGGCTTTTAGATGCCATTAACAAGAACGACTATAAGGCTCGTGGTGTTGAACTTGATAACAGTGAAATCTTTGTTTCTGATGGTGCAAAAAGCGACTGTGGTAATATTGGTGACATTTTCTCAACTGACAATAAAGTTGCAGTTTGTGACCCTGTTTATCCCGTTTATGTTGACACAAATGTTATGGGTGGCCGTTCAGGTGACAAAACAGCAGATGGTTGGAGCAATATTTATTATATGCCTTGTAATGCTGAAAACAATTTCTTACCTGAACTTCCAAAGGAAAAGGTTGATATTATTTACCTCTGCTTTCCAAACAATCCAACAGGTATGGCAGCAACAAAGGACGAGCTTAAAAAATGGGTTGACTATGCAAATGAAAATGGTGCAGTAATCCTTTTTGACTCTGCTTATGAGGCATTTATCACAGAGGAAAATGTTCCACACTCAATCTATGAAATCGAAGGTGCAAAGTCCTGTGCTATTGAGTTTAGAAGTTTCTCAAAGACAGCAGGTTTCACAGGTGTTCGTTGTGGGTACACAGTTGTTCCCCACGACATTAAGGTTGATGGTGTTGAACTCAATGCACTTTGGGCTCGTCGTCAGGCTACAAAGTTTAACGGTGTTTCTTATATTACACAGAGAGCAGCAGAGGCTGTTTACAGTGAAGAAGGCAAAAAGCAGGTTCGTGAAATTATCGCATACTATCAGAATAATGCAAAGATTATTTATAACGGACTTAAAGAGTGTGGCTTCACAGTTTATGGTGCAGTAAATTCACCTTATGTATGGCTCAAAACTCCTGACGGAATGAGCAGCTGGGATTTCTTTGACACACTCCTTGAAAACATTCAGGTTGTCGGTACTCCCGGTGAAGGCTTTGGACCAAGTGGTGAAGGTTATTTCCGACTCACGGCATTCGGCTCAACAGAGAATACAATCAAAGCAGTTGAAAGAATTAAAAATTACTTCTGCAAATAAAATAATAAGACCTACTCTTCGGAGCAGGTCTTTTTTCATTTGTTTACAACATTCTGTGGTGTGCCATTTAGATAGGCGAAGATGTTTTCTTTTAAAATGCTCATAAGTCTTTCTCTTGTTTCAAAACCTGCCCACGCAATATGAGGAGTGATGAAGCAGTTTTTTGCACTAAGTAATGGATTATCTGCCTTTGGTGGCTCAACAGTTAACACATCAAGTCCTGCACCACGGAGCTTACCACAATTGAGTGCATCGGCTAAATCTTTGTCATTGACAACCGGTCCACGGCTTGTGTTAATGATAATTGCACCATCTTTGCATTTCTTTATAAAATCTTTGTTACAAAGTCCTGTTGTTCTCTCTGTCAACGGACAATGGAAAGAAATAATATCACTGGTTTTTGCAAGAGTTTCCATATCAACCCATTTGAAATTTCTACGGTGGCTCTGGTCAGTTTCGTGACCTGAAACTGCAACGACATTCATTTTAAATGCCTCTGCAATATTTGAGACAGCCTGACCAATCTGCCCAAATCCTACGATACCAAGAGTTTTGCCACATAATTCTGTTAAAGGAGTTTTCCAATAACAGAAATCAGGGCAAGTAGTCCACTCACCATTCCTTACACTTTCACTATGAAGTCCAACAGCATTTGTAATCTCAAGTATGAGAGAAAATGTAAGCTGTGCAACTGCATTGGTTGAATATGCAGGAATATTTGAAACAGGTACACCAATCTCTTTTGCGTATTCCCAGTCAACAATGTTATATCCCGTTGACAAAAGGGCAATATATTTAAGATTGTTAAGCTTTAAAAGAGTTTCTTTCGTGAGTGGTGTTTTATTTGTGAGAATAATGTCAGCACCCTCACATCTTTCAAGAATGTTATCCTGCGGAGTACGGTGATAGATTTCACATTCACCTAATTTTTGAAGCCATTCCCAAGATAAGTCACCGGGATTTAAGGCGTAGGAATCAAGCACTACTATTTTCAAAAAATCACAACCTTTATGTAGGGTTTATAACACATAATATTCTAACATATTTTAATATAATATAACAACAAAAACATTGACCTTTTTTAATAAATATTATAAAATTATAGTGTATGTAAAACTTGTATATGGTGAACTTAATGGAAAAGAAAAACCTGAGCCGAAAAAGAGTGTTGTATCTTACTTCAATCGGGCTTTTTGTGGCGGCCATTGTAATTGCAGTTATAACTGTGATTATGAGTACAAAGGTTGCAGAAGGCGGTTGGGCAGAATTTTTACACGCTTTGGATAAACTACAAACCTCCATTCAGGCATTGGAGAACAGATGGCTGATTGTTCTTGCCATAATAGGAGTATATATTTTAAGAGGCTTTTTGCCTATACCGTTTCCATTTCTTCTTATTATGACCGGTGTTATGTTCCGTCCCGTTAATGCTATTTTAATTAACATAGCAGGAACTTCCATTGTTTTCATAATAAACTACTTATGGGGAAGATTCACTGGTGGCGGTGTGGCAATTAAAAAACTTGAAAAGTATGACAATATGCGAGAAATGATGGCACATCACGGCAAGACTAAATTAGGTGTACTTATAGCACTTCGTCTTGTCCCGTCAATCCCCATAAACCTTGTCAGCAAGACATACGGTGGAATGAAATATCCACTCTATGACTTTTTGGTGGCATCTCTGTTGGGATTTTTCCCGAAAATCTGGACATATTCCGTAATGGGCGGAAACATAAGTCAGCCCTTTACTTGGAAATTTATGGGACCGATTATTGTTTTGTTGATTTTATCAGGTGTGGTAACCTTGATTGTGAATATTACCTTGGAAAAAAGAAAAGGAGAAAATAAAGATGAAAATTCAAATGCTTAAAGATGCGATTATGAATGGCGAGTTTGACGCTCGTTTTAAGAGAGTTTATGTTACAGACGAGGCTGTTGAGGCTCAACACGAAAGATATGTAAGACTTGCAAATGATTTTGCTGAGATTTTTAGTGAGGACAGAGATGCTCGTCTTTTTTCTGCACCGGGTAGAACAGAAGTTGGTGGTAACCACACAGACCACAACCACGGTAGAGTTCTTGCAGCGGGAATAAACCTTGATGCTATTGCAGTTGCGTCAAAGAATGATGAAAACATCGTTCGTGTAAAATCCCGTGGATACAAAATGGATGTTTGTGACATTACAGACCTTGAAATCAAGGAAGACGAGAAAGGTCATTCACCGGCTCTTGTTCGTGGTATGTGTGCAGGTTTCCTTAAATATGGTTACAAAATCGGCGGTTTTGATGCAGTAACAATGTCAAGTGTTCTTTCAGGCTCAGGACTTTCATCTTCAGCGGCTTATGAAGTGCTTGTTGGTACAATGCTCAACTACCTTTACAATGACGGTCAGGTTGATGCAATCACAATCGCAAAAATCGCACAGTATGCAGAGAATGTTTACTTTGACAAACCTTGCGGACTTATGGACCAGATGGCTTGTTCAGTAGGTGGTTTTGTTACAATCGACTTTAATAATCCTGCAGAGCCAATCGTTAATGAGGTTAAATTTGATTTTGCAGCATCAGGTCATTCACTTTGCATCGTTGACACAAAGGGTAGCCATTCAGACCTTACAGACGATTATGCTGCAATCCGTGGCGAAATGGAAGCAGTTGCAGGTTGTTTCGGTAAAAAAGTTCTTCGTGAGGTTGATGAGGAGGAATTCAAGAAGAATATTCCTGCAATCCGTGAAAAAACAGGAGACAGAGCAGTAATCCGTGCTATGCACTTCTTCGCAGATAATGATAGAGTTTTAAAAGAAGTTGATGCTCTTAAAAATGGCGACTTTGAAGCATTTAAGTCTTACATACTTGAAAGTGGTGACTCATCATACAAGTATAATCAGAATGTATTTTCTGTTAAAAAACCTCTTGAACAGCCTGTTTCACTTGCACTTGCAGTTAGTGAGAGCATTCTTAAAGGCAAGGGTGCTTGGCGTGTTCACGGTGGTGGATTTGCAGGTACAATTCAGGCGTTTGTTCCAAATGACATCCTTGCAGATTACAAGAATGCTATGGAAGGCATTTTCGGCGATGGCAGCTGTTACGTTTTGATAATTCGTCCAGTTGGTGGCGTTGAGATATAAATAAAAAAAGGTTGATTTAAATGACAACTATTGAACTTTTAGAAAAATTGACTTCCCCTGCAGGTGTTGCGGGGGAAGAAAACAGCTCCTTTGAGTCCTTAAAGGGGCTTTTTTCACTGTATGGAGATGTTTCTGCTGATGTTTCAGGAAACATAATTATCCACAAAAAAGGTAAGGTGAAACACATTCTTCTTGATGCACATCTCGACACAATCGGTTTTGTTGTTACGGGAATTACTGACGATGGTTTTATCCGTGTGCAAAAAGTCGGCGGAGTTGATATGCGTACAGTTGAGGGAATGGAGTTGGTTTTCCACGGAAAAGAAGATGTATTTGGTGTTGTTTGTACTGTGCCACCACATCTCTCTGACGGGGAAAACAAGGTTTCAACCGACGGCACTTGCGTTGTGGATGTTGGAATGACTAAAGAAGATGCAGAAAAAGTGATTTCAGTAGGTGACAGAGCATCGTTCAAGAGTAGTTTTTCTGTGCTTAATGATAACAGAGTGTCTTCACCTTATATCGATGACCGTGGTGGAATTGCTGTGCTTTTAAAAGCACTTGAATACACAAAGACAGAGAATGAGATTACACTTGTCTGCTCTGCTCAGGAAGAAACAGGTGGAACAGGTGCAACTTGTGCAGCCTTTAACATATCGGCTGATTTATCCCTATCTGTTGATGTCAGTTTTGCAACTACACCCCAGTCAAAGTCAAGTGAGTGTGGCAAAATGAATGGTGGTGCAATGATTGGATACGCACCAATTCTGGATAGGCAATATACTGAACTTCTGGTTGAAATTGCAAAGGAAAAGGATATTCCGTACCAAAAAGAAATTATGAATGGTCGCACAGGTACAAATGCAGACCATATAACAATTTCAAAAGGTGGTATTCCATCAGTTTTGGTGTCAATTCCTTTAAGATATATGCACACACCGGTTGAAACTGTTGATATAAGAGATATTGAGGCTTGTGCAAGGCTTATCGCAGAGTTTTTAGAAAGGGTGTGAGATTATGGATTTTGAACTTTTGAAAAACCTCTGTCTGCTTAACGGCACATCGGGGGATGAGAAAAATGTGAGAGAATATATAATCTCAAATCTTCCTGAAGACTGCGATTACACAGTTGACCCGATTGGAAACTTAATTGTTAATAAGAAAGGTGAAAATGAACCTGAAAATAAGGTTGCTCTTTTTGCTCACATGGACGAAGTGGGATTTATTGTCACATATATAACCGATGATGGTTTTGTTTATGTTGCGAATGTAGGTGGAATAGATAATTCCGCCCTTTTTGGCAAGAAAATTACTGTAAACGGACATATTGGTGTTGTTGGTGGCAAGGCAATTCATCAATGCTCCGGTGATGAGGCAAAGAAAATCCCTGAAATTACTGATATGTGTGTTGACTTTGGCTTTGAAAACAAAGAGATAGCAGAAAATTGTCTAAGCCTTGGTGACTTTGGTTATTTTATTTCCGATTTCGTTGAGTTTGGTAACGATATGATAAAATCTAAAGCACTTGATGACCGTCTTGGTTGTGCCATTATGCTTGAACTTTTAAAGGAAAAGTCAAAAATTAACTACACCTGCGTTTTTACAGTACAGGAGGAGGTTGGCACTCGTGGTGCTACCGTTTCTGCATATACAGTAAAGCCTGATTATGCAATTGTACTTGAAACAACAACAGCATCCGACATTCCCGATACACCTGAAAATAAGAAGGTTTGCAAGGTGGGTAATGGTGCAGTGGTGTCTTTTATGGATAGAGGCACGGTTTACAACAAGGATTTATATAAAAAAGCAAGAGAAATTGCCGACAAGAACAATATTCCAAATCAGACAAAGACCGTTGTTGCAGGTGGGAATGATGCGGCAGCAATTCACAAGGTAGCAGGTGGTATAAATACGGTTGCAGTATCTTTGCCTTGCAGATATATTCATTCAGCATCTTCGGTGGGCTCAAAAAAGGATATGGAAAGTGTAAAAATGCTTGCGAAAGCCCTGTTAGAGGAGTTCTCGTATGGTTAAATCCCTTGAATTTATTGATGAGTCAATTTTTAACTATCTCGGCAAGGATGACTATGCTGTTTTTATTTCCCAAACGGGACTCTGTGATGGAATAAGGCTTAATGATGGTGTTGTATGGGTGCAATACAATGAAAATGAGGAGATTACTGCTGTTGCGTCTACAAGCAGAAACGGAAAATCCCTTGTTTTTGCAAGCGAAAATGCAGATAGTGAAGAATTAAACTTTGTGATAGATAGTGAGAACAACGAGATAGATAAAAAATATCTATTGAAAAAACCTGTACTTTGTAGTGGTGTTGAAAAGGGTGTAGAAAAGTCCGACTATTGGAGAATAAAAGAAATAAATCCTGATGATAAAGATAAACACGATGAAATAGTAGCGTTCAAAATGCTTCTCAACAGTATGGGAAAGTGTGAGGGTGCCTTGATTTTTCAAAATGGTAAAGATATTAGTGGCGGTTTTATCACATTTAGTCAAAAAATATCTTTAATTACAGATGTTTACACCAATGAAAAATGCCGTGGTATGGGATATGGAAAGGCTTTAGTCGAAAAACTACTAAACCTATCAATCAATGAGGATGTTTATTTGGTATCAAAAGAACATAATTTAGAGTTTTATAAAAAATGCGGTTTTGAAATCGTTAAAGAAATATAGAGAACAAAGGATAATGCAAAATGTTTTTTGAAATTAGTGACAGAGTTAAAGAACTTTCTACCACAGCTTTGAAAAAAGCAGAAACTGTTTTTGGAAGAATTGATGAGATAACCGAATATAATCAACAGAAGGTGCTTTCTGCCTTTATCAGAAACCGAGTTGACGAAACTGATTTCAACACATCAACCGGTTACGGTTATGGGGACAAGGGCAGGGAAAAACTGGATGTGCTTACTGCAGATATTTTCGGTGCAGAAAGTGCAATTATCCGTTCAGGTGCTTTGGCAAGTGGTACTCATACTCTTGCAGTCTGCCTTTACGGTATTCTTCGCCCAAATGACACAATGCTATGTGTTTCGGGTACGCCTTATGATACACTTCACTCAACAATCGGGCTTGGTGGCAAGAATATGGGCGACGGCACTCTTGCTGATTTCGGAGTGCATTATGCTCAGGTTGATATGACAGAAAATGACGAACTTGATTATGATGCTATTGAAGAAAGTGCAAGTGACAAGAGCGTAAGAATGGTTTATATTCAGCGTTCTCGCGGTTACTCGCTTCGCCACACAATTTCTGTTGACGAGATTAAAAAGGTTTGTGAAATCGTACATAGAGTGAATAAAAGAGCCATTGTTATGGTTGATAATTGCTATGGTGAGTTTACTGAAAAACTTGAGCCAACAGAGGTCGGTGCAGATTTAATGGCAGGTTCACTCATTAAAAACGCAGGTGGTGGAATTGCATCCTGTGGTGGGTATATTGCAGGTCGCAAGGACTTGGTTGAACTTTGCGGATACCGTCTTACAACCCCCGGACTTGGAATTGAAGTTGGTGCAACTCTCGGACAAAACAGAAGTTTATTTATGGGGCTTTTCAATGCACCGCATGTTGTGGGTGAGGCTCTTAAAACTGCAGTTTTTGCCGCATCTGTTTATACTGAGTTAGGTTTTAAGGTTACTCCGACAGTTGAGGAAACTCGTCACGATATTATTCAGGCAATCTGTCTTAAAACACCTGAAAATCTTATTGCATTCTGCCAAGGTCTTCAAAAAGGTGCTCCCGTTGATTCCTATGTTACTCCGGAGCCTTGGGATATGCCGGGATATGATAATCAGGTTATTATGTCCGCAGGTGCATTTACATCCGGCTCATCCATTGAGCTTTCTGCAGATGCTCCACTTCGTGAGCCATTTGCTGTTTGGATGCAGGGCGGACTTAATTTCCACAGTGGTAAAATTGGTGTAATGTTAGCTACAGAGGAGCTTTTGAAAAGAGGTCTTATAAAATGAAACTGATGCATCTTAAAAGTGGTACTGATGTTCGTGGAGTTGCAGTTGCAACAGAGAAATATCCTGAGATTCAACTTACGGATGATGTTGTAAAGTATATTTCAACTGCTTTTATCAAGTTTTTAAGTGAAAAAACAGGCAAAGCTTTTTCCGATTTGACGGTTTCTGTTGGTCACGATTCAAGAATTTCTGCCGACAGAATAAGAGATGCTGTAATTTCAGTGGTAAGCGGTATGGGTGTTAATGTGCTTAATTGCTCGTATTGTTCAACTCCTGCTATGTTTATGACAACTGTTACAAGAAATTGTGATGGTGCAATTCAGATTACTGCAAGTCATCATCCATTTGACAGAAACGGACTTAAATTCTTTACCCGTGATGGTGGTCTTTCAGGGGACGAGTTAAAGGGCATTTTAGCAGTTGCAGAAAACGAGCCTTGTGAAAAAGCAGAAAACACAGGGACAGTTACAGAAATTGACTATATTTCCGAATATGCCGAGATTCTTCGTAATATGATTAAGCAGGGTGTTAATGCTGAGGATTACGAAAAGCCATTGAACGGGTTTAAAATTTCGGTTGATGCAGGTAATGGCGTTGGCGGATTCTATGCAACAAAGGTTTTAGCACCTTTGGGTGCAGATGTATCTGCAAGTCAGTTTTTAGAGCCTGATGGAATGTTTCCGAATCATATTCCTAATCCCGAAAACAAGGTTGCTATGGAATTTATCCGTAGAGCAACAGTGGAAAACAACTGTGATTTAGGTGTGATTTTTGATACTGATGTTGACCGTGCATCTTGTGTTGATGAAAAAGGCGAAGAAATCAACAGAAATGCCATTGTTGCATTGGCGTCGGTAATTGCACTTGAAAATAACAAGGGTGGCAGTATTGTAACGGATTCTGTTACAAGTGACGGTCTTCGTGAGTTTATTGAAGATACCCTTGGGGGAAAGCATATCCGATTTAAACGAGGATATAAAAATGTAATTGATGAGGCAATTCGTCGCACAAATCTTGGTGAGAATACTCCACTTGCTATTGAAACATCAGGTCACGCAGCATTTAAAGAGAACTACTATCTTGATGACGGTGCGTATCTTGTTACAAAGATTATTATAAAAGCTGCTGTACTTCGCAAAGAAAACAAGAAAATCGGTGATTGTATTGCCGACCTTAAAAAACCTTTGGAAGAAAAGGAACTTCGTTTTAATATAACAGAGGATAATTTCCGTGAAATTGGCGAAAAACTTATTGAAGACATTAAACAGTTGGCAAATGAAAACGAGGAAATGATTTTAGCACCCGACAATTACGAGGGTGTACGAGTATCCTTTAAAGACGAAAAAAGAAATGGTTGGTTTTTGCTTCGACTTTCTGTTCACGACCCTGTTATGCCCTTTAATGCTGAAAGCAATACTGAGGGCGGGTGCCTTGAAATATGCAAAACTTTCTATGAATTAGTGAAAAACGTAAAGGGGATTGACTTTACAACTGTCCAAGATTTCATAAATTTGTCATAAAAGTGTTGACAAAACGCGAAAAGAATTCTAATATATTTAGTAAGTTAAGATTTTGAACGGAGGTGTATGTGTAATGTTTGAAAAGGTACGTGACATTATTTGTGACCAGCTTGAGTTGGATGAGGAAGTAGTAACTATGGATGCTGTTCTTCTTGAGGACTTAGGTGCTGACAGCATTGACCTTGCTGACTTGGTTATGACTCTTGAGGATGAATTTGATATGGAAATCTCCGACGAAGAGCTTGAAAATATTAGAACTGTTGCTGATATTGTTAAGTTTATCGAAGAAAACTAATTAACAATTTTAATTTGATTTTTATTAACAGGGACAGAACTTTCTTTGTCCCTGTATCTTTTGTGATAAATAGTTTCTTTTTCCGCAAATCTTCGTGGCTTTCGGCTTGCAGTATCTATATACAGCTTCGCCTCTGCCACATTGTCTTGCGAAAAAACAAATCTATTTAATTTTTTATGTTAAGGAAGATATAAAATGGCTGAACAAAAAAAGATGGTTGAGGAAATTACCTCAATGGATGTGGACTTTGCCAAATGGTATACCGATGTTGTTAAAAAAGCAGAATTGGTTGAATATACAAGTGTAAAAGGCTGTATGGTTATTCGACCTTACGGTTATGCAATCTGGGAAAACATCCAGAAAACTCTTGACGGAATGTTTAAGGATACAGGACACGAAAATGTGTGTATGCCTATGTTTATTCCCGAAAGTCTTTTAAATAAGGAAAAGGACCACGTTGAGGGCTTTGCTCCTGAGGTTGCTTGGGTAACACACGGTGGTAGTGAAAAGCTTGAAGAGCGTCTTTGTGTTCGACCTACCTCTGAAACTCTTTTCTGTGAACACTATGCGAATATTATTCAGTCCTATCGTGACTTACCAAAACTCTACAATCAATGGGTTTCTGTTGTTCGTTGGGAAAAGACCACAAGACCTTTCCTCAGAACAAGAGAATTTTTGTGGCAGGAAGGTCACACAATTCACGCGACTGCAGAGGAAGCACAGGAAGAAACTATCAAGATGCTTAATGTTTATGCAGATTTCTGTGAAAACTGTCTTGCTATGCCTGTTGTTAAGGGTGTAAAAACTGCAAAAGAAAGATTTGCAGGTGCTGAGGACACATATACCATCGAAGCACTTATGCACGACGGTAAGGCATTACAGTCAGGTACAAGCCACTATTTTGGTGACGGATTTGCTAAGGCTTTCGGAATTCAGTTCCAGGACAGAGATAATAAATTAAAGCATCCGTTCCAGACTTCCTGGGGTTGCACAACTCGACTTATCGGTGCTCTCATTATGACTCACGGTGACGACAACGGTCTTGTTCTTCCACCAAAAGTTGCACCTATTCAGCTTGTTGTTATTCCTGTTGCTGCTCATAAAGCAGGTGTTAAGGAAAAGGCAACTGAAGTTTATGAAAATCTTAAAAAAGTATGTCGTGTAAAGATTGATTTAAGCGATAACTCACCGGGTTGGAAATATGCAGAATACGAGATGAAGGGTGTGCCTCTCCGTCTTGAACTTGGTCCTCGTGATATTGAGAATAATCAGTGCGTAATTGTTCGTCGTGATACAAGAGAAAAATATTTTGTATCTCTTGATGAATTGGAAACAAAGATTCCAGAACTTTTACAGATGGTTCACGATGGCCTTTACAATGCTGCACTTGAACGCAGAAGCAATATGACTTATGTTGCAAACAATATGGACGAAATGATTGATATTGCAGAGAATAAGCCAGGATTTATTAAGGCTATGTGGTGCGGTGACCGTGAATGCGAAGATGCTCTTAAAGAGCAGGCAGGGGTTACATCTCGTTGTATTCCGTTTGTGCAGGAAAAGATTTCTGACAAATGTGTTTGCTGTGGCAAGCCTGCAGAAAAAATGCTCTACTGGGGCAAGGCATATTGATAATAAAGAGATTACAGGGGCTGTAAAAACGAGAGTTTTTGCAGTCCCTTTTCTTTTTGCGTGACAAAAGATTGACAACAAAATTGAATTTGTCACAGAGTATTTTTTCTATAATTTACTATTTTCTTGAATAGGAGCATTTTTTGTGATACAATAGTCACACACAATAATTATTTGATGGGGGAGGTTGCTATGTACACTCTAAAAAGCATTTTTTCTGTGATTACTGCACTGGTAACAATTATTCTCAACTTCTTTGGCATCGGTTCAAATACACCTGTGGAAAAGGTTGAAAACTTCAGGGTTACAGCATATATAAGAGGGGATTTTGCACAGAATCCTGACAGCATCTGTGCCGAGGACTTTGATATTATAACGGACATAATCGTTTTTGAATGTGCAACTTTCGATAATGAGGGTAATGTCAATGTTGAGAAAGAAAAACTTGAAACTGTTTTGAACAATCTTAATAATGCCATTGGTGACAGAGATGTGCACATAACCCTTAATCTTCTTGGTCCAAACAGGTATACTGATTCAACGGACTGGAATGAACAAATGGAAGTGCAGAGTGATGAGCATAATAAAGCTTTTAAAAGTGGAGTATTGGAAGAGAATATAATCCAAGTCCTTGATGAGTATGACTTTGATGGCGTTCATTTCGATTATGAGTATCCGCTTTCACGAAAAGCCTGGTTTTATTACAATAAATTCCTTGTTTCTTTAGACAAAAAGCTTGGGGATTACACCCTTGGTGTTGCCGCATCTACTTGGAATATAGATTATACGGCAAAAGCTATTAAAGCTATTGATACATTTGAAATTATGACTTATGACTTTGTTGATGCAGAGGGTAAACATGCCACTTACGAGGGTATGATTGAACAAATTCAGGAAATGGACCTTCCTCGTGAAAAAGTAAATCTTGGGCTTCCGTTCTACTCACGACCCACTGATTTGTCAGGTTATTGGTATGGATATAACGGTTGTTATGACGGAATTGATGATAACGGATGGTATCATTGTCCCACAACGGGCAAGGATTTCTGGTTTAACACTCCCGATGTTGTTGAGGCAAAAACTGACTATGCAATCAACAACGGATTTGGCGGAGTTATGGTATGGCATTACAATTGTGACCTGCCCTCAACCCACCCCGATTCTCTTTTCCGTGCAATCGGCACTGCTGTAAACCGGAATTATTAAAAGGAGGTTTCTTCTATGAAAAAATACCTATCAATCACGTTATCTTTTATTATGGTTTTATGCTCCTTATCATTATCGGCATTTGCTTGCAGTGTTGAAGATGCTTATGACGATAATCTTCCTGAATTGCAAAAGCAGTTTGTTTATGGTGAAGGTCCTGAAACTGACGGGTTTACTATTGATTACAGGTATTTCTCACCTGTTGAAGATGGTGACAATACAAAATATCCCCTTGTAATCTGGCTTCACGGTATGGGGGATGGTGCAGAAGAAGGCTTGCAGATAACAAAAAGCGATATTGCTTTCTGGACATCTGAAGAATTCCAAAATCGTTTCAAGGGCAGTAACGGTGCTTTCATTTTTGCTCCTCGTTCACTTGAAGAGCAAGAAATTTATTGGTCCGATTCTCTTATTTATCCATTAAGGGCAACTATTGACGATTTCATCGCAAAGAATAAGGATAACATCGATTTAAGCCGTATCTATATCGGTGGTTATTCAATGGGTGGTAAAATGACACTTAAAATGGCAGTTGCTTACCCCGAACTTTTTGCTGCAATTTTCCCGATTTGCCCTGCGTGGACTCCTTCAACTGAAGCATTGGAGATTATTTCAGACATTCCTGTGTGGCTTACAAGTGGTAAGCTTGACCCATTGGTAAATTACTTTTTCTCTGTTAAGCCTCTTTGGGAAAACATAATTGCAAGTCACAACACACCTGCAGACTGTCGTTTCTCATCCCTTACTTTTGTTAAATATCCGAGTGGAAATGCGACATCAAGTTCACATCACTCCTGGTTTGCAGTAAATCACGATATGTTCAGTTCAAAGAACGGAAACTATCCTTTTATGAACACAGTTGACGGTCTTGGGAACAAAGTGACACTCACTTATCCTGACGGTATGATTTCCTGGCTTTCTTCTTACACAAGTGATTACGACGGCAGTATTGCAAACAGTAGCGGAAACACAGAGGCACACCAGAGTGGAGAAGGGCCGTTTGCAGTAATACTTTCTCTCTTCGATAATGTACTTCAAATGTTTTAAAAACAAAAACCTTCGGATTTTTTGTCCGAAGGTTTATTTTTATGCTTTTTCACCTGTAGTTGCTTTTACAATATCTTTAAAAATTGCACGGTGGGAGTTTGAAATATATTTGTCAACATGGAGTGAGCCGAAATACCATTTTCTGAATTTACAGTCATTTGAAAGTTCCTCAAAATAAGCATTGAGAGCACTCACTCTGAACTCGTTGGGGTCGTTAAGATTCAAGAAATTTTTAACTTTGAGCGGTGGTTCGTGGGTTACAATAATATCAATATCATATCCTGCAACCTCAAGGTTTTCTGCACCCTCAAGCAATTCTTCTTGGGTTGGAATTTCATCCTTTGACCAGGCATTCACATCCCTGCGGATATCAATATCCGAGCTTTCGCCCCCACCCATTGTGAATATTTTTCTGCCTTCAATTTCATAAACCTGACCACGCATTAAGTGGTAGAGATTGCCGAAAATCTTATGAACCTTACCACCATTCCATTGACTGATTTCGTAATTATTAAGTAAATCGAAATTCTCGTGGGTACCGTCAATAAAGCAGATGTTATATTTTCTTTTTCCCAAGGACATAAGGTAATTCTGTTCAGCATTACTGTTGTCCCATAAAAAACCGAAATCGCCACAGACAATAAGAGTGTCACCCTCATTCAGGTGTCTTAATTTGAACGGTGAAAGGCGTTTTTTGTCGCCGTGCATATCTCCTGTAATATAAATCATTTTATATTCGTTCCTTTTACAATTTTTTTCTTTTCTGTATTGGATATTGCCATTATTTGTGTTATACTTTACTGTGTATATTTATTATATACTTTTGGAAAGATTTTTCAAGTAGGTGATTTTGTGAAAAAAGTCTTATCGGTATTTTTGGTAGCCGTTATTGTATTATCAACTTTTTCTATGGGTGCAAGTGCGTCATTTAATTCCCTTTTAGAAACAGAGTCAGATATAGTTTTACTTATAAATACGGATACTGAAACTGTTATTCTTGACAAAAATGCAGACAAACGCTCTGCCCCTGCATCCCTTACAAAGATTGTTACTTGTATGCTTGTTTTGGAAAACTGTAATGATTTGTCCACAACGGTTACCTGTAAGAGAGAGAGTCTTAACGGTCTTTATGAGCAGAATGCTGCTACAGCAGGTATTCTTGCAGGAGAAACGCTTTCAGTCAGGGACTTGCTCTATTGTCTTATGCTGCCATCCGCTGCTGATGCTGCAAATATTCTTGCAGATTATATAGGTGGTGGAATCGACAATTTTGTGGTTATGATGAATGAATTTGTTGCTAAACTTGGGTGTGAAAACACAAAGTTTTATAATGCTCACGGTCTTGACACAGACCCTAACGCCTATACAACAGCAAACGACCTTTACAAAATCACAAAATATGCTTTGCAAAATCCTACTTTCAAGGAAATCACAAGTACACCAAGATATGATGTTAAGCCTACTGAAAAATATCCTCACACAAGATACCTCCACAACACAAACAAAATGATGAATCCGGGAATCCCCGACTATTACTGTGATGCGGTTTCAGGGGTTAAAACAGGTACAACTGATGCAGCAGGTCGCTGCGTTATTACAACTGCTTCCCGTGACGGATACAACTATATGCTTATTGTTATGGGTGCTCCTCAATACGATATTGATAACGATAATGTTGAGGAAAATGTTGCTTTTACGGAAAGCAAAAAAATCTATAACTGGGCTTTTGACAACATTGAACTTACAAAGGTAACTGATAAAACCGATGTTGTAACTGTTGTTGATGTTTTGTATAACAGTAAGGTTGACCATTTAAGATTGGTCCCTGCAGAAGAAATCTCTGCTCTTGTACCCTTAGGCACACAGTCAGGTAGTCTGGTTACAAGACCTATTGAGGGCGAAACACCCAAGGTGGTTTCTGCACCTGTCAAAAAAGGTGATGTTATCGGAAAAGCCGAAGTGCTTTACGGGGAAGATGTTGTTGCAACAGTTGACCTTGTAGCTGCAGAAGATATTGACCTTAATATTTTCCTGCTTATTATCGGCAGTATTAAAAATATACTTTCAACAACCGTTTTTAAGGTGTTGTTTGTTATTCTTGCCGTTCTTGTGATTATATATATTCTTCTTATAATTCGCAGAAATAAAATCAGAGCAAAGCGAAAGAAAATCAGAATGATAAAGGGTTGATTTTAATATGAAACTTTCTTTAATAATTCCTTGCTATAACGAGCAGGATAATATTTTCCCGTTTTTTAAAGAAACTGTAACTGCGTTTCGGGAAATGCCAAAGGAGATTAAATCCTTTGAATTTATCTTTGTAAATGACGGCAGTAATGACGCCACAAGCCAAAGATTAAAAGAGCTGCACACATCCTATTCTTCCTATGTTTCCGTTGTTGAGTTTTCCCGTAATTTCGGAAAAGAAGCAGCTATGTATGCAGGACTTCGCCACGCAAAAGGTGATTTTGTAACAATTATTGATGCAGATTTGCAGCAACGCCCTGAAATTGTTGTGGAAATGGTAAAGCACTTGCTTGGGAATGAGGATTGTGATATGGTTGCTGCGTATCAGGACCGTCGTCGTGAAAGCAAGTTTATGTCATTTATGAAAAAATGCTTCTATAAGTGTATTAACAAGACAAGCGACATTGAGTTTTTTCAAGGTGCAAGTGACTTCAGGACTTTCAGAAGATGCGTTTGTGATGCCATTCTCAATCTGCCTGAGTATTATCGTTTTTCAAAGGGAATTTTTGCGTGGATTGGCTTTAACACATACTATCTTCCATATACGGCAGAAGAAAGACATTCAGGGGAGTCCAAATGGTCATTCTTTAAGTTCTTTAAATATGCACTTGACGGAATTATCGCCTTTACTACTCTACCCTTGAAAATTGCAACAGGTGCAGGATTTGTTACTTTCCTTGCATCAATTCTCTATATGTTCATTGTTATTATTCAAAAGCTTTTCTTTGGGGTGGATGTACCCGGATATGCAACAATTGTTGTGCTTATTCTTTTCCTTGGTGGGTTACAGCTTTTACTTTTAGGCATTGTAGGTGAATACCTTGCACGAACCTACATTCAGGGGAAAAATCGTCCTGTTTACATTGAAAAGAATGTACTTAAGGTAAAGGAAAAAATAACTTATGATGAAGAAAATTATAAGTCTTTATAAAAAGCATAAGGAGATTATCAATTATCTGATTGTCGGTGGGTTTACTACTGTCGTAAGTATGGGGATTTTCTATGGCAGTACTCTCACATTCCTTGATGGTAATGATGCACTTGAGTTGCAGATAGCAAATGTTCTTGCGTGGATTGGGTCCGTGTCATTTGCTTATGTTACAAACAGAATCTTTGTTTTTGAAAGTAAAAATAAAAATGTTTTTAAGGAGATAGTGTCTTTTGTATCTTCAAGGATAATAACTCTTCTTATGGATATGGGTACAATGTTTGTGCTTTCAACACTACTGCACATAAATTACAATTTCTCAAAAATTGTTGCAGCAGTATTAGTTGTAGTGGGAAATTATGTAATAAGTAAGGTTTTTGTTTTTAAAAAAGAAAAATAGGTGGGGATTTTAATGAGCAACGCTATTGAAAGGGCAACAAAGCCAAGGGATGTTGGTATTTCTGCAAAGGTTGTCAACGAGTTTTTATCCGATGCAAAAAAAGTGGGATATGAATTCCATAGCCTTATGGTTATTCGTCACGGCAAGGTGGGTGTTGAGTGGTATAACGAGCCATATAACAAGGATACACCACAGTCGGTTTATTCTATCAGCAAGTCCTTTACATCAACTGCAATCGGTTTTGCAATAAATGAGGGTCTTATATCCCTTGATACAAAGCTTGTGGATGTTTTTCCTGATTATCCGCCCAAAAAAGCAGACGACCGTTTTGATAAGCTGACTGTCAGAAATCTTTTGAGAATGTCCTCGGGTAAACAGCCAAGCTTTCTTTCTGACAAAGGAAAAGTTGACTGGATTGAGGATTACATAAATTCACCTTGGGTTTTTGAACCCGGTGAAAAGTTTTTATATATCAACGAAAATATTTTTATGCTCTCCGCAATCATTAACCGAGTTACAGGCATGAGCATGAGGGAATACTTAAGACCCCGCCTTTTTGAACCACTCGGAATTGATTTTCCTTTCTGGGAAACCGACAGAAACGGAGTTGAGGCAGGGGGTTGGGGACTTTACCTTAAAACAGAAGATGTTGCAAAACTTATTCTCTGCTATCAGCAAAAAGGTAAATATAACGGTGTTCAGGTTATTCCAGAGGAATGGGCTGTTGAGGCGACAAAAAAGCAAATTGGTAATGAATATAATCGCCCCGGTACAGACGCATCCTTCGGATACGGCTATTGCTTCTGGAAAAACAGTATTGACGAGGACTCCTTCCGTGCAGACGGCATGTTTTCTCAATTCGGTATCGGAATTCCAAAGTACGATGCAACTGTTGTGCTGACCTCTGCCGTTACTGATGAAACAGGCTGTCTTGAGTATCTTTTCAAATATTTTCCAAGAGCTTTTGAGGAAGTAGACGAAGGAGAAAAAGAAGTCGAAAACACAAAGGTTGAACCACTTTTCCGTAGTGATCGTGCCGAATTGGAAGAAGTTATCCGTGACAGGTATA
This sequence comes from Candidatus Fimenecus sp., assembly GCA_045602655.1. GTDB lineage: Bacteria > Bacillota > Clostridia > Oscillospirales > Acutalibacteraceae > Fimenecus. Next base: position 11,188 of record JAZSBY010000008.1, on the reverse strand, counting down.
TTAAATTCCGTAAAAAACTTCTCCTTAATCTTACAGGTTTTCAGGTAAGCGTTTTGCCAATGGCAGTTACATATATGCTTACGGACAAGCCTGGCAATATTGATATGGTTAGGTTTGATTTTGGCGAAGATGAATGTACAATGGAGTGGACGGAAGGTACGGAAACCAACAAAATCGTATTGGGACTTGACGGCAGATATCGTTACTCAAAAATTACCCTTGGAAAGATTGATTTTACAGTTTGTGCCAATGCATTCTGGTTGGACGACGAAAGCCTTTTGGTGACAATCCGTCCTATTCAGACTGTTGCAAAACGCTCACTCATATTTGAGTTCAAGCCAAAGGATAAGGTGGTTATGATTCCGTCAAGTTCACCATCAGGCGGAGAAATCCTTAGTAACCTTACAGGTTTCTTTGAGCAGATGATACCAAACAAGGCAATTCTCGGTGTGTTTCTAAAGGTAATGTCTTTTGCTCCGAAACTCCTTGAGCCAAAGCATTATGGTAAATTTATAGATAAACAGAAATAACAGAAGAAAAGCACTTCATAATGAAGTGCTTTTTACATTTTAAAGATTTAAAAGTTTTATATCAAATCTACCATTCTGTTTAAAGTATCCCAAATTAAAAATCTCTCCTGCATGCTTTTTATTCCAAGTTTCAGCAACAGTTTTCAATTCATTTGCTGTTATCAAGAGTATCTGTGTATCATTATTCAAAGAGTAATCAACACATTCTTGTACACTTTGTGGAGTAAACTCAGGAGCAACCACCATAAACACCACAACCTCTTTGTCGGATGTTTTAATATAACGGTCAAATTGCTGAATATGGTCTTTAAGATTAACAGGTGTTTCTTTTGATTTGTTATCCCACATAATATACTTATCCTTAAAGGAAAGTTTTCCATCCGGATGGTCCGTTCCTGTTAATGTTAACGGTTTATTCAACAACATCTTTTCAAACAAATAATCCGTTGCATCTTCAAACAAATGCTCACATTGTAAATCCTTATCTATGATATTGTTTGACCTTAAGAATTTTAAATCTCTCTTTGCTAATTGTTCATAAACTGAAACAAGTTGTTCCCTCATATCTTCTGTCTTTAATTCTATTCGACGCATTGAATCATAATATTGAAGAATTCTTTCTATCAAAGCATTTTTGTTTCCTGATACACTTATTCCTAATTCTGCACACCAACTAGACAACATTGTAACATCAAGTCCATCTCGTGGTGAAAAGCCACCAATTAAATTTGATGGTTGAATTGATTTAAGTACAACTTCTTTTAATTCGTTTACGGTAGGATTGTTTGATATTTCAATTTTTGCCTTATTAGAGTTTTGATTTGCTTTGTTTACAATATCAATAAGATATTGTTTCTTTGTTTTCTTGATTACATAATCAACCATTTTTTCATATCCATATGAACGCATTTCAATATTATAATATTTGCGTAATTCAATAGCGATATCGTCTGGTATTATATCACAAATCACACCATCGGAATTTTTGATTGACATCAACAACCCTTTTGCTTGTAATGTTCTGCGTGTTAAATCAATATCATCAAAACTATGTAGTTCGTTTTCTAACTTTGGAAAACGACCTGATTTTGCTTCAAGTATATGTTGCTCCCGAGTAGAAATTGATAAATACTTGCGAAGTGTTTCTAAAAGATTTTTTTCATCAACAGAAATATCATTATTATATGCCCAAGCAGTATCCAACATATGCTTAAACAACGCACAATCTTTTGAACTTTTGTCAATGTCATAGTTATTTGACTCGTCAATAATGGTTTTTTCATAGGTTAAGACTGCAGAATCAGTTTCCTTGCACGGAGAAATAAAGTCGTCCTGATTAAGCAAGTAGTCTCTTAACAAGATTGGAAAAACAATTCTAACTGTTCGATTTGTGTCAAGTTTAAGTTCGTCCAATCGTGCTGAAATATTATCGAATGATGTATATTGTTTTGCTGTTTTAATTAAAAACTCTTTTATCTCTTCCAACTCTAAACGTCGGTAATCTGCTACATATGCAGAAGCAACACGTCTTGCTATTGTAATGTTAGGAATTTGCTCTACAAATTTAATAAAGTTCATACTCTACACCTCACAACTGATTTTACCACCCTAAAACAGAATTGTCAATTCGCAACAAAAAAATTCCCTATGGAGAAATTCCATAGGGATTATTTTTTATAAATTATCAATTATTGCAATATGGTCCATATAGAACTTTCGTGTTTCGTCAACATTACCTTTCATACCAATAACTGTTCCGTGGTCACCTGTTATTGTAGGGAAGACATACCATTGTCCTTTTTCTATCTTTGTTTCTCCTGCAACATAATTTGTATAGGTATCTTCTGACGGGTACTGTGCAGAAATAACATTTACAAGTCCGTCGTTAGGAAGCCATTTTTCATCAATAATCAATTGAGCATCTGCTCTTTTATTGGTATATGCACCAATCATTCCTGCAGGAACCATAAGAACGCCCATAGTATCCTTTGTAGGTACTTGATTTCCGAAAATTGTTGATTCAGTTGTTGTACAGTAAGCGTATGAGAAGTAATAAACCGAGTCAACAAGTTTAATCTCGTTGTTAAGCTCTCTTGCTCCGTGTGGTGACAAATCATAAAATGCATTGTCCGTACCACCACCAAAACTACCACTTACAAGCACATTTGTATTATGGTTTTCTGAGCTTATGCCAAAATGCTCTAATTGGAAATCCAACAGTTCAACATTTGAAAGGCTACCTACACCGTTTGTTGTGTAAAGGAGATTTAAAGCTAACTCAATCATAGGTCCGTAGTCAAGACAGTAAAAAAGCGTTGAGCCATTGTGAGGGGATGCAAGTGTTGTAACACTGTTTACATATTTGCCTTTGCCACCCTCAAAAAGTGGTGAACAGTCCTCCGGACTTGCTTGCTTTTCTGCTTCACTGCCATATTCAAGCAAACTTGTGAAAAGTCTTATGGTATTTCCGCCAAAGGAATGTCCTACGAGATTGATTTTTGCCTTTTTGTCCCATCTTTCAACTAACGGTTCCGTATATGTTCTGCCAAAACGAGCGTGACCGTGTTCCTTGCTGTGAGCCTCACCGTAGTCAACTTTTGTACCTGTTAATTGTGCATAAAGTTCGCAGGCTCTGTCCCAGGCACTTGAAAATGGTCCTACGGTTGCCTCAACCACCTGAATATCCTGAGTGCGGAGATACGATGAAATACTTCCCGATGTTGAGCCCCAATAAGGTGAAACATCGTTCATAGGTGCATTTTCGCCCCATCCACCCATTCCGTGGACAAGAACATATGTATATGGCACATCTTCTACTAATTCGGCAATTGGGTTTTTATCTTTGCCGGAAAAGGCAATAGCCACAATACCAATAAGCAGACAAACAGCGACAGCAATAGAAACAAGTGTTTTCCAATTTGGCAACTTAAAGGTTTCTCTGTCTTTTTCCGTTTTTTCTTCCGTTACAGGTGCAGTTGCAGGCTGAGCATTTTCTGAAAGGGTGTTTTTATTGTAAACAATACCACCTGAACTAAGGTCAGAATTATTGCTTTCTCCCGTAAGAAGAAAATCTGCAGTAACTCCAAAAATTCTGCTCATAGCAATAGCCTTATCTGTGTCAGGAGTTGAAACTCCCGTTTCCCATTTTGAAACAGATTGACGGGAAACACCTAACTGTTCTGCTAATTCTTCTTGGGAAAGGCCTTTGCTTTTTCTCAATTCTGTTATTCTTTCGCCCATATTCATTCGCTACACCTCGCATTCGGATTTCAAATATATTGTAGAACAAAAATATCATTTATTCTACCAAGTTCAGTTTGAACTTTATGATTTTTTATGTAAACTTTGGTTTACTTTTTAGGTGCATTCCGTTTTTTTGCAGTAAATTCAAGGGTATCAATACGGATAATGCTGACAACGGTTGTCAATTTATCGTCAAAAGTAAAATCCTTGTTCACCTGAGTTTTCATGAGGATTGACAATGCAGACTTCTTCTCCTCAACATCTTCAACAAGAGTCGCAACGCCTCTGCCCATAATTGATGCGTAGGTAATGCCGTATTTACAAGCAACCTCACCTTCAAAAGGTGTAATGTCACAACACATTTCAAAGAAAACCTTTGGGTTTTCCCTTAAAACATCAATTTTTCTTCCTCGTCTTGCACCGTGAAGATAGAGTGTGAGTTTTCCATCAACTAATGTATAACCATAATTCATTGGTACAACATAAGGCTCGTCACCGTCTATCATTCCAACGTGTACAACTTTTGATTTTTCAAGAATTTCTATAATTTCGTTTATATCTGTAACTTGTTGCTCTCTGCGAGTCATTCCGTTCATAGGGATACTCCTTTAAATAACGCTGAATAATAATTTAATGTAGCTTACCAACATCTTTAAAATCTCAAGGACAAAAGTAATTCCGTGCTGTCCTGCTGTTGAAACAATACCTGTTGGCAATTCTTTATAATCCTCGTTTGCAGCTTCACGGCCAGTTTTCTTGATTGCATAAGTATCAATAAGAGTCTTTTCCCCGGTTTCGTCGTCAACCATATATGCTTTGTAAACAAAATGATTACTGTCAAGACTGACTGTTGCAAATACACCACCATCTTCTGTGTCCCTTGCGATTGCCGAACTTTCTAAAATTGGTGGCATTGCATCTTCATTTACACCATAACGCTTTGTTCCTGCTGTTGATGGTAGAATATGAGTTGTGCCGTCGGGATTTACTGCAAAAGTTGTGCTTTCACCATTCCAGATTTCTGTTACGGTCTGTGCGGTCTGCACCTTTTCACCTTTAACAGGCTCTGTTCTCATATACATATGGTCGTGTCCTGCAAAAACCACATCAATTCCCAATTCGTCAATAACTGGGAGAAGAAGATTTCGCATAATAACTGTGTCAGGTTTATTTATATTCTTTCCTGCTGAATATAATGCACGGTGCATAAGCACAATTTTCCACTGTGCATTTGAAGCGTTCATATCATTCTTAAGCCAGTTAATTTGGGAAGCAGACATTGGGTACATATCGTTTGTGTTAAGTACTGCAAAATGAGCATCACCCCAGTCAAAGGAGTAATAACAGCCTGTAATAGTTGCACTGTCTTCAACTGCACCTATATTGAACATATTATTAAACTTGAACCACTGAAGATTTCCTTCGTGGTTACCTGCAACGGGAACAATAGTTGTATTCATATTCATAAATGCGAAGTTTCTGAAATAACTGTCCCACTCTTCATTGGTACAGTCGTTTACAAAGTCACCAAGACCTATTGCAAATTCATAATTTGGCATTGTATTGACTGCAGACTGCAAAACCTTTGCAGCCCTTTGAAAATTCTCTTCATTACTTGCCTGAACATCGGCATATACAATGAAATTAGCTTCATCCTTTGCTTTGCTTGGAGTTGTGAAATAACCAACATCACTCCACACACCTGTTTTACTGTCACCAACACGATATTGATATTTTGTGTTTGGTTTAAGTGTATCAACAACGACTTTATGTACATATTTGTCCATAGCCTTGTGGCTTACACCGCTGACAATTTCTGCTTTCGTTAAATCATCACCAATTACTGCAACCTGCACATCAGTACCTGCTGTTTCGTCTGTGTACCAGCAAAAGCCCCTCGATGTGGCAGAATCACCATTTATTGTAACGCTGACTCTTGATACCTCTCCTGCAACAGAAGCACTTGCCATAATCGGCAAGGTCATACATAACACAAGGAGAAGTGAAATAATTTTTACAAGTGATTTTCTCATAGTAATTACTCCTGTATATCATACTTCTTTGAAAGTTTGCTCATCGCTTCTTCCCTTGTAATTTTTCCTGTGTTGCAATCAATCATTACCTGAACATCCTTGTCTTTAAGGTCATAGAAACACCAGATGATAAACGCCAATAAACCACCGATTGCAGGAATAAGCATAAAAATTAACCAAAGCATATCCAAGGCGTGTTGTGTCTGTGTTACGCCACTCTGCTCTAACTCTTGGAACGAACTTACTTCAACTACTTTCCAGCCAACGGATTTAAGACCGAGAATAAAGAGACCCAAAGCACCGGAAATGGAGCTTGTAAGCTTTGCCATAAAGGTCTGTACTGCAAAGGTAATACCCTTTGCCTCTGTGCCTGTCTTAAATCGACCGTATTCAGCACAGTCGGGGGTAAACATACACATTTCAAGGGATACAATTGCCAACGGAATTGAACGGATTGTGAAGAGAATGATATATACAACAACATTACCGTAACCAATTACCCACATAACAATGCTGAGGACAACATAAGCCAACAAGCAAATCTGATTTACTTTCATCTTATCATACTTGCGTATAATCTTTGGTAATAACAGTGAAACAATAAGCTGCGGCACTGTTCCGATTGCACCTACAAGCAAGGAGAACAACGCACTGTTAAAGAGATAATATGAAACATAAAGAGTAAATGCGTTGCCGATATTCAATGCTGCGTAAAAGAAATTGCCCAAGTAATAAATAAGCAGATACTTGTTTCTGACAAGATATGAAAGCATTTTTCTTATGGTAAAAGTTTCTTCGCTCTCCGCATGATAACGCTCTTTGAGTTTAAAGGATGCAGGTGACATTAAGGCAAAGGCAATAACACAGATAATGAGTGTTACCACACTGTAATTCATACCAACCTTTTCACTAATCAGAACAGTTGTAAGTGCTGTGGTAATACCCACACCAGCATAAGTTGCAATACTCTTATATGACTGGATACTGTTTCTCTCATCAATATTCTGACTCATAGAGGTCAGAATGCCGAATATTGGCACATCGCAAAGAGTGTAAGCAGTATCCCAAAGTATGTAAGCAACAGCAAACCAAACAAGTTTAACTGTTTCTGAAGAACCTGAAGGAATAACAAATGTCAGTATTGTAGCAAGCGGAATGAGTATGGTAGAAATGCGTATCCACGGAAGATACTTCTTTCCGCTTTTAAATTTAATTAAATCAAATATTGCACCAAACAATGTGTCGTTTACAGCATCCCATACTTTAACAATCAGTATAATCGTCGCTGACTTAATAGGGTTTATACCTAAAAACAGCAGATAGGTTGTTAAACACACATTAAAAAGTGTGTAAATCATATTTTGACCTGCAAAATATGAATAATAACTTGCCCTTTCAATAGGCTCTGTTGACCAACCATTCTTGGTGGCAAAAACCTTTTTAGCTAATGAAGAAATTCCCATATATAATCCTCCTTATTTATATTCTGTGAATTAGCCTTCCCCCTACGAGGGGAAGGTGGCAAAACGAAGATTTGACGGAAGGGGGGATTACTTTTCCCCCTTAGCCGCTTGGCGACAACTCCATTACTCGCCTGCCGGCTCAGACAGCACTAATTCGTCATCCGCTGGATGCCCGTGCCCCTCAAGGGTGGAGCCTATTTGTTTCTAATTATCTTTGCAACACTTTCTACATGTGCTGTCTTAGGAAACATATCAACAGGTGTTACCTCTACTGTTTTGTAGCCTAATTCCTTTAATATTGCACAGTCCCTTGCCTGAGTTGACACATCACAAGAAACATAAACGATTTTCTTGGGGTTCATCTCTGCAACATATTCCAAAACATCTTTGTCGCAACCTTTTCGTGGTGGGTCAAGAATTACTGCATCAGGCTGAATGTTTTTATCCTTAAGAATTTTAACTGCATCCTTTGCATCACCACAGTAAAATTCGCAGTTTTCTATATTGTTTCTCTTTGCATTTTCTTTTGCATCTTCTATAGCTTCAGGGATAATCTCAACACCGATTACCCTTTTAACGTCTTTCGCCATTGAAAGCCCGATTGTACCCGCACCACAATAAAGGTCGAGAATTGTTTCGTTCCCTTTTGCCCCCACATAGTCCAATGCCTTTTTATAAAGCAACTCTGCACAATCGTGGTTTACCTGATAGAAAGAAAGTGGTGAAAGTCTGATTATCACTCCGCAAAGTATATCCTCAATGTAATCCTCACCCCAAAGGGTTGTACAGCTTTTACCGAGAATTACATTTGTTTTTTCTGTGTTTTCATTGATGACAATGCTCTTGATTGCCTCAAATCTCATTAAATCGTCGCAAAGCTCGTCCCCGAAAGGCAAAATATTTCCGTTGATTACAAGGCACACCATAATCTGACCTGTTTTAAAGGCTTTTCTTATGTAAATATGTCGCACAAGTCCTGTGTGATTTATTGAGTCGTAGGCTGTAACGCCAAACTCACGCATCCAATCCTTTACAGTTTCAACAATATCTGCAAATTCCCTTGGTTGCAAAGCACAGTCGGAAGAATTTATTATTCTGTGGCTTTTCTGTGCATAAAAACCTGCAACAACATCCTTTTCCATTCCGACGGGATATTGAGCCTTGTTTCTGTATCTTTCGGTTTCACAAGTGATAATATCATTTACAGGTACATCAATGTGGGCAAGACGCTGAAAAGCATCAATAACCTTTTGTTTTTTGAGTTGATTTTCTGCTTCATAGGAAATATGACGAAAAACACAGCCGCCACAAGAGCGAAAATGCGGACAATCAATATCTGTTCTGTCTGGAGATTTCTTTAAAATCTGTTTGATTATGCCAATGGCATAAGTCTTTTTTGCCTTAATAATGTGTGCGATTATAGTATCGCCTCTTGCAGCACCTGACACAAACACAGCCTGACCGTTATAATGACCAACGCCGTTTCCCTCAGCAGTATAACCCTCAATATTCAGTTGTATATCCTGATTTTTCTGAAGTGACATACAAACAAATCCTTATAGTTTTAACAATATTCCTGCTACTGCACCAAGTACTAACCAGAATGCAGGGTGTAATTTTTTGAGTTTCTTTATAAACATAAGTGCAAAAAGTACAACCGCTATTGCAATTACAGGAATTGCAAATTCGCCATTCACATAAAAAATGGGTTTGATAATTCCAAAAACTGCAAACAGAACAAGTGCTGTAACAACGGGACGAATGCCCGAAAATGCACCTTTAACATACGAGTTTTCTTTAAATGCCTTTAAGAAACCTGCAACGATAATGATGACGATAACTGATGGCGTAACAAGCCCCAGAGTTGCAGTTACACCGCCGAGAATACCACCAACAATGCCAAATTCAGAAAGCCCTGCATTGTAACCTGCATAGGTTGCCATATTTACGCCGATTGGTCCGGGTGTACTTTCTGCAACGGCTACCATAACGCCTAACTGGTCCTCGTTAAACCAACCATAATCGCTTTGTGCTAAATCTTGTAAGAAAGGAATAGTTGCAGGACCGCCACCAACTGCGAAAAGTCCGATTTTAAAGAATTCTAAAAACAAATACAAGAAGGTCATCATTTTGCTTTTCCCTCCTTGATTTTACTGTAAACAACACCAACAATTCCACCGAAAATAACAAGGAGAATTGGTGTTATATCAAACACAAAACAAGCAATTAAACCTATTATGAAAAGCACAACTGAAATCACATTCACAAGGCTTTTTTTTGCAAGGGTGATAACAGTATGAGAAAGCAACGCACAGACAACAGCATTGATACCCGTAAGTGCCGACGCAACAATTGGGTAATCCATAAAAGTCTGTAAAACAGATGCCACAATTGTAATGATTATAATTGATGGTGCTACCATTCCCAGTGTTGCGAAAATACCACCCAGCACTCCTGCCTGATAATAACCGATAAAGGTTGCTGTGTTAACTGCAATAATACCGGGTGTACATTGACCAACAGCATAGTAATCAAGCAACTCTTCCTCTGTTGCCCATTTTTTCTTCTGAACAATTTCTCGTGTTAACAGTGGCAACATTGTAAGTCCGCCACCAAATGTAATTGACCCTATTTTTGCAAAGGTCAGGAACAAACTGAACAATTTTTTCAACATAGTTTTCTCCGTTTATTTTTTATTATCTCCGCTCCAGAAGATGAAATCACTGACTAAAAACGCTCTTACAGGGGATGCCTCTGCACCACTGATTTTAATAGGTGCTGCTGAGAGAAAATAATCACCCTTTTTAACATTTGTCAAATCAAGATTTTCCAAAAGTGCAATATTGTCCATCAGAAACATTCTGTGTGTCCGTCCGTCGCTACCCTCTGGCTCAACAGTCATAGCGTCCGTGCCTATAAGGTAGTATCCCAAACTTGCGATTGCAGAAGCGGCAGATTCGTGAAAAACTGCCTTTCCACCACTTTTTACCAGCACTCTTTTTGTGTTTCTCGGGAAATATTCCTCAACAAAGGCACCTGTAATCATTTCCACATTTGCCTCAACTACAACACAGGGACCAAAAAATGCTTCGTGGGGAATTTCTGTGATATCCTTTTCATCCGACAAAAAATGCAAAGGTGCATCCATGTGCGTTCCGTTGTGTAAACACATTTCAAGTTTCCCAAGGTTAAAATCATAACCATCTTCTATTTTTTTTACCCTTTCAAGCTTTGCCACAGGGTCGCCAGGGAAAACAGGACAGCTTAAAAGTTCTCTTGAAATATCAATAATTTTCACACATACTCCCCCAATATGATTTATCATTTAATTTTACCACACTTTTATCCTTAATTCAATATTTGAGAAAAAAGAAAAATGCACTCGAACCGGGAATAGGCAAGCAACCGATTTCATTAGATTTGAATTTGTCAAAGAAAAGATAAATTAAATTTTAGTGAAGAGTGAATAGTTAATAGTAAAAAAAGTAAAAGCTCAAATCCCTCAGGATTTGTGCTTCTGGTGCGAGAGACGGGACTTGACCGTCTGCTACGGCTTACGCCTTGCATACTACTCGCTTGGCGACCCAAATTCTTGCGAATTTTGGTGCCCGCCAACCGCTTTTGGCTAAAAACGATATACTATATCGTTTTCTTAACGCCAAAACCCTCTCGGGTCCAAGTCCCTATATTTTTACAAAAATAAAAGAGACAACACAGAAGTGTTATCTCTTTTATTGGTGCGAGAGACGGGACTTGAACCCGTACGGGATTACCACACGCCCCTCAAACGTGCGCGTCTGCCGATTCCGCCACTCTCGCATATCGGTCGTTCTCTCGAACGCAAGAGACATTATAGCAAAGGAAATCAGCAGTGTCAAGCATTTTTTTCAATTTTTTAAAAATATTTTATATTGAGCTT
>JAZSBY010000007.1:0-6013 GCA_045602655.1 Candidatus Fimenecus sp. | reverse complement strand
GTCCAGTCTTTTGTCAGGTACTGCAACAACGCCCACGTTAGGCTCGATTGTGCAGAAAGGGTAGTTTGCAGACTGAGCACCTGCATTTGTTATAGCATTGAAAAGTGTACTTTTGCCAACATTAGGCAGACCTACAATACCTAATTTCATATTATATCAAATCTCCTTTATTTATAGGGTTTCTCAGGTTTCCAAACTCAAATTTACGCCATTTCTACGCCAATTAGCTTGAAAACTGGGAGTTATTTACTTCAAATAATTGTATTGCCTTTGCCATAGAAGTATCTGTCACATGAACATATGTATCCATAGTAGTTTGTATACTTGAATGACCAAGTAATTTCTGTAATATCTTAGGTTGCATGCCACACTCAATCGCTCTTGTCGCATAAGTATGTCTGAGAGTATGCATACAAAAGGGTGGTATTTTCGCTACCTCACATAATTTATATAGGTGAGTATCATAAGAACTGTTCTTTGCAGGCATACCTGTCCTGAAATTTATAAACACCAAATCGCTTAAAGTCAGAGAAAAAGATTGTGCTGTCTTTCTATCGGTGAAAGTAAGTGTTTGAGATAACTCGTCAGACAGCTTTTGAGTTTTCCGTCTTTCTTTAAGCTCCAAGAGTAACTCATAAGCTCGCTTTGTCAGGGGGATTGTCCTATAACTTGTTGATGTTTTAGGTGGACCTGCACGCCATATATGTTGTTTGTGCCTGAATTCTAAGGTTTTATTTACAGTCAGGGTATGTTTGTCCCAGTCTATACAATCCCATGTCAGACCAATAATCTCGCCTGTTCTCAGCCCTGTTTCAAGGATAAGAGCATATTGGTAATAGTTATGTGAAGATTTAGCTACCTCAAGGAATTTCTGCTGTTCCTCTATGCTCAAAACTCTATGGTCACTTGCAGACCTGACAGGTTTTGTATATCTTACACCGTCCATAGGATGTTTGGATATAACATCATTCATCACAGCAGAACGGAACATAGTACCCATAGCAATGTATGTTTGCCTTATGGTAGACCCTGCGTATGTATCCAGCATATCATTCAACACCTTTTTACAATGCATAGGCTTGACATCTGACATACACATATTGCCTATAACAGGCTTGATATTTATACTATATCTTTCTTTGTAGTTTCTGCGAGTATTAGGGGATAAATCCACAATTATATTATCATACCAGTAGTTAAACCAAGTTTCTACGGTAACAGTAGAAGTAATACTTGTTATACTGTGTGAATCCTCATACCTTGCATCCGCCAGCCAATTTCTTGCTTCGGGTAGAGTGTTAAAATACTTCTCAATTCTCTTTCCGCTTTTCGCAACATATCTGGCTGAGTATTTTTTATCTTTTCTTTGAGAAAGACCTGTTCCAAGCTCTTTGCCTTTCAAATCTTTTCCCATAGTTTACAGCTCCTTTCACTCTAAAGAGAGAAAAAGAGCTTGACATACTTAATCATTATAGCATGAAAGCTCCTTTTCCTCAATAGTTTTATTAAAATAATTTGTATGTAGTAGTTAGATTACTAACTGACTACTGATAAATTTCTCAAACTCCTTTCTCTTAACTAACTTCTTCGTTCCTACGAACAGCACAAACGGACAATTTGGTGTCCTCAGCAAGCTGTCAATCTTGTTAATACCTATGTTGGTATATTCTGCAGCCTCTCGGATGGATAATACCGCCTTCTGCGGAATGGGAATTGGGGTTGTGTTATTCATTATCAATACCTCCTGTTAAAAATCAACAATATAATCGTCATCACCATTATCGTCCTTATCACCATAGATATTATTGTCTGCGGTTTCTTCGACTGGTGATGAATTTACTGTGGTTTCCACATCTCCATTTTTATCTCCATTAGAAACGCCCCATATAGCTTGGGTATCTACAAAGTATGAAGGTAATGGTGATAAATTTTTGTTTATCAGCACTATGTGGGTACCATCAGAGTGATTATCCTCGATTCGGTACTCAATACCTACTGCCTCAAGATTACTTTTCACAGCTTTAATTCTGCGAGAAAGTGCATTTGGGGCATTGGGAAGAGTTTTGGAATTGGTGTTGATACCGTTGGTTTGAGCAAGCTCTTGCAACTTCTTCAATAATTCTGATATTCTACCTCTCCACTCGGGTAAAAACCTCATCAACTCAACGATAAGATATGCCACCGAATCAGCGTTGATAGCTTCAGTGTTTTGAATACCTTGGTTTTCTGCATATTCCTTTAAGAACTCTTCTCCATATCCGCCCATCGCTTCGGCAATAGCATATCCCCACCGACAGAAATCTGCCATACGAGGTAATTTATCAAGAGTAACATTAGGGTATATCTCCATAGCCTTTGAGAGAATATTAAATAATGCTCCCAACAGTTTTGGTCTTGCTTGTTCAAAACTCTCGTATACCTTGCCGAGCTCCTTTCTGCTTTCTTCGGAAACTCTCTCTAACTCAAACATAATTGAACGGTCAAGTAAGTCTGCACGATTTGCAACATTGTTGATACCGTTTATGCTCAAACATCTTTTGAAGGTAAATATGTAGTCCTCACCGTTGGTGAACAACTTTCTCTGCTGAACAGCACCTCCTGTAATTGCCCGACATAAAATATCGCTTACATCATTGCTGATGGTAGATACATTATCGAACGGAAGGAAGTAATGTTGTTGGAGGTTGATAATTAAAGTCCTCTCGTCTTTACTTAACTGTAAAGTATCTAATGCCGAAGGGTCTATTAGCCTTTTAAGTAAAGTACAAGTAGTACTCTTTGCGGCACCCTTTTCGCCGTAAAATATCGGCATTGGGTGAGGAATATCAGGAACAAAGCAGGATACCAACCAACACAAAAATAATGTTTTGAATTTGGTCATGTTTATGTACTTGAATATCTCGGTAATTTCTCCGTCTGTTTGAGGTTTAATCTGTTCTGTCTGATGTCTGTATCGACAGAATAGTTTGGTAGTATCATTGTTTACAGACCAACCTGATTTTGAAATTCTGATGGTTTCCCAATCTGCATTTGTCAGGTCATACCAAAAGTCATTTTGATATTTTCCTACTCGGTTGTATAGTGTTGTGTAATTCTTCTCGCCAAACATTACTTCGGCAGATAAAACAGATATAGTTTGTTTCAGGCTTTCTGTTCTGATAGTTTTGTTGGTTGCCTGATAGAAAATCTGTTGTAACCACAGGGAAAATTCCTGACTTTCAACAGACAAAGTTTCCTTATGAGTATTTACAGGGATAACTACAAATACATCATGATTTTCATTGAGAAACAGCTCTATATTTTCATCTCTGATTAAGTTGAGTAGAATCTCACTTTGGGTTTTATCTTTTGTTGAAACCTTAGACTTATTATGGTCTTCTGTTTCGGCTTCCATAGGGTTATTGTCTGCAATAAATTCGGGTATATCATCAATCTCAGACATTGTGTGTCCTGCTTGTAGCCAGTCAAAGATATCTTCTTTTGCTTTTAAGCCAGGAAGGATTTTGATAACTGCCCAAGGAATATGAGATTTTATATTCTCAGCATACATCATCCCCGGCTTGTCATTATCGGGTATGATAATAACTTGCTTATTCTTAAAATATTTAGTGAATTTATCGCTCCATTTAGAATTAGCTCCGCAGGCAAGAGTTGTAGCTACGAGCCCAAGTTTGTTGATAGCATCAGCACATTTTTCGCCTTCCACAAAGTAGATAACTTTTGCGGTTATTACATTTGGCAGATTGTAAAGCTCATGTTCTTGTTCTTTTAATCCATAAGAACCATCAGGTTGTTGAAAAGTAAATTTTTTGCTTCCGTCACTATAATCTGTACGAGTTTTTGAATAAGCGGGTTTGTTGTCCTCTGTGTAATACATGTGTGTTTGTATCTTTGTAATTTTGGTCATTTTTATCACCTATTCTTTCCAATATATAAATCTTTTTTCTTAAACCCTAAAGCCGATAATATCTCAGCCTCAGAACAGCCTGCAAAACATTTGAGGTTAACCCAATCCTTGTTTATATATACCGCAAAGCTCGGGTGTATGTCCTCGTGATTTGGGCAAGGGCAATGCCCTACATATGAATTACCCTTGCCTTTTTTTATTCGAGGTATTCTGCTGATAATTTCATATTCAGTCATCTTACCACTCCTTTTCAATATTTTTTACTTGCAAGTTTATTTTTGTTATACCATAAAAATTTTTGCTTGGGAGTTGCAAAGTTGCATTTATTTATGTTAAAATTTCAAATGCAACTATTAAGAGGTGAGAAATCATGAATAAAATTTATTATCTGCATTCTGAAGAAAGTTCTTGTGAAGCGATTTGTATTTGTGAAGAGAATAGAAATATAGAAAATCCATTTGTAATATCAGCTGTATATCCAGTAGGTGTTATATTCTCTAAAATATTACATACTCTGAAACCTTGGATTGAAAACCCATACAAAGTGCCTATGCAAGAAACATTAAAAGAGTTTTCTAACGAGGATAGTTCATTTTCAAGCATTTCTTGTAAAGATAGTGCATTGAAATCCATTTTCAATGTACTTTTATGTGAGGATAAATCAGTAAAGAAAATTCGCTCGAATGATGAATGTCAGTCATCAATAATAATGTGTATGTCTTACATTAACCTTTGCTGTAATAAAAATGAGTTAGAAAAGGTGAAAGTTCTTGATATGTTTGTATCCTCATCAGGTTTAACTCATCCTTCAAAATCAATTTATCCAGAAGTTGATGTAATGAGAATTGGGTCTGCAATTACAGACCATTTTACTTTCAAACCTAATGTAGGATATAAGAGTAAAAGGCTATTTAGTGTTGCAACAGAAAAACCAGTCACCAGCAATGAGTTAGTAACACCACTAACAGTTTATGAAATCAGTGATGTTTTGGACTTAATATTAGCCTCTTTATCGGCTGTGTTTTCTCAAGGATACTCTATGGGGGTATGCCGTTTTTGTAAAACTTATTTTGTCTCTTATGATAAGAAAAGAAAGTATTGTGAGAATCTCAATAAGAATATAAAGATGGGATGTTATGAATCAGCTAACAAAAAGCGTATTGCCGACAAACGAGCATCCCAAAGCCAAAAGATGTATAACAGCCTAAGAGAAATGTATTCAAGAAAACCTGGAGAAGAATATGAGAATTTTAAGAGAGAAAGTAAAGAGTGGAATAGAAAAATAAGAGATAATGAAGCATCAGAAGAAGAATATGTAACTTGGCTTAAAAGTAAATATGCTCGTAAATATAAAAAATAGCCTTTATGTAAATCACATAAAGACCATTACTCTATAATATTCAGATATTTATAAATTGTGGGGTAGGAAACATCGCAAAGCCTTGCAAACTCCTTCTTGTTAATCTCTCCGTTCTTGTATTTGGGGTAATGTCTGTAAAACACATTCGGTATATCCTCGGCAGTAGTATGAGGTCTGCCAATGGTTTTGCCTTTTGCCTTAGCATTCTCCATACCGCTTTTAACTCTTTGACTAATTATATTCCTCTCAAGCTCGCTGAACACACCCATCATTTTCAGCATACCCTCAGTCATAGGGTCAAGCTCCTTCGTGCAGTCAACAATAAAATTACCCAACACCAATTTAATATGCTTGTTCTTTGCAAATTCTATTATCTCACAAAGTTGTTTAGTGCTTCGGGTAATTCTACTTACTTCGGTAGAAATAATCGTATCGCCAAAATTTACGCCGTTTAAGAGCCTGTTAAGTTCTGCTCGGTTTTCCTTTAGTCCGCTTTCATACTCCAAGAAGATATTATCATATAAAACTCCTTGCTTGTTCAGCTCCCTAACCTGTCGGTTGATGTCCTGCAACTGCTCATTTGTAGAACATCTTGCATAACCGTATATCATTAAAATAACACCTCCGATAAAATAATGTTGCGTATTATAAGATATAAATGAAATGAAGTCAACTGTTTATTTTATATATTCAGCCTGATATTTATATGATTTCGGGGAGTTTTGCCATGAGGAGTAATATAAGCA
>JAZSBY010000006.1:0-22227 GCA_045602655.1 Candidatus Fimenecus sp. | reverse complement strand
CAGACGGGTTGAAATCGGCACAGGTGACTATGTTATTATCTCTGCAACACCTATTCCCGGTAACGAAAAAACCGTTGGTAAGGTTGTAGACGAGCTTTTAAAGCGTGGAGCAGAGGTTGTTTACGAAAAAATGTATGATGTCCACGTTTCAGGTCACGCTTGTCAGGAAGAGCTTCGCCTTATTATGAGCCTTGCAAAACCAAAGTTTTTCATTCCTGTTCACGGTGAGCAAAAGCATTTAAGAAGCCACGCCCAGCTTGCTGAAAGTATGGGAATTACACCGGGTAACATCTATATTGCAGACAATGGCAAGCAGGTTGAACTCACAAAGAGAAAAATGAGTATTGCACCCGATGTGCCGGCAGGTAAGGTTTTTGTTGACGGTTATGGTGTGGGTGATGTCGGTAGTGCTGTTATTCGTGAGAGAAAGCGACTTGCAGAAGACGGACTTATGATAATAAGTGTAGTTATTGAAAGGGAAACAGGAATGTTGGTTTCAGGTCCCGATATTGTTTCCCGCGGATTTGTCTATGTAAGGGATTCCGAACAACTTATTGCAGAGGCAAAGCTTGTTGCACAGATTGTAATTGATGAATGTATCCACGAAGGACATATTGAGTGGGGTACAATAAGAAACAGAATAAGGGACGATATTTCCCGACTTTTATACGACAGAACAAAGCGTAATCCTATGGTAATTCCGCTGATAAATACTATTTAAAAAGGTGCTTATGAAAAATAAAGGTGAAGGACGAGTAAAAACAATATTAAAAAACATATTGAAAGCATATCCCATAACAATTCCTGCAACTGTTATTTGTATTGTGCTCAGCCTTGCTATGCTTAAATATAATAAGGTAATAGGAATTCTTGGACTCGTTCTTACTTTATTGCTTTTATTGGTCAGCCTCTTTATAAGAATTGTATCAAAAAGAAAATTAGAGGATATAGTAAATGCCTTGAACAGTAAGCTTCTTATTGCTGAAGAGGGGGATGGACTGAAAAACTTCCCGTTACCCGTTGTGCTTTTTGATGATAACGATGCGGTAGTCTGGTACAATAAACTGTTTTTTAATACTTTTATTGAAAATGGTTTTTATGAAGGTAATGATGTTAAACAATTCACCTCAGGTAACGGCACAAAAGCCATAAGTGAAGGAAATTCTATTGAGTGTTCCTATGGTAAAAAGAAATATACAGCATATCCCAGCATTGTTAAGTACAATGGTACAGATTATCACGCCCTGTACTTTGTTGATGACACCTTGCTTAAAAAATACAGGTCTGCGTATATGGCAACCCGTCCTGTATTTATGATTATAAGCCTTGACAGTGTTGATGACAGTTTAAATGATTTCCGTGACAGCCAGAAATCTGAAATTCTGGGAGATATTGAAACAATAATTGAAAACTGGTTCAATGAATATAATTGTATCTTACGAAAAGGTCAGAATAACAGATTTCTTGTGTTTGCCGAAAAAGAGAGTTTAATTAAAATGATGGAAAATAAGTTTTCCGTTTTATCTAAGGTGCGTGCATATACATACGAGGGAAAAACCATTGGTTTGACTATATCCATAGGTGCGGGATTAGGTGAAAACCTTCCTCAATGTGAAAAAATTGCACGAAAAGCCCTTGATATGGCAATGGGCAGAGGCGGTGACCAGGTTGCTGTCAAGCCACATAACGGAGAATATGAATTCTTTGGTGGCGTTTCAAAGGGCGTTGAAAAACGAAATAAAACAAGAACAAGAATGATTGCTTCTGCAATTAAAGAGCTAATTAAAACAAGCGACAACATACTCATAATGGGACATCGCTTTGCTGATTTGGATGCGTTAGGTTCTGCCACAGGTGTTGCGACGATTTGTAATGCTTTGAGTAAGGATGCAAAAATTGTAATGTCATCAAAAACCACATTGGCTATGCCACTTGCTAAACACCTCATTTCAAGCGGACTTGATAACCTTTTAATTGAACCTGAGGATGTAGACGAATATATAAGTGAGAAAACCCTGTTGGTGATAGTTGATACACACAGACAAAGTTTCCTTGAAATGCCTGAATTGTTTGATATGGTGGACAAAATTGTTGTGATTGACCATCATAGAAAAACTGTTGACCACATAAATAAGGCAGTTATTTTCTTCCATGAGCCTTATTCTTCTTCTGCATCTGAAATGGTTACAGAACTTATTCAGTATATTGATGTGGACATTCCCGTTCCTAAGGTTTGTGCAGAGGCACTTATGTCGGGTATTACTCTTGATACAAAGAATTTTGTAATGAAAACAGGTGTCCGTACCTTTGAGGCGGCTGCTTACCTTCGCTCTCTGGGTGCTGATACAGTTGCCGTCAAACAGTTATTTGCAAACAGTATGGATACACAAAAAGCAAAGAGTGAGGTTATTAAAAGTTCGGGTGCATATAAGAATTGTGCCATCGGTATTGTTGACCGCAATACTGAAAATATAAGAATTGTTGCAAGCCAGGCAGCGGACGAACTTTTAAACATTGACGGTGTAAACGGAGCTTTTGTTTTGTTCATAACAGATGGTGTTGTTAATGTTTCAGCTCGTTCTTACGGGGACATCAATGTTCAGTTGGTAATGGAAGAAATGGGTGGCGGAGGTCATCAGACAATGGCTGCAGCTCAACTTTCGGGTGAAAATATGGAAAATGCAATCGCACAGCTTAAATGTGCAATCGATAAATTTGTGTAAAGTGAGGAAAATATAATGGATGTTATTTTGAAAGCAGATGTTAAAGGTTTAGGTAAAAAAGGTGAAAAGGTAAAAGCATCAGACGGTTATGCTCGTAATTTCCTTTTCCCAAAGGGACTTGCAGTTGAGGCAAATGCACAGAGCCTTACAGAACTTCGTAATCGTGAACAGTCAAATCAACATAAAATTGATGTTGAGGTTGCTGCTGCAAATGAGTCAAAGGCAAAATTGCAGGGTAAGGTTATAAAAATTACTGCAAAAGCAGGTAATAACGGCAAACTCTTTGGTTCTGTTACATCAAAAGAGGTGGCAGCAGAAATCACAAAGCAGTTTGCAGTTAAGGTTGACAAAAGAAAAATCTCAATGGACGATATTAAAACTTTCGGGTCATTTAAAATTGAAGTTAAACTTTATACAAATATTGTAGCCGAAATGACAGTAATGGTCGGCGAATAATTGGAGCGAATAATATGGAAAGCAATTTAATGGCTTCTGGAAATTTAAATTTGCCTTATAGTTTAGATGCAGAGCAGGCAGTTCTTGGTTCAATTTTAAAGGAACCTGAGTGTTTGCCAACTGTTTCAGATATGCTTAAGATTGACCATCTTTATCTTCCGCAGCATAAGGCAATTTATACAGCAATTCTTAATATTGATACAATGGGGGGCAGAATTGACCCTCTTGTTGTGCTTGAAGAATTGAAAAAAGAAGGCGTATATGACGATATCGGCGGAAAAACATACCTTATGAAAATTGCCGATGCAGTTCCTTCTACAAAAAATGTTGAGTCATACATTAAAATCATCATTGAAAAGTACTATCTTCGTACTTTGATGCTTACTGCTCGTGAAATTCTTGAAAAAACAAGTGACGGAACAGAATCTCCGGACCATCTTCTCAATTTAGCAGAGCAGAAAATCTATGATATCCGTCGTGGTAAGAATGTGTCAGGTCCTGCAAAGGTCAGCGATATTATTATGTCAGATGTTTTTGAAAGACTTAAAAAACTTGGCAGTGCTGACCCGCAGGAAAAAGAAAAATACATAGGTATCCCAACAGGCTTTTCCTATCTTGATAAGGTTTTGGGTGGTGGATTCCACCGTTCAGACTTTATTGTTATCGGTGCTCGTCCTGCTATGGGTAAAACAAGTTTTGCTCTTAATGTTGCACGAAATATTGCAATGAGGGGCAGAAAGGTTCTTTTCTTCTCATTGGAAATGTCAAAAGAACAACTTGCACAGCGTATTATCTCTACTGAGGCAAGAATTATCAGTAACAAATTAAGAACAGGTGATATAACTGATTCTGACTGGGAAAAATTAGGACTTGCTCTCCAGAATCTTGTCAATTGTGAACTTTACTTTGATGACCAGGCAAATATCAATGTTAACGAGATGAAAGCCCGTGCACTTCGTATGAAGGATGTTGACTGTATTGTAATTGACTACCTTCAGCTTATGTCAGGCACAAAGCGTTCAGAAAATCGTGTAAATGAAGTTTCTGAAATTACTCGTGGACTTAAAATGATGGCAAAAGACCTTAATATTCCCGTCGTTACTTGTTCACAGTTGTCCCGTGGCGTTGCAAAGAATTCAAACGACCATCGTCCACAGATGACTGACCTTCGTGAATCAGGTACAATCGAGCAGGATGCGGACATTGTTCTTATGCTTCATCGTGAGGATTATTACAAGAATAATGAGGAAGATTCAGATACAGAATCTGCAAATATTGCTGAGGTTATTGTTGGTAAAAACCGACACGGCTCAACAGAAACTGTTAAAGTGGCGTGGAATCCTGAATTTACAATGTTTTCAACACTTGAAAGGATAAAAGATGACAGATAAGGTTATTAAAACAATAACATCGCATCGGATGATTTCAAAGGGTAGTACAGTTGGAATCGGACTTTCAGGTGGTGCGGATTCAGTTTGCCTTGCACATATCCTCTTGAAAAACAAGGAAAAACTCGGAATTAAAGAGTTAAAAGCAATACATATTCATCACGGTATCCGTGGTGACGAAGCGGACAGGGATTTGGAATTTTGTCGTGATTTCTGCAAAAGAAATAACATTGAGTTTATCTCATACAAAGCTGATGTTCCGGGTCAGGCACAAAAAACAGGGGAGAGCATTGAAGAATGTGCAAGACGCATCCGATATGATTTATTTGCAAAGTCAGGTTGCGATTTAATTGCTACTGCACACAATTTAAACGATAATATTGAAACTTTTATCTTCAATCTATCCCGTGGTGCATCTCTTTCAGGATTATGCGGAATTCCTTATGTAAGAGATATTTATATAAGACCATTACTTGACTCAACAAGAGCAGAGATTGAGGGGTATATCGAGGAAAACGGCTTGGAATTTGTTACTGACAGTACAAATCTAAGTGACGATTACACAAGAAACAAAATCCGTCATAATATATTGCCTCAACTTTTTGAATTAAATCCGTCATTTGACAAGGCATTTTCAAGATGCAACGATTCCCTTAATGCCTCAAAGGATTATATAACGAGTGTTGCACTTGATTTATTGGAAAAATCCAGATGCAACGGATATTATGATTGCAGTATTTTCGAAAATGAGCATAGAGCGTTAAAAAATCAGGTTGTTTCTTTGATTTTAAAAGAGAATAATGCCCAAAATATCAGCCGAGAGCATATAGATGCTGTTACGGGAATTGTTGAAAATGGTGGCAGTACAGATGTTGGTGGCTTCGTAACGGTTAATGTTGAACGCAATAAAATGTTTTTCGGCAAGTTTCCGAAAGCAGAGTATTTTGAAATCGAGTTCGTTTTTAACCGTAAAGAAATTATGACACCCTATGGTGAGTACGAAATAAACTTTTATTCACAAAAAGATTTACAAAATGTTAATAAAAAAGATATAGAAAGTTTTATAGATTACGATAAAATATCAGTCGATGCGATTTTCAGAAATCGTCGTGATGGGGACTCTTATCAGTTACCCAAAAGACCCAATAAAACATTGAAAAAGCTTTTTAATGAAAATAAAACCGAAAATCGCAATCGTGGTGAAATGTTGATACTTTCTGATAACGAAGGTATCGTGTGGACGGAATATTTTGGTGTCGCAAATCGTTGTAAACCCGATAAAGACACAAAAACATATATAAATATTTCAAAGGTGGGGAAAAATAATGATTAACGATATTGATAGAGTATTGTTATCAGAGAAAGAGTTAAGCGAAATAGTAAAAAAACTTGGTGAAGAAATAACAAGGGATTATAAAGATAAGAATCTTGTGCTTGTGAGTGTGCTTAAGGGTTCCGTGATTTTTATGGCAGACCTTATGCGAGAAATTAAACTTCCTTGCACTATTGACTTTATGTCAGTTTCAAGCTACGGTGCAGGTACAAAAACATCGGGTGTTGTAAAAATTATCAAGGACCTTGATACTGATGTTGTTGAGGGTGCTGATTTGCTTATCGTTGAGGATATTCTTGACAGTGGCGTAACACTTGAATATCTTATAAAAGTTCTTTCAGCAAGAAATCCGAAGAGTGTAAAAATATGCACCTTACTTGATAAACCTGAAAGAAGAAAAGCAAACGTCAAGGCTGATTATGCAGGTGCACAGATTCCCGATGCCTTTGTTGTAGGCTATGGCTTGGACTTTAACGAAAAATACAGAAATTTACCTTTTATAGGTGCTTTGAAACCTGCGGTATATGAATAAACAGGAGTGAACATAAACTTGAAAAAAATTAACTGGAAAACACTTATTCCATATATACTTATACCTTTGCTTTGCATAGGTGTTGTTATGGCGTATATGGGTGCAGAAGCAAAAGAAAAACTGCAGTATTATCAGATTGTTGAGTATTTCGATAAGGGTCAGGTTACAGAATATACTGTTAATATGAACAGCGGTGCTATGACCTATAAACTCAAAGATGATACAAAGGAATATGAATATACTGTTCCTAATGTAAATATGTTCTATGAAGATGTTCATAGTATGGTGCGTGAATATAACAAGGCAAACCCTGACACACCAATTAAGTATAATTATGAAGCAGGAACATCTAATTCCTGGTTACTCAGCATTTTACCATCAGCACTTTTAACAATCGGTCTTGTTATTCTTATGGCTGTAATGTTCAAGAAAATGAGCAGTTCAATTACAAGCGAAAACAACCGTGCTATGAGTTTTGGTAAGGCAAGAGTAAAACGTGCTGACGACGAAAGTAAAAAAGTAACATTTAAGGATGTTGCAGGTGCTGACGAAGAAAAAGAAGAGCTTACGGAAATTGTTGAATTCTTGAAAAACCCAAATGACTTCTCAAGTTTAGGTGCAAGAATTCCAAAGGGTGTGCTTTTAGTCGGCCCTCCCGGCACAGGTAAAACACTTCTTGCTCGTGCAGTTGCAGGTGAGGCAAATGCACCGTTCTTCTCAATTTCAGGTTCGGACTTTGTTGAAATGTATGTTGGTGTCGGTGCTTCCCGTGTGCGTGATTTGTTTAAAGAGGCAAAGAAAAATCAACCATCAATTATTTTTATTGATGAAATTGATGCAGTAGGTCGTCACCGTGGTGCAGGTATGGGTGGCGGACACGACGAGCGTGAACAGACACTCAATCAGTTGCTTGTTGAAATGGATGGCTTCGGTGCTAATGAAGGCGTAATCGTTATTGCAGCAACTAACCGTCCTGATATTCTTGACCCCGCTTTACTTCGTCCGGGCCGTTTTGACCGTCAGGTGACAGTTGGCTATCCCGATGTCAAGGGCAGAGAAGATATTTTGAAAGTCCACGCAAGGAATAAGCCATTGGCACCGGATGTTGACTTGCACCAGATTGCTGCAACAACTGTTGGATTTACAGGTGCAGACCTTGAAAATCTTCTCAACGAAGCAGCACTTCTTGCAGCAAAGCGTAAGAAGATGGCAATCACAATGGATGAAATTGAAGAGGCAACAATGAAGGTTGTTGTAGGTAGTGAAAAGAAATCCCGTAAGATTTCAGAAAAAGATAAGAAGATTACTGCATATCACGAAGCAGGTCACGCAATTTCATCTTACTATCTTGAAAATCAGGACCCTGTTACTCATATTTCAATTGTTCCTCGTGGAATGGCAGCAGGCTTTACACTTTATACACCTGAGCAGGATAAGACACATATGCTTAAATCACGAATGCTTGATGATATTGTGTCACTTTTGGGTGGTCGCGTAGCAGAACAGATTATCTTTAACGACATTTCAACCGGTGCATCAAATGATATTCAGCGTGCAACTGAAACAGCAAGGAATATGATTACAAAATACGGTATGAGTGAAAAACTGGGACCAATCGCATTCGGTTCAGATAATGACGAGGTTTTCCTTGGCAAGAATTATACTCATACAAGAAACTACTCTGAAACAGTTGCAGCTGTAATTGATGAGGAAGTTGAAAAGATTATAAACGATGCTTATAAGAGAACAGAAGCAATTCTCAAAGAGCATATTGACCAACTTCATATTGTTTCAGAGGCTCTTATCAAGTTAGAGAAAATTGACAAAGAGCAGTTTGAATCCCTTATGACAACAGGTGCTTTACCTGAGGATAAGATTGAAGATGCTATCATACCAATAGAAGAAATCATTGTTGAAGATACTGTTGAAAATGCAGAAACAACTGAAAATGATGAAAATGTGTAAAACCATATAGTTTAAAGGCAACGGAAAGTTATTTCTGTTGCCTTTTTCTTTATAAACTATTGATTTTTCAATATAAATATTATACAATATGAGTTAATATTTTTCTAAAACGAATAGCGAATACATGGAGTGAAAGAAAGATGAAACTTAACGGTTCAGAGATTTTGGCAGAGGTTTTAATAGAGCAGGGAGTTGACACTGTTTTTGGTTACCCGGGTGGTGCAGTCCTTAATATTTATGATGCTCTTTATAAATATAGTGATAAAATTCGTCATATTCTCTCTGCCCACGAGCAGGGTGCTTCTCACGCTGCAGACGGTTATGCAAGAGCAACCGGCAAAACAGGTGTGTGTATTGCAACAAGCGGTCCCGGTGCTACAAACCTTGTAACAGGTATTGCAACTGCATATATGGATAGTGTGCCAATGGTTGTAATCACAGGTAATGTAGGCAAAAGCCTTATAGGTCGAGATGCTTTCCAGGAGGTTTATATCACCGGTATTACAATGCCGATTACAAAGCATAACTATATGGTGCAGGATGTAAATGAACTTGCTGACACAATCCGTGAGGCATTTCGTATTGCAAACACAGGCAGAAAAGGTCCTGTCCTTATTGATATTACTAAGGATGTTACAGCCACAGTAACTGAATTTGAAAGAAAAGAAAAAGTTGTAATTAAAGACGATACTGTTATTGATATGAATGAGCTTCAAAAGGTTGCTGACATTATCAATAATGCGAAAAAACCCGTTGTAATGTTTGGTGGTGGTGTTGTTTCATCAAATGCCTCAGACCTTGCACTGGAGTTGGTTGAAAAAGCAAATATTCCTTCTTGTCATACTCTTATGTCAGCAGGTGTAATCGGTTACAATAATCCGCTTAACCTTGGACTTTTGGGTATGCACGGTGCTTATACCACAAATAAAGCAGTTGACGATGCAGACGTGCTTATTGCAATCGGTACTCGTTTCTCTGACCGTGTTGCCCTTGATACAAGCGACTTTGCAAAAAAAGCAACAATTATTCAGATTGATATTGACCTTAGTGAAATCAATAAGAATGTTGCAGTTGACCACTATGTAATCGGTGATGTTAAAAAGGTTCTTGAAAACCTTTTACCGCTTATTGAAAATAAGGATAGAACGGATTGGCTTGAAAAGCTTAATGAGTATAAAGCAGTTGATTATACTCCACAGGATGATAATACACAGATTTTGCCACATCAGTTAATTGGTGCAATTTGCGATATGGCAGGGGAGGACACGGTTGTTGTAACCGATGTGGGTCAACACCAGATGTGGTCTGCACAGTATGTTCACCATGTAAATCCAAGAGGATTTTTGACAAGTGGTGGCTTGGGTACAATGGGATATGGCTATGGTGCTGCAATAGGTGCAAAGGTTGCACTCGGCGACAGCAAAAAGGTCGTTCATATTACAGGCGACGGCTCATTCCACATGAACCTTAATGAGGCTTGTACAGCGGTAAGCTATAATCTTCCTGTTATTACAGTTATTATGAATAATCAGGTGCTTGGTATGGTTCGCCAATGGCAACGCTGTTTCTATGGTAAACGCTTCTCTGAAACTGACCCGCACCGTAAGACAAACTTTGTAAAACTTGCGGAAGGCTTTGGTGCAAAGGGATATTATGCCGAAACAATCGCACAGTTTAAAGATGCTTTCGCAGAAGCTCTTAAAATAGATGGTCCTGTATGGATTGAATGTGCCGTTGATAAGGATGAAAGAGTATTGCCAATGATTCCTGCAGGAAAAACGGTAAATGATATTATGATGGGCGACTGTGAAACCTGCCCGATGGACTGTGAAAACAAAAAGAAATAAAAAAGTAAGGGATGATTGAAAATCGTCCCTTTTTTTGTTGTACTGCAAATTATAATTTGTAGGGGAGATTTGATTTCACCCCCCCTCAGTCTTGCCTACGGCAATCCAGCTCCATTACTCGCCTGCCGGCTCAGGCAGTGCTTCTGCTACGCAGAGGTGTCCACCGGACACCCGCACCCCTCAAGGGGGGAGCCTATTATAGTCTTCCCCCTACGAGGGGAAGGTGTCACCGCAAGGTGACGGAAGGGGGGAGAACCAGACAAACTCCAATTTTCTTATCCTTGAAAAAAGCAAAATTCTGTGCTATCATAAATTATAAAATAGAATCGGAGATGGTTTTATGAAAAAATCAAGCAAAATCTTTTCAATAATAATGGCATTGATAATGGTAATTTCTGTATTCCCAATGTCAAACATTACAGCAAGTGCAGAAACCTATTCAGGTAAATGTGGTGATAATCTTACATGGACATTTGATGATACATCAGGTACCCTAACCATTTCAGGTACAGGTGCGATGTATGATTATGAAGATTATGGTGATAATCGCCCATGGGAAAATTATGAAGATAACATAAAA
The DNA here is from genome assembly GCA_045602655.1 of Candidatus Fimenecus sp. Taxonomy (GTDB): domain Bacteria; phylum Bacillota; class Clostridia; order Oscillospirales; family Acutalibacteraceae; genus Fimenecus. Next base: position 11,403 of record JAZSBY010000006.1, on the reverse strand, counting down.
AAAGTTGTAATCAATAATGGTGTAACAAAAATTGGTGATTATGCATTTACTTATTGCGATAGCCTTACAAGTGTAACAATTCCTGACAGTGTAACAACAATTGGTGATAGTGCATTTTTTGCTTGCTATAGCCTTACAAGTATCACAATCCCTGATAGTGTAACAACAATCGGTAATTATGCATTTGGTGAATGCTGGAGCCTTACAAACATAAAAATCCCTAATAGTGTAACAACAATCGGTGATTATGCATTTGCGTGGTGTGAAGGTCTTACAAGCGTAACCATCCCTGACAGTGTAACAACAATCGGTGGTTGGGCATTTTTTGGTTGCGATAGCCTTACAAGTGTAACAATCGGCGACAGTGTAACAACAATTGGTTGTAGTGCATTTGAACATTGCGAAAGCCTTACAAGTGTGACAATCCCTGACAGTGTAACTACAATTAGTGATTTTGCATTTTTTGATTGCTATAGCCTTACAAGTGTCACAATCCCTGACAGTGTAACTACAATTAGTGATTTTGCATTTTTTGGTTGCAATAGCCTTACAGATGTATATTATGGTGGCACAGAGGAAGAATGGAACAATATCTCAATAGGTTCAGCTAACGAAGATTTACTTGGTGCCACAATCAATTTTGCCAAAGTTTCCAATCCATCAGGTACTTGTGGTGAGAATGTTACTTGGGAATTTGACTCATCCACAGGCACATTAACCATTTCCGGTACAGGTGAGATGGATGATTATGAATCTTCTAATAATTGTCCATGTAATTGTCCATGGGAAAGTTATGAATATAACATAAAAAAAGTTGTTATAAATAATGGAGTAACAACAGTTGGTAATTATGCATTTGATGATTTGTCTGGCCTTAAAACAGTAATAATCCCAGATAGTGTAACAACAATTGGGGATTATGCATTTTCTCGTTGCCCTAACATCACAAGTATAACAATCCCAGACAGTGTAACAACAATTGGGAATTATGCATTTACTACTTGCGCAAACCTTAAAAGTGTAACAATCGGTAATGGTGTAACAGAAATTAATAGTGGTGCTTTTGCGGTTTGTCATGCTCTTCTAAATATAACAATCCCAGATAGTGTAACAACAATAGGTGAGAGAGCATTTCGTAACTGTAGCAAACTTACAAGTATAACAATCCCTGATAGTGTAACAACAATTGGTCCTTATGCATTTAAGGGTTGTTCAAATCTTTCGAATGTTTATTATACTGGGACCGAGAAACAGTGGAATGAGATTTCTTTTGAATTGGGTAATGAGGATTTACTAAATGCAACAATTCATTATAATCACACTCCAACATTCACAGGCATTAAAGATGATTATTTCTACAAAGATGATGTGAAACAAAAAGCATACCAACTTGTAGAATTTAATGGTGACTTCTATTTCATCAATGACTACCACAAAATCGCAAAAAATAAGAGAATCTATTTGAGCGAGAGATTTGTAGAAGGTTTTACATTTGAGGACGGAACACCCCTTCATGTTGGTTATTACGACTTTGATGAAGAGGGTAAAATGATTATCATCAACGGTGTGGTTGGCGACTATTTTTACAAAAATGGTGTAGTGCAGAAGGCGTATCAGCTTGTAAAATTTAATAATAGTTTCTATTTCATCAATGACTCTCATAAAGTTGCAAAAAATAAGAGAATCTATTTGAGTCAGAACTTTGTAGAGGGCTTTACATACGCAGACGGTACACCACTCAAAGTCGGATATTACGAATTCGATGAAAATGGTAAGATGGTAATACTTGATGGCCCTGTTGGTGACTATTTCTACAAAAACAATGTAAGATTAAATGCATATCAGCTTGTAAAATATAAGGGTGACTACTACTTTATCAATGACTCACATAAACTTGCAAAGAACAAGAGACTTTATATGAGTCAAAGATTTGTAGAAGGCACAGACCTTAAAGTTGGCTACTACGAATTTGATGCCGATGGCAAACTCATTATAGAATAACAAAAACTAAGCGTGATAACCGATTCAGGCTATCACGCTGTTTTTATGCTTTATTATATATTTTTGTTTTTTTAATTACGTTGTATAACGGTAATCCAAGTCCGTAGCACATTACAACCTGTCCAATTGCTATCTGTATAGCATTGATTAAGAAGGCTTGTATTTTAAATCCCTCAGGCATAAACAATGTGATTTCAATTCCCACGATTATTGCATTTGTAAGCACGGGGAAAAGGGGAGAGAGCAAAGGCAGATTTTTAAATCTGATTTTTCTTGTAGCATAGGACAAAATCCCTGCAAGTAGTGTTGCAACCGTGCCACAGATAATATCAATCAATCCGTAAGGACTTGTAATATTACCTAAAAAGCAACCGATTGTAAGTCCCGGAATGGCAGAGGGGGTAAGACAAGCAAGTATTGTCAAAGCCTCAGAGAATCTGAACTGAATACTGCCATAAGCAAGATTCAGCATACTTGCTGCATAGGTAAGTCCTGCATAAAGAGCAGCAATAACTGCCGATTCCACAATAAACATAGTCTTTTTCTTGTTCAATTTTTTCACTCCGTAGTTTTGATTTTTGTCAGGATGGTTTCGAACTGACATTTTGTTTATGGTTCAGTGGAATTATCTTCTACATCAATCCTTTTTGATTTGAATTTATCAAAGGTGTCTTTGATAATCCTCTTTGGTTTGTTAAGTACAGTATCCGTAGCAGATGGGAAAATATTTCCGAGAAACTTTAGCAAAAAGCTCCTTGTTTCAGGGTCTAAATCCTTAATTGTATCGTAGAAAAGATTAGCATTACCCCTTAAATTTTCACTCCAGTCAATAAAACTTTCAGCTTTTTGAGCATTTGTAGCTTCTATAATATCAAAAACGGCATCAACTAAAAGTTCTCTTTGCTCCGGTGTAAAATTGCTTATCCATTCTTTTAATGTGCCTGTTACAAACTTTGCTTTTGTGTGTATTTTTTCACCTGTTACAAAGTCGTTATTATCAACAATCCATAAAAATGGGTCGTGCTGATGTATTCCTTCACCTTCGCTTTTAACAATGCGATAAGACGCAGTATCATTAAGGAGCATTCCAATCATTGACTCCTCAGGTACGAATTTTAAAATTTTACTTTCAGCTTCAAGATATTTTTGTGAATTTACAAAATCCTCTGTAAATCCGGGACTGTCAAAACTGTGCACCTCAACGATTTTTTCTTTTGTTTTATCGGAACACATAACACTTGCATAAATTGCAAGGTTTCCGCCTTTTGAATGACCGACAGCAGTTATTTTGCCCTTGATTTTTTTTGCAACTGTATTAAGGTACTTAACAGCAGAAATTTGTGCAGGGACAGTGTCGTTATAGAGCATATTAAAGTTTTCACGCCAACCGGTAATAGTGGAGTCAGTACCTCTAAAGGCAACACAAGCATCACCATTGGGCATAATAAAGGTTGTGGCTGAAAACTGAATTTCCTTTTCACTGTCAAATATGTTTTCGTGGTATTTGATTTTGATTTTCCCGTATCTTTTACTGTATGCAAGGGAGTTGAAAAGTAAAAGGTTCTTTCTTGCCGTCCTTTCAAGTGGGAAAAGACTGTCAAAATTTTCCTGCTCACATATTTTCGAGAAAGTAAGACCCCTTGCAAATAACTGTTTGTCAGGGACAAAGTTATCGTAGTCAAGATACGCAAGTTGTGCGAAAATCAAACCATCAACCTTTGAAAATGGCAATTTGTTAAAATCCTTATGAGCATTCACAAGGGAATATTCAACGATACCTGCCATAAGAATTCACTCCTTAAAAGTTGTAGTCGAAATTAGGTTTTTACACCCAATTTCGACTTCTTTTTGGTTTTATAAATTATAATTTGAGAGATGCAATATCAGTAAGACTCATCTGGTCTTCAGGCACTACAAATGTACTTCTCATAACACTGAGTGCTGCATCAAGAGATGTAAGACAGGATGTACCTGACTCAACTGCAAGACGACGGAGTTTGAAACCGTCACGGTTTGCAAGACGACCGTGTGTTGGTGTGTTGATAATAAGCGAAACCTCACCATTCTGAAGCATATCCATAATGTTAGGTGATTGGCCTGTAAGCGGATTAACCTCTTTACACTCGATTCCCGCCTCACGGATAACCTTGCAAGTGCCGGGAGTTGCATAGAATTCAAATTCGGAATCCTTGAACTCTTTAAGCATTTCGCCAACCTCTTTCTTATCCTTGTCACGGACTGTAACAACGATTTTTGCATCCTTAGGCATTGAAACACCGCCACCTTCAAATGCTTTGAGAAGAGCCTCGTTATAGTCTGTTGAGATACCAAGAACTTCACCTGTTGACTTCATTTCAGGGCCAAGGGATGTGTCAGCACCGATAATCTTTTCAAATGAGAAAACAGGAAGCTTGATTGCATAATAACCGCTGTTCTTGTAAAGACCTGTACCATAACCCATATCAGCAATTCTTTCACCCAGCATTGCTCTTGTTGCAAGACTGATGGCAGGGATACCCGTAACCTTACTGATATATGGAACTGTTCTTGAAGAACGCGGGTTAACCTCAATAATATAAACTGTTTCACGAAGTACAATAAATTGTATGTTCATCATACCGATAACATGCAAAGCGGATGCAAGTCGTTTCGTATAATCAACAATTGTCTTTTGTACTTTCTGTGAGAGTGTAACTGCAGGGTAAACTGAAATTGAGTCACCTGAGTGAATACCTGCTCGGTCGATATGTTCCATAATACCAGGAATAAGAATGTCTTTACCGTCGCAAATTGCGTCAACTTCAACTTCTTGTCCCATAAGGTATTTGTCAACAAGAACAGGATGCTCTGAAAGGTCAGGAATTGTTCTTGTGATAATATCCATAAATTCAAGTATATCTTCATCACTTGCAGCAATCTGCATACCCTGACCACCAAGAACATAGCTTGGACGAACAAGAACGGGGTAACCAAGTGAATGTGCAGCAGCAATTGCTTCCTGTGCAGTAAATACTGTCTGTCCCTTTGGACGGGCAATATCACAGAATTCAAGAATTTCGTCAAATCTTTCTCTGTCTTCGGCAGCATCAACATGGTCAGCATCAGTACCGAGAATTTTAACACCTAAATCGTTAAGTGTTTTTGTAAGTTTAATAGCAGTCTGTCCACCAAACTGAACAATTGCACCGTCAGGATTTTCAAGTTCAACAATGCTTGTAACATATTCAGGGGTAAGTGGCTCAAAATAGAGTTTATCTGAAACGTCAAAGTCAGTTGAAACTGTTTCAGGGTTGTTGTTTACAATAATTGCTTCACAACCCGCTTTTTTGAGAGCCCATACAGAGTGAACTGAACAGTAGTCAAATTCAACACCTTGACCGATACGGATAGGACCTGAACCTAAAACCATAATCTTCTTTTTATCTGTTTTTGGATTAACTTCGTTTGCAATACCATAATCAGAGTAATAGTATGGTGTCTGTGCAGGGAATTCAGCAGCACAAGTATCAACAATTGAGAATGAAGGCATAATGTTCCAAAGTTTGCGAAGATGCTTGATAGCACCCTTTGTTGTACCTACATTTTTAGCAATAACACTGTCAGTAAAGCCCATTTTCTTTGCTTTGAAAAGAGTTTCCTTGTCGCAAAGACCGGATTTAAGTGTTTTTTCCATTTCGACAATGTTTTTGATTTTACTTAAGAACCACATATCAATCTTTGTGATATCGTGAATTTCTTCGAGAGCAATTCCCTTGTAAATTGCAACTGCAATAGCATATACACGAAGGTTATCAACATTATAAAGAGCTTGATGGACTTCTTCCTTGCTCATTTCCATAAATGAATCAAGCAGGAGGGACTCCTTATTCTCTTCAAGTGAGTGAAGTGATTTGTGAAGTGCTGCTTCGAATGTACGAGCAATTGACATAACTTCACCGGTTGCCTTCATCTGTGTACCAAGTGTCTTTTTAGCAGTAACAAACTTATCAAATGGCCATTTTGGGAATTTGCATACAATGTAGTCAATTGTGGGCTCAAATGATGCATAAGTTTTACCCGTAACAGCATTTGGAATTTCGTCAAGACCAAGACCAAGTGCGATTTTTGATGCTACTCGTGCAATGGGGAAACCTGTTGCTTTAGATGCAAGAGCAGATGAACGGGAAACACGGGGGTTAACCTCAATAACTGCATATTTGAATGATGTGGGGTGTAAAGCAAACTGAACATTACAACCACCCTGAATATCAAGTGCTGAAATAATGTTGAGAGCAGCATTACGAAGCATTGAATATTCTTTTTCCATAAGTGTCTGTGCAGGAGCAACAACTATTGAGTCACCTGTATGGATACCAACGGGGTCCATATTTTCCATTGAACAGATTGTAATGCAGTTACCCTTTGAGTCACGCATTGTTTCAAATTCGATTTCTTTCCAGCCAGAAATACATTTTTCAATAAGTACCTGATTAACACGGGAAAGACGGATACCATTTGAAGCGATTTCGTGAAGTTGTTCTTCGTCGTAAGCGATACCGCCACCTGTACCACCAAGTGTGTAAGCAGGACGAACAATAACCGGATAACCGATTTTAGCGGAGAAATCAAGAGCATCCTCAACTGTTTCAACAACCAAAGATTCAATACAAGGCTCACCGATGGCTTCCATTGTGTCCTTGAATTCCTGACGGTCCTCAGCTTTTCTGATTGAATCAGCATTGATACCGATAAGACGAACATTATTCTCTTTAAGAATTCCTAACTCATTTAATTCCATAGCAAGGTTAAGACCTGTCTGACCACCAAGAGAGGGGAGGAGTGAGTCCGGTTTTTCTTTTTCAATAATCTTTGTAAGTGTAGGGATTGTAAGAGGCTCAATATAAACTTTGTCAGCAATATCGCCGTCAGTCATAATTGTAGCAGGGTTGGAGTTAACAAGAACAACTTCAACGCCTTCTTCTTTAAGTGAGCGACAAGCCTGAGTACCGGCATAGTCGAATTCGGCAGCCTGTCCGATGATAATAGGACCTGAACCGATAACCATTACTTTCTTAATGCTTTTATCCAACATCTTATTTACCCTCCTTAATCATTTTTGCAAAATCATAGTATAAGAAGGAGGTGTTATGACCTCTTGCTGTGTCAGGAATAAACTGAACAGTAATTGCCTTTTCATATTTAAGTCCTTCAACTGTGCCGTCGTTTACGTTTACGCATAAAACTTCAGCATTCTGCGGGATACCGTCTTCACTGACTGTGTATCCGTGGTTATGAGTTGTAATATATGTTTCATCAGCGGCTGTGAATTTAACCGGAAGGTTTGCTCCTCTGTGACCGTAGAGCATTTTTTCTATTTTGCCACCCTGTGCCTTTGCAACAAGCTGGTGACCCGTACCGATTGCGAAAAGCGGCATACCTGCATCCATAAGCTTTTTGATTTCTGCAACAACATTTTCAAATGCTGTAAAGATTTCAGGTCCGTTTGAAATAACAACACCTTCAGCACCTGAATTAAGGATTGTTTCTGCTTTTACATCCTTGTTATATTTTGTAACAGCAAAGCCCTTGTCTGCAAAACTCTTTGCAGAACTCTTTCTTGCACCAATGTCAATAAATGCAACGGGAATTCCCTCAGTGGAAACAACTTCTTCCTTTGCCTTTTCAATTGTGAGTGCCTGTGAGTCAAAAGCCTTGATTTTTGCCATAAGAGCATCCTTGTCAGAAATATCATCTGTAATTATCGCTCTCATTGTACCGTTGTCACGGATGTTCATAACAATTTCACGAGTGTCAAGGTCTGTAACACAAGGAATATCGTATTTGCAAAGGAAATCCTCAAGAGTCATTTCACATCTGAAATTTGACGGTTCAGCACAAAGCTCGTGAATAAGGAGTGCAGACGGATAGAGCTTGTCCGACTCCATATCCTCAAGGCAAACACCGTAGTTGCCGATAAGAGGGTATGTCATAATAACACCCAAGCCCTTATTTGATGGGTCTGAAAGAAGCTCAACATATCCGGTCATTGATGTGTTGAATACGGTTTCAAAAACAGTTTCTTTGAATTTTCCGGCGGCAGTACCTGCGTAAACAGAGCCGTCCTCAAGCATTAAATACGCTTTCAAAATTCACACCAGCCTTTCGATTTATTGTCAATAAATTATTATACTATATTATTTTAAGCAGTTCAATAAAAAAACTGCAAAATTTTGCAAAAAAATAACGACGGGAAAACCGTCGTTTAAAAAACAAAATACATATGCTGTAAACAACCGATGGAAATTGAAGAAACAACAATACCGTCAGTTTTAAATGTTGATTTTTGTAACAATTTGTTTTGTCCTGACATTGTGTTTCACCTCTGTTATTTACTTTTGAAATTTTAACACAAAACCCCTTTTCAGTCAACAGACTTTTTCGAAAAAACAGATGTTTGTAGATATTTATAATTATTCAAACAATCAGAGTAGAATATATTGCTATTTTGCCGAAAAAATTTTTCCAAAATATACCCTTGTTTATAATTGGAAAATAAGTTATAATGATTTTACAATAATTTTCTACATTCTTTTGGAGGAATACCGTAATGATAAAGAAAATAACTGCTGTTTTACTTATATTTGTTATAGTACTTTGTGCTACATCTTGTAAGATTGAAAAAACACCGGGTGAGGAAAAGCCTTATTTTGTTGATGAAGAAGGTCACACACAGTATGTTGAAAAAGATGGTTACGGAAAGTATTATTATATTGACAGCGAAGGCGTAACTACTTATATTGAAGATGAAAAACAAATTGAGCAGATAAAGGAAATTGAAGAGCAAATCGCTCAAAAGGAGCTTCAGGAGATTGCTGACGGCAATGTTGAAGACCATATTGAAAATGCAAACAAAGACGATAAGCTTCAGATTTCTGATGGCTTGATTAAAGAGGAAACTTCCGGCGATAAGACTGATGACGCAAAGAGTAAGGCTCTTGCAAGAATTAAAAGTTATCAGGACCTTCTCAAAACAAAAAAATTCACAATAACAGGTACAATTATGCAGTCCGATGGTGAAGATATGTCATATCCTATTGTCTATATAAGAAATGGCGAGGATTTCTTTATTGAGGCAGCAATTCCTTTTGAGGAGGGCAAAGTTGTAAAAGCCAATATGATTTATCTTGACGGTACAGCATACTGTGTTATTCCGTCAATGATGGTTTATTACAATGCAGGTAGCGACATTGGTGATGAAATGGGCGTTGGTACATTCAGCGATGCAGTTGTTGATAAATATACTTTTGCAGAAACAAGTAATGTTACCATTAACGGAAAAACATACATTTGCGATAAATTCACTTATGAGGGCGATACTTATAAGTATATTTACGATTCAACTAATAACCTTGTAAGAATTGAAGAAATTTATTCTGAGAAGAATTATGTTATTGCTGAAATAAAATCAATGTCACCCACTGCGGATACATCAAAAATCAAAAAGCCAAAGGGCGTTGACATTACATCTATGATAGATTAATCTGCAGGGTGGGGGAAACTCCACCTTGTTTTTCTTGTGACAATGAATCCATTTACAAACAAGTTTTTGTAATCGAAAATAATTTTATATTTACACTTGACAAGCCTTGACTCCTGTGATACAATACTCAGTACCTCGGGAAAGAGGCTTATTTTTTGTGCCTTTTTTTATGAGGAAGGCTTTAATTCACCTGCTGATTTTTCAGGTGATGTATTAACGGAGGTGCCGAAAAAATGAGAGTAAAAATCACATTAGCTTGTACAGAGTGCAAACAGCGCAATTACAACACAAAGAAAAACAAGAAGAACACTCCCGACAGAATCGAGATGAACAAGTATTGCAGATTCTGCAAGAAACACACTCTTCACAGGGAAACAAAGTAATCCGGAGGTAAGTGAAATGTCTGACAACAAAGAAAAGACCACTGCTGACGTAGCTAAGAAGGACAAGAAAGAAGTTCCTGCAAAGAAAAAGGAAAATCCTTTTAAAAAGGCATGGGCAAAAATCAAAAAGTTCTTCAAGGATTTTAAAGGTGAGTGGAAAAAGGTTACATGGCCTTCAGGTAAGACTGTTCTCAATCACTCAATCGTTGTTATTGTAATTGTTGCGGTTGTATGTGTTGCAGTCCTTGCTGTTGATACAGGACTTTCAGCGATTATTGATGCTGTTGTAAGTCTTGCCAACAAACAGGATGCTGATGCTGCAGTACAAACCACAGCAGCACAGATGATTAGCTTGTTTTTGATGAAATAATCGAAAGGGGATTAAGTTATGGCAGAAATCTCCAAATGGTATGTAGTTCATACCTATTCCGGTTATGAAAACAAGGTAGCAACAAACATTGAAAAGATTGTTGAAAACCGTAAAATGCATGATTTGATTCTCGAGGTTAAAGTTCCTACTGAAATCGTTGTTGAAAACAGGGAAGCTAAGAACAAAGAAACCGGCGAGATGGAAATCGTGAAAAAAGAGGTAGAGAGAAAAATCTTCCCCGGTTATGTAATGGTTAAGGTTGCTGTTTTTGAAGATGAAGAAACAGGTGACCTTGAAATGACGGACGATACTTGGTACGTTATCCGCAATACTCGTGGTGTAACAGGTTTCGTTGGCCCGGAAAGCAAACCAGTTCCTCTTACAGAGGCTGAAATTTATGCTATGGGTGTTGAAAAGAAAGTCGTTAAAATCGACTATGAGGTTGGCGATATGGTTTCAATCATCGATGGTGCGTTTGAAGGCATTATCGGTACAGTTCGTGAGCTTGATGTTGACAATAACACTGTTTGTGTTGTTATCTCAATGCTTGGACGCGAAACACCTGTTGACCTTGAACTCGACCAGGTAGAAAAGGTCGAAGACTAATTTATTATTTGGTAATTAGCGTAAAATACGCTTTTTATGACGCTTTGTCAAAGGCGTCGTGGGAGGAACGGAAGAGCTGTCTGTTCCGCCATACCACGAATTTTTGGAGGTGCTAAAAATGGCTCAGAAAGTAGTAGGCTTTATTAAGCTTCAAATTCCTGCTGGTAAAGCAACACCAGCACCACCTGTTGGACCTGCACTTGGTCAGCACGGTGTTAACATTATGGCGTTCACAAAGGAATTCAACGAACGCACAAAGAATGACATGGGTCTTATTATCCCGGTTGTTATTACAGTTTATGCAGACCGTACATTCACATTCGTAACTAAGACTCCTCCCGCAGCAGTTCTTATTAAGAAAGCATGCGGCATCGAGAGTGGTCCAGGTGTGCCTAACAGAACAAAGGTAGCAAAAATCACTAAAGAGCAGATTAGAAAAATCGCAGAGCAGAAAATGCCCGACCTTAACGCTGCAACAATTGAAACAGCAATGAGTATGATTGCCGGTACAGCACGCAGCATGG
>JAZSBY010000005.1:0-8737 GCA_045602655.1 Candidatus Fimenecus sp. | reverse complement strand
AAAAGATAGCAAGTGTAAGAGCCTTCCTGCTTTTCTTCTTTTCTTGAAAGGATTGTTTCATAAAGATTTATCAATGTATCATTCATATTGTTTAATCTCCTTAAAAAAACAAGATTTACTGCCCGTATGACAAGCAGGTCCTGTCTGAATAACTTTTATAAGTAATGTGTCGTCATCACAGTCACCGTGGATTGAAACAACTTTTTGTAAATGTCCCGATGTTGCACCCTTGTTCCAGAGTTCTTGTCGGGAACGACTCCAGAACCAAGTGTAGCCGGTTTCAAGTGTCTTTGCCATTGATTCCTTGTTCATATAGGCAAGCATCAAGATTTCTCCTGTGCTTTCTTCCTGAATAATTGCAGGGATTAACCCTGCTTTTACAAAATATTTATCAAGGTTCATTATTTCGCCTCCCTGATAGCATCTGCAAGATTTAATGTGCCACTGTAAATTGAACGGCCACAAATAGCACCGTACATATTTGCGTTTTTAAGGTCGATTATATTCTTTATATCCTTAATTCCACCGCTTGCAGTAATGTTGCAGGAAACCGCATCATTGAGTTTAACTAACTGTTCGATATTCGGACCTGAAAGCATACCGTCACAGTCAATATCTGTAAAGATAATATACTTTACGCCAAAATCTTCCATTCTTTTTGCAAGGTCAATGTAGTGAGTATCACTTTTCTCTGTCCAGCCTTCAGTAGCAACCATCTCATTTTTGGCATCAATCCCAACTGCAATTCTGTCGCCAAACTCCTTACAAGCCTCTTTTACAAGTTGTGGGTTTTTTAAAGCGGCAGAGCCGATAATAACTCGCCGGATGCCATTCTGAATATAGAAATCAACATCTTTCATTGTACGGATGCCACCGCCAACCTCGACTCTGAGTCCGCTGTTTTTGGCAACATCAAGGAAAATATCGGAATTTATGCGAACACCATCAAGTGCACCATTAAGGTCAACCATATGAATCCACTCTGCACCTGCTTTACGGAAATTAAGTGCAGTTTCCATATAAGAGTCCGCAACCTTACCTGCTGTTGCGAAATCACCTTTATAAAGTCGGACACATTCTTTGTCTTTTATGTCTATTGCAGGAAAAATTATCATCTTTTAGAGAGTCCCCTTTGTTGAAAGTGTTTTATCGGTTTTTTCTGTTGCAATACTCATTGCGTGGCCGAATGCCTTGAAAATTGCTTCTGCAATATGGTGGGAATTATCACCATAAGGTGCACGAAGGTGTAATGTAATTTTCGCATTATCCGCAACTGCACGGAAGAATTCCACACACATACAAGCATCAAAATCGCCACATTTTTCCTGTGGGAAATCCGCTTCAAAAACTGTGTATGCACGGTTACAGATGTCAACCGCACAGAAACCAAGTGCCTCATCCATCGGCACAAAGAAACTACCATAACGAACAAGATTTGATTTGTCTCCTAAACACTCAAAAAGAGCCTGACCGAGTACAATTCCGATGTCTTCAACTGTGTGATGACAATCAACCTCAATGTCACCTTTACAAGTTACAGTTAAGCCATAACCTGCGTGGGTTGCAAAGGCTGTAAGCATATGGTCAAAGAAACCGACACCTGTATCAACCTTAACCTCACCACCATCAAGGCAGAGTATCAGGTTAATATCTGTTTCTTTTGTTTTTCTGTTAATTGTTGCCGTTCTCATTCCATTTCCTCCAACGCTTTTTTGAAAGTTTTAAGCATTTTTTCGTTTTCTTCCTTGCTACCTGCTGTAATTCTCAAGAAGTCCCCCATATTACGGATGATAATGCTGTTTTCTTTCATTTTTTCAAAAACACTCTTTGCATTTTTAACTTTTAAGTATACAAAGTTTGTATGAGTTTCATATATTTTTTCGATTTTGTCACTCTCTAACTCAAGTATTGCAGAATAAAGTTCTTTTCTTGAATTCACAACTGTTTCAATACAGTTATCAATATAGTCAGGATGTGAGAAAAGCACTTCACCCAAGACCTGAGAAACGGAGTTTACATTATATGGTGATTTTACTGCACGGATTACATTTGTAAGTGTTTTGTTTGCAACTGCAAAGCCTAAACGCAACGCTGCACAACCCAAAGCCTTTGAACAAGTCTTTAAAATGATGAGATTATCGTAATTTTGGAATTCACCTAAAAGGCTTTCATCCTCTGCAAAGTCCATATATGCTTCGTCAAGAACTATGAGTGCATCCGTACTATTTATGAGTTTTCTTACATCGTCTTTTGTGATAATTCTTGATGTTGGATTACAAGGATTTGAGAAAATCACAATTCGCACTCTTTCTTGGTTAGCAAGTGCGATTACATCATCCATATTCACATCGAGATTTTCATTTTTCTGGTACTTAACACTCTCGCATTCTGCGATTTCAGCATAAAAACGATACATTGAGAAATCAGGCTCAAGAGTTAAAATCTTGTCACCCTTCTGCAAAAATGCATTCATTATAACTGAAATAATTTCATCGGAGCCATTACCTGCTGTTACGCAATCTGCATCCACCTTGAAATAATCTGCAAAACCTTTCACGAGTTTTGTTGCATTTGGGTCAGGATAACGGTTAAGAGCAGAATCTTTTAAAGCCTCAACCATTTCGTTTTGAATATTCTCGGGAACTGTCAAAAATGACTCGTTAGCATCAAGACGAATTTCATAAGTACCGCTGATTGGCTCATAAGGTGTTAAGTTTTTTACTTTATCATTAAGCCTGAACATTCTTTAATCCTCAAATCTGACTTTAATTGAATTTGCGTGAGCAGTTAAGCCCTCTGTTTCCGCAAGAGAAACCACCTTGTCCTTGCACTCACGGAGTGCATCTTCCGTATAGTAAATAAAACTTGATTTTTTAATAAAACTGTCAACTGACAAGGGAGAAAAGAATCTTGCAGTACCACTTGTTGGAAGAACGTGGTTAGGACCTGCAAAATAGTCACCCAAAGGTTCAGGTGAGTAGTTGCCAAGGAACACACTGCCTGCATTATCCATTCTGCCAATATATTCAAGTGGATTTTCCACACACATTTCAAGGTGTTCAGGTGCTAATTTGTTAGCAAAATCAACTGCCTTGTCCATATTGTCGCAAATGATAATTGCACTGTAATCTTTAAGTGATTTTTCAATAATTTCTTTTCTTGAAAGTGTTGCACATTGACGAGCTAACTCTTTCTTTGTTTCTTCTGCAATTCTTTCGCTTGTTGTAATGAGAATTGCAGATGCCAATACATCGTGTTCAGCCTGACTCATAAGGTCGGCAGCAAGGAATTTTGGATTTGCTGTTTCGTCTGCAACAATCAGAATTTCACTTGGACCTGCAACCATATCAATATCAACTGTGCCATAAAGAAGCTTCTTTGCAGTTGCAACGAAAATATTACCGGGACCTACAATTTTATCAACCTTTGGTACAGTTTGAGTACCATAAGCCAATGCTGCAACAGCCTGTGCACCACCAATTAGGAACACCCTGTCAACACCTGCAATTTTTGCAGCTGCAAGAATATCGGGGTTTGGTTTGCCGTCCTTTGCAGGTGGAGTAACCATTATAATTTCTTTAACTCCTGCGATTTTTGCAGGAATTGCATTCATAAGCACACTTGATGGATATGCAGCAGTACCACCCGGCACATAAATACCAACTCGGTGTAGTCCTCGCACACGCTGGCCCATAATTACACCATTTTCTTTTGTGGTGAGCCAACTTTGTTGTTTTTGACGGGCATGGAAATCACGAATGTTTTCTGCAGCATCTTCCAAAGATTTTACAAAGAATGGGTCGCAAGTTTTAATTGCGTTGTCAATTTCTTCCTTTGAAATTTCTGCTTTTTCGGGTGCTTTTCCATCAAATTTAATTGTGTATTCTAAAACAGCTTTGTCGCCATTCATTTTTACATTTTCAAGAATTTCAGTAACTGCGAGAGTAACTTTTTTGTCAACCTCGCCACTTCTTTCTTTAAGTTGTGCGATAAGTGACACATCTGCCTTACCGTCTGCAAAAACTGTATTTATCATATCATTCACCCTTTGGGATAACCTTTTCTATTTCTTCAAGGAATTTGTCGATTTCCTCTCGACGAAGTTTCATACTTGCCATATTCACGATTACTCGTGCAGAAACAGGCATAATTTTTTCTTTAACCTCAAGTCCGTTTTCTTTAAGCGTTGTACCTGTTTCAACAATATCCACAATGCCGTCGGCAAGATTTAAAAGTGGTGCTAATTCAACGGAGCCCTCAATTTTAATAATCTTGACATCCATTCCCTTGCCCTCAAAATACACCTTTGTAATATTTGGATATTTTGTTGCAATTCGTTTTGTATTAAAACCGTCGTAAAAGTCCACACCCTTTTGAGTAGCAAGGGCAAAATCACATTTGCCAAGGTTTAAATCCATCATTTCATAAAAGCTTTTTCCGTTTTCAACGATTGTGTCCTTACCTACAATACCGATATCGCAAACACCGTGTTCAACATAAGTAATCACATCGGCTGCCTTTGCAAGGACAACCTCATAGTCACCTGCATTGAGAATGAGTTTTCTGCCTTTGTTGATAAGCTCGTCACAGTCAATTCCCATTTTCCCGAAAAGTTCAACACTCTTTTTTTCAAGTCTGCCTTTAGTAAGAGCTATTCTCAATTTTTTCATAAGATTTCCTCCCTTACTGTTTCGCCTACTACACAAACTTTCTTAATTCCCTTTGAAAGAGCATATTCCTTTGTTTCCTCTAATGTTTCAAAAGTGCTGTTTTCACAGTAAACACCATTTGCACGAAGATTTTTGGAATACCGGAGTGCCTTGATTATGTAATTCTGCTCACCGTAAACGATTATTTCAGGAAGCTGTTCTTCATCAAGTTCATCACGGGACAGCATAACTGATGCCAAAGCACCTGTTTCAATACCAAAACCGGTTGATGGCATATCACGACCGAATTCTGCACCAAGGCTGTCGTATCGACCTCCGGAAACCACTGAAACACCGCTACCCTGCAAATAGCCTTTAAAGATAATGCCCGTGTAGTAATTTGTACGGTTAACAAGGCTTAAATCAATAACAATTTTGTCAGTAAGTCCTGCATCCCCTAAAAGCTCATATAATTCTTTTAAATAATTAAGACTCTTTTGTCCCTCGTCACCTAAATCAATGCTTTTTGCTTTTTCAATAACCTCAAGTCCACCAAAAAATCTTGGAAGATTACGGATACAATCTGTTATGTCGTTTTTGCCGATTTTATCAAGAATATTGTTAAGGGAAACAAAGTTTCTGCTTTCAACACAATCGTAAATCTCACTTACAATATCGTCTGTTACATTAAGTTTTTTGCAAAGCTCTTTGAAGAAACCTGCGTGACCGATTTCAAGTTTAAAATCAGCAGATGTGCAACTTTCAATGGCTTCAACTGCAGTTGTAATAACCTCTAAATCTGCACGGAGTCCGTAAGCACCCATAAGTTCAATACCACTCTGCGTTGCCTCGTCACTTCTGCCTGTCAAATTCTTCTGTCTTACAAAAACATTCTGATTATAGTAAAGACGAAGTGGCAAGCGAGCATTCTGGAAACGAGTTGAAACAAGTCTTGCAATAGGAAGAGTTGAATCAGGACGAAGCACTAAAAGTCTGCCGTAGGAATCGGTCAGACTATAAAGGTCTTCGGGATTATAACCTGAACTGTCCCTATTGAACACATCAAAAAATTCTATTGTGGGTGTCATTACCTTTTCATAACCCTTGGATTTGAAAACTGCTGAAAGTCTTTTTTCGGCACAACGGATTGCACGGCTTTCCTGTGCTAAATAGTCCTTTGTACCCTCGGGTGTAATTTTGGAATAATTTTTCATTATAAAATATCCTTTTTATTGTTTTTCGCTTTAGTGTGCTAATATGCTAACACAATAAAGTATATCTGTCAAGTATAATAATTCACAAGTTTATTAAAAGCCGAAGAAGGAGATTTGTGCAGTTTCCGGCAAATCAGCAAACGCACCGATTTCCTTTAAAGCTGTAACAACTGCACTTGATGCACCTGTTTTTGCCTGGAAATCGTCAATGGAAACAAAACTTCCGTCACTATTGTCCCTACCCTCAACAAGTGCTTTGGCAGCATTTTCACCAACACCTGAAAGTGCAGAGAACGGCATTCTTATTTTTCCATCTTCTATGTAATAAACAGTTGCACGGGATTTGTAAATATCAACAGGAAGAAGTTCTACCCCTCTTGCCATCATTTCGTTAACAACCTGCAGGGCAGTAAACTGGTCTTTTTCTTTGGTCGACATTGGTTTTCTGTCCTTTGGCTCTGCATTAAGCGGACCGTGAAGTTCAACCATTTTGCGTCTTACTGCATCTCTGCCTTGTGAAACCGTCAATGCATCAAGGTCACCGCCACGAACAGTTAAAAATGCTGTGTAATATTCTGTAGGCTTATAAATCTTATACCAACCAAGGCGAAGTGCTGCAATAACATAAGCCGCTGCGTGAGCCTTCGGGAACATATACTTAATCTTTCTACAAGATTCCATATACCATTCAGGCACATTACAAGCACGCATAGCATCTTCTGCACCCTCGGGGAAACCTGCCTTTGCAACAATACCCTTACGGGTTTTTTCCATAATATTAAATGCAAGACCTGAATCAAGTCCCTTATGCATAAGGTATGTCATAATACTGTCACGAGTACCGATAACATCAGAAATCGTACAAGTACCGTCTTTGATGAGTTCTTGTGCATTACCAAGCCAAACATCAGTACCGTGGGAAAGTCCTGAAATCTGCAAAAGGTCGGAGAAGCATTTTGGTTGTGCCTCCATAAGCATTCCACGAACGAAATCCGTTCCCATTTCAGGAATTGAAAGTGTACCCGTCTGAACACCGATGTCATCAGGGGTAAGTCCCAATGCCTCAGGGCTTGTACACAAACTGACAATTTTAGGGTCGCACACATCAACATCCATAACGGGGATGCCCGTCATATCTTCAAGGTGCTTATAAAGTGTGGGCACATCATGACCGAGAATATCAAGTTTAAGAATGGTATCGTGCAGGAAATGGAAGTCAAAGTGAGTTGTTTCCATATCAGATGTTGTGTCGTTTGCAGGGAATTGAACTGCTGTGAAATCATAAACATCAAATTCGTTGGGAACAACAACCATACCGCCGGGGTGCTGACCTGTTGTTCGTTTAATCCCGGTACAACCCTTTGTAAGTCTGTCTTCTTCTGCACGGGTTACAACCTTTCCTCGTTCTTCAAGGTATTTTTTTACATAACCATAGGCAGTTTTATCGGCAACAGTTGCGATTGTACCTGCCTTGAACACGTGGTCACGACCGAAAAGTTCTTCTGTGTATCTGTGGGCATTACCCTGATAGTCACCCGAGAAGTTAAGGTCAATATCGGGAGCCTTATCACCGTGGAAACCAAGGAAAGTTTCGAATGGAATTTCGTGTCCGTCACGCACCATCGGAATATCACAATGCGGACAATTCTTTGGTGGCATATCAAAGCCTGAACCATATTCACCGTGTAAAAAGAACTCGCTATGTCTACATTTTGGACAACGATAGTGAGGTGCTAACGGGTTAACCTCAGAAATGCCTGCCATTGTGGCAACAAAGGACGAACCAACTGAACCTCTCGAGCCTACATGATAACCGTGTGCCTCGGAGTCCCAAACAAGTTTCTGTGCGATAATGTAAAGGACAGCGAATCCGTGTTTGATAATTGATTCAAGCTCACGGGTCAGTCTGTCGGCAACATATTCGGGAACGGGGTCACCATACCAATCCTTTGCCTTATCCCAACAAATCTGACGAAGTTCATCCTCGGCACCGGGAATGGATGGTTGGAATGTACCTTCGGGAATTGGTCTTACCTGTTCAATCATATCAGCAATTTTATTTGTATTTGTAACAACAACTTCATAAGCAGTATCTTCACCTAAATATGCAAACTCCTCAAGCATCTCATCAGTTGTTTTAAAATAAAGTGGTGCCTGGTCATCGGCATCATCAAAGCCTTTACCGGCCATAAGAATTGCACGGAATTTTGCATCCTCAGGGTCCATAAAATGCACATCACCGGTTGCACAAACTAATTTTCCGAGTTTGTCCCCAAGATGGATAATCTTACGGTTGATATCACGGATATCTTCCAGATTTTTAATTCTGTTATACTCTTTGTTTCTGTCGGGATTTTTCGCATTAGGGTCAGAATGGGAAGCAATCATAAACATATTGTTTCCGTCAGGCTGAATTTCAAGATAATCATAATATTCAGCAATTTTTATAATTTCTTCATCGCTCTTCTCAAGAAGAATTGCCTTAATCAGTTCACCTGCTTCACAAGCAGAGCCAAGGATTATGCCGTCACGCAATTCGTTGAGTTTTGAACGAGGAATGCAAGGTCTTGTATGAAAATATTTTGTATGTGCCAACGACACAAGTTTGTATAAGTTTTTAAGTCCCGCTTTATTCTGCACAAGCAAAATAATATGGTATCTCGGTAGTTTTTCCCAAGGAGTTTCAGGTTCGGCTATATCGTCAATAAGATAACCCTCAACACCATAGATAAGTTTGATGTCGTCCTTGCCTTTACCTTTCATAGCATCAGGGTAACCCTGTACATTTCCGTGGTCAGTAATTGCAATAGCAGGATGTCCCCAACTGATTGCTCGCTTAACAAGTTTATCGGCACCCGTCATGCCATCCATATC
>JAZSBY010000004.1:0-23312 GCA_045602655.1 Candidatus Fimenecus sp. | reverse complement strand
TACTCATTCATTATCTCGCACCCTTTGAGATATTATATCACTAAATAGTTTAAAATCAATATTAGAAACTGTAATTTATTAAACCAACTATCAACAAAAAAGAGAAGATTCGCACTTGACGAGTCTTCTCTTCCTCCTTTATAGAACTGCGTGATACCCTGTTTAGAGTATCACGCTGATGTCCGTTTATTTTTTTGCGTTTTTCTTATTTCACAAGACTTATTACAGTAAGCACAGCACCGGCGTCACCGTCAACTGCAACCTTACCTTTGTTGTATGCTTCAATTGGGTCAAGTTTGCCCTCAAGAAGTTTCATAAGGTTTGTTGGATTAACTGTAACAATAGCGTGTCTGTCATAGTATTCATAAGGCTCAACATTTACATTGTGGTCCTTAACTTCAATGTAGAAAATGCCGTTTACATTCTTGCCTTCAAGGTTAATCTGTAATGCTACAACACCGTCAACAGCACTTGCATCTGCATCTTGGAATTTTGCTTTAACTTTTGCTACAACTTGCTCGTATGTCATGGTTTTCACTCCTTATTATTTGTTTTCACAATAATATCACAAAGTAGTTTTATTTGCAAATTCATACGTTACCATAATTTATGTAAAAAGCAAATTAAAGAAGGTCGAAATAGGCAAATTATTGTAAAATGTTTAACTAAATTAGATAAAAATAAACTAAAATTATAAGAAGAAATAGTAAAGCTTACAAAATTAAAAAAATTATTTTTTTTATGTTTTTTTAATGACAAAAACCCTCTTTTATGATACAATAAATTTATTATTATGCAGTAGTCTGCAATTTGGAGGGAATTTTATGGCATTGGTTAGAAAAGAAGCTTATTTTAACTCGTCAAACGGCTCAAACAAAATCAGGACACTTATCTGGGAAGATGATGAATTGACACCAATTGGTATCGTTCAACTTGCCCACGGAATGGCCGAGCATATTGAAAGATATGACGAATTTGGTCGCTTTTTAGCAAGTAACGGATTTGTAGTTTGCGGTAATGACCATTTGGGTCACGGCAAGAGCATTGATGACCGTTATCAGATTGGTTATATGGGGGATTATAACGGTGATAAGCGTCTGGTTGACGATATGCACATTCTCACAAAAATTATGAAAAAGCGAAACCCGGATATTCCTTATTTTCTTTTCGGACATTCAATGGGTTCATTCTGTGCAAGAATTTACTCTGTTCATTTTGGATATGAGCTTGATGGTGTAATTCTCTGTGGCACAGGTGATATGCCTGACCTTATCAATGCCGGTGTTGACCTTATTGATATGCTTGTAAGCAAATATGGCCTTATGAGAAGAGTTGACAAAATTGCAGAAATTATGAATAAAGGTTTCTCAATGATGGGTACGGATAAGGAGAATTCTCTCGCATGGCTTTCTGAAAACAAGGAAAACAGACTTCGCTATTCAAATGATGAATTCTGCGGATTTACATATACTCTCGCAGGTTACCGTGATATTTATAATATTATGCGTGAGGCTTGCGACTCTGACTGGGCATTAAGAATGCCAAAGGATTTACCTGTTATGATTATTTCAGGTGCTAATGACCCTGTTGGTATGAATGGTAAAGGTGTTTTAGCCGTTGCTGATAGTCTTGCGGGTGAAGGAATTGAGCCTACAACAATTCTCTATCCGGGAATGAGACACGAAATTCTTAACGAAACAGACAGAGATGTTGTGTATAACGATGTGCTTAAATTCTTATTATCTCTTTACACAAAGGAAGTTTAAAATTGGCCAATTTTGTAAGCGAAGAACAAATTAAGTTACAAAAGAATATTGCAGGTGAAGTAAGTGAACTTTTACTTCATCGTCACGGGACAAGCCCCAAGGCATTTGTTCATACTTATGGATGTCAGGGAAATGTTGCTGACAGCGAAAGAATTAAGGGATTACTTTCCTTAATGGGATACACTATGACCGATGATAGGGAAAATGCAGATTTAATTCTTTATAATACCTGTGCAATCCGTGAACACGCCGAGGACAGAGTTTTTGGTAATGTTGGAGCTATTAAAAAGTTAAAGCAGTCAAACCCTAATCTCATAATTGCACTTTGTGGCTGTATGATGCAACAGGAGCACATTCGTGAAAAACTCTTCAAGAGTTATCCCTTTGTTGATATTGTTTTCGGAACTCATAACCAATACAAAGTACCTGAAATTTTTAAAGCATTTTTAACTCGTGGAAAAAGATTTTTTGCCGATATGACTGAAACAAACGAGGTTGCAGAGGGTATTCCTGCACTTCGTGACAATTCTGCAAAGGCTTGGTTGCCAATTATGTATGGTTGCGATAATTTCTGTACCTACTGTGTTGTGCCTTATGTAAGGGGCAGGGAAAGAAGTCGAAAATCAGCGGACATAATTTCTGAGTTTAAACAGATAGTTGACGAGGGTTATAAGGACATTACTTTACTTGGTCAAAATGTCAATTCTTATGGAAAAGGTCTTGAAGAAGATATCAACTTTTCCAAGCTTATCCGCCAACTCAACGACATTCCCGGTGACTTCACAATCCGTTTTATGACCTCACACCCAAAGGATTGCACAAAAGAACTCATTGACACAATCGCAGAGTGTGAAAAGGCATCAAAGCATATTCATCTTCCTGTTCAGTCGGGTAATAACCGAATTCTTAAAGAAATGAATCGTCGTTATACTCGTGAAAAGTATCTTGAACTTATAAACTATGCAAAGGAAAAAATTGAAGGTCTTTCCCTTACAAGTGATATAATTGTTGGTTTTCCGGGAGAAACTTATGAGGAATTCTGTGATACATTGTCACTTGTAAAAGAGGTTGGATACACTTCACTTTTCACATTTATCTTTTCAAGCAGAAAGGGTACTAAAGCATCTTTAATGGAAGACCCTGTGACCTATGAAGAAAAGAATAAATGGTTTAAAGAACTCTGTGATTTGCAGGAAAGTATTGCTGCAAATCATAGTGCAGAAATGAAAGGCAAAACCTATCGCGTGCTTTGCGAGGGTGAGAGCAAAACTCTCGCTGGTTTTATGGCAGGTCGAACCGATGGTAATGTTATTATTGAATTCCCAAGTGATGACCAAAGTTTAGTGGGAAAATTCTGTCATGTGAAGGTGACCAAACCACTTAACTGGTTGGTACGCGGAGAATTAGTTAAATAATAAAATATAAAGTTAAAATAAAGGAGTAAAAAGAAAATGTCACTTGAAAAACTTACAAGAGAGCTTGGTAAAGCAATTCAGCAGGATGAAAGATATCT
The DNA here is from genome assembly GCA_045602655.1 of Candidatus Fimenecus sp. Lineage (GTDB taxonomy): Bacteria > Bacillota > Clostridia > Oscillospirales > Acutalibacteraceae > Fimenecus. The sequence goes on along the minus strand of JAZSBY010000004.1, from coordinate 20,033 downwards.
TGCAATGCAGAAAGCAATTGAGGCTAACGAAAAAGATACAGCACTCAATGAACTTATGAGCAAAATTCAGCTTATTCAGGTATCATATCAGCACGAAGCATCAAAGGAAGAGCCGGATGAAGGTAAAATGAAGGCTTACGATGAAGAATTCCGTGGTGTTTACACAGAAATTATGATGAACCCCAATATGCAGGCTTATGAAAAAGCAAGACAGGATATCGACGAGCTTATGAACTACCTTACAGGTATTCTTGCTATGTGCGTTAACGGTGATGACCCTGATACTTGTGACCCTAAAGCACATCAGTGTGGTGGCGACTGCTCAGGATGTCATTGTGACTGTGGCGACGAAGGCTGCAACCACTAATTAACTAAAATAATTAAACTCGGCTCCCCTGAAAGGGGAGCTGTCACCGCAAGGTGACTGAGGGGTTAATCCAAAAAATATTTAACGAGAAGGAATTATAATATGGCACTCTCTCCAATGATGCAACAATATTTTCAAATAAAACAGAATTATGAAGACACCATATTGATGTTCCGTCTTGGTGATTTTTACGAGATGTTCTTTGACGATGCTAAAACAGCATCAAAAGAGCTTGAACTTGTGCTAACAGGCCGTGACTGTGGTGAAGAAGAACGAGCACCAATGTGTGGTGTTCCATTCCATAGTGCAGATGGTTATATTGCTAAACTTGTGTCTAAGGGCTATAAGGTTGCAATCTGCGAGCAAATGGAAGACCCGGCAACGGCAAAAGGAATTGTAAAACGCGATGTTATCCGTGTTATTACCCCCGGTACTGTTATTGAAAGTTCAATGCTTGATGAGTCAAAGAATAACTATCTCGCATCCGTCTGTGCGGCCAACGGAAATGTTGGTATGTGCTTTATCGATATTTCAACAGGCGAGGTCAATTTAACAGAATTTTCTGAAAATGTTGAGCAGAGAGTTATAAATGAAATGGGTAGATATAACCCAACTGAAATTATCCTTAACAAAGAAGTTGTGTCTTTTAATTCTCTTGCTGATTTTATATCTAAAAAACTTGAAGCGTCTGTTGAGTTATTGATTGAAGAATTTGATTTTACTAATGCAGAAAATGTGTGTAAAGAACATTTTAAGACAAATGATTTAGGCACAATTTCTCTTAATCAGAGAAATACTGCAGTCTGTGCATTGGGTGCAGCACTTTCCTATCTTCGTTCAACTCAAAAGAGAGATTTAGAAAATATCAAGGATATCAATTTCTATTCTGATGCCAAACTAATGAATCTTGGTATTTCTGCAATCCGTAATCTTGAGCTTTTGGAAACAATGCGTGACAGAGATAAGAAAGGCTCGCTTCTCTGGGTGCTTGATAAGACCAAAACCGCTATGGGTAAAAGAATGCTTCGCTCATTTATTGAACGACCGTTGTATGATTGTGCAGAAATCTCAAAACGACTTAATGCAGTTGATGAGCTTTATAAAAATACAGAACTTCGTGAGAGGGAAACTGAGCTTTTAATCAGTGTTTACGATATGGAACGTCTTATGACCCGTATTGTATATAACACAGCAAACGCAAAAGAACTTTTGTCCCTTAAAACAACTCTTCAAAATCTTCCTGAAATCAAGAATAATCTTAAAGATGCAGGTTGCAATTTGCTTAAATTTATCTTTAACGAGATTGATGTTTTAGACGATGTTTGCTCGCTAATTGATGTTGCAATCAAGGATGATGCTCCATTCTCTGTTCGTGAGGGCGGAATGATTAAAGACGGTTTCAATAAAGAACTTGATGAACTCCGTGACATTGTCAATGGTGGTAAATCCGTCCTTGCAAAGCTTGAAGCAGATGAGCAGGAAAAAACAGGTATTAAAAAACTTAAAATTGGTTATAACAAAGTTTTTGGTTATTACTTTGAAGTACTTAACTCATATAAAGAACTTGTTCCTGATACATACATAAGAAAACAAACCCTTTCAAATTGTGAAAGATATATTACAGAAGAACTTAAAACTCTTGAAACTAAAGTTTTAGGTGCACAAGAGAGAATTATTGGTCTTGAATATGAGATTTTCAATTCAATTCGTAAAAAGATTGCAGGGGAGTATTTAAGAACTCAAAAAACTGCTCATGCAATTGCACTTTTAGATGTTCTCTGTTCATTTGCAACAGTTTCAGTTAAGAATAACTATACAAGACCTGATATCAACGATAAAGGTATTGTTAGAATTTCCGAAGGTCGTCACCCTGTAATAGAAGTCTTGCAGAAAAAGACAATGTTTGTGCCAAATGACACCTTGCTTGACTGTGAAGAAAACCGAATGGCAGTAATCACAGGTCCTAATATGGCGGGTAAGTCCACATATATGCGACAGATTGCCATTATAACAATTATGGCACAAATGGGCTGTTTTGTTCCCGCAAAATCAGCGGATATCGGCATTGTTGACAGTATTTTTACTCGTGTTGGTGCGTCCGACGATTTGGCATCAGGTCAGTCAACATTTATGGTTGAAATGAATGAGGTTGCCGAGATTCTTAAATATGCAACAAGAAACAGTCTTATAATCTTAGATGAAATCGGTCGTGGTACATCCACATTTGACGGTATGAGTATTGCCCGTTCTGTTGTTGAGTATATTGCCGATAAGAAAAAAATCGGTGCAAAAACACTTTTCGCAACGCATTATCACGAATTGTCCGAATTAGAAGGTACAGTTGACGGCGTTAAAAACTACAATATCGCAGTAAAAAAACGCGGTGACGATATTACATTCCTTCGTCGAATTGTCCGTGGCGGTGCAGACGGGTCTTATGGTATTGAGGTTGCAAAGCTTGCAGGTGTTCCTGATAATGTTATCAAACGAGCAAAAACAATCCTCAAAACCCTTGAAGATAATGATTTAATGAAACCTAAAATGGTTACAGATATCACGGAAGAAATGGAGCCCCAGTTTCAAATGTCCTTTGAATCAAATTCAAGAGAATACATTATGGACAGACTCCGCACAGTCGATATAAACACCCTAACCCCAATCGAAGCAATGGGACTTCTCTACGAACTCATCGACAAAGCCAAAAACTGAAATGTAGGGGCAGGTCTCCGTGCCTGCCCGCAAAAACGGAGAAAACCAAATGAAAAAATATGAATTAAATGATATTGACAAAAAACTGATTGAAATTGGTTTAGAAGTATTAAAAGACAATTTTGATGATGGTATTTATAATCACACTGTTGGTTGTGCAATCCTTTGTAAAAACGGCAACATTTATAAAGGCGTGAATTGTGATGGATTGCACGGTTCCTGTGCCGAATATATAACAATGGGAATTGCTATTTCATCAGGCGAACGAGATTTTGACACAATCGTAGCAGTACATGAAAAACACACCAATGGTGTTATATCACCCTGTGGAAATTGCAGACAAATGTTATATCAATATTGTCCTGATATAAAAGTAATCGTTAATGACGAAAACGGAAATCTCATAAAAGTCAAAGCAAGAGATTTATTACCTTTCGCTTGGCAACCGTCAACATATTAAACTATATTCTGCATTTTGCACTTTGCATTATGCATTTAAACGAGGTGAACATCAATGGCAAAAATAAATAAACTCCCAAAACAAATGGCTGATTTAATCGCGGCGGGTGAGGTGGTTGAACGCCCTGCATCCGTTGTGAAGGAACTTATGGAAAATGCCGTTGATGCCGGTGCTGCATCCATAACAGTTGAAATTCAGCACGGTGGAATTTCATATATTCGCGTAACTGACGACGGTTGTGGTATCGACCGTGAAGATGTGAAAACTGCCTTCATAAGTCACGCGACAAGTAAAATTAAAACTGCCGAAGACTTGAATTCTATTTTAACTCTCGGTTTCCGTGGTGAAGCTTTGCCGTCTATCGCAGCAGTTTCAAAGGTGAATATGATTACCAAAACTGCAACCGAAGAAATGGGTACATCACTTACAATAGAGGGTGGAATTATTACCGATTTCTCCGATGCAGGTTGTGCAGTTGGTACAACTATGATTGTCCGCGAACTTTTCTACAACACTCCTGCTCGAATGAAATTCCTTAAAAAGGATGTGAGCGAAGGCAATTATGTTGCATCCGCAGTTGAAAAACTGGCTCTCTCTCATCCTGAAATCAGTATTCGTTTTATTCGTGACGGTAAGCAGGTGTTTACAACCAATGGTGACGGAAATCTTCAAAATGTTTGCTTCTCTGCATTTGGTAAGGATTTTTCAAACGGTCTTCTGAATGTTGATGCATCCGTTGGTAATGTGTCAGTTTCAGGTCTTGTAACACCACCGTTTAACTGTCGTGGTTCTCGCGGTATGCAATACTTCTTTGTAAACGGAAGAAGTGTAAAAAATACAACCATTATGGCTGCCTTTGAAAATGCCTATAAAAACAGCGTTATGGTGGGCAAATTCCCCGGTGGCGTACTGTTTATAACATTACCGCCAACACTTGTGGATGTGAATGTGCATCCGTCGAAAATCGAAGTCCGTTTCTCCGACGAAAGAGCAATTTTTGATGCAGTTTATCACGCAGTTAAATCTGCATTAAGCGAAAACACAGCAGTAAAACAGGCAAAATTACCCGACAATAAAACAATTTTTAACGATATTTTTGCTAAACCGCAACAAGAATTCAAACAGACAACTGTTCAGGAAAATATCGCATATACAGAAAAGGTTTTAAAACCACTTTCATCAACACCACTTTTTGTAAATGATGTTAAAACTGAATATGTTGCAGATGCAGATGACGACCCATTCAACATTGAATTCCCAATTGCAAAATCTGTGCGAAAGGTAACAGACGAGCCGATTCAAACACCAAAAGCAGAAGAAATCAAATCCGAAAACGAAATCTGTCTTATTGGTGAAGCATATAAAACCTACATATTTATTGAATTAAACGGAAAACTCTGTGTTATTGATAAGCACGCTGCCCACGAGAGAATTCTTTTTAACAAACTGAAGAAAGAATCTCAAAATGGTGGCAGTCAGATTCTTTTAGCACCTGTTACCGTGACTCTTGGTAAAGAGGAATATGTAGCAGTAACAGAAAATATTGAAATAATTGCAAAAACAGGGTTTGATATAGAAGATTTTGGCAACGGTACAGTAATTGTCCGTAGTTGCCCAATGGATTTGGAAGATTGCGAAATCGTCCCCCTTATTGGAGAAATTGCTGAATATATAATCAAAAATCGTCGTGATATAACCAATGAACATCTTGATTGGATTTATCACAATGTTGCTTGCAGAAGTGCAATTAAGGCGGGGGATGAAAGTTCGGAAATTGAACTTTTAGCACTTGCAAAACAAGTTGTAAATGATGGTGATGTCCGATTTTGTCCTCACGGCAGACCTGTTATGATAGAGATTTCAAAATACGAATTAGAAACACAGTTTGGTAGAGTATAGTATGAAAAAAATTCCCGTAATCGCAGTTGTTGGACCAACAGCCTCCGGAAAAACAACTTTGTCAATAGAAATAGCAAAGCATTTTTCGGGACAAGTTGTGTCAGCCGACTCAATGCAGATTTATGAAAAAATGAATATTGCAACGGCAAAACCAACAGATGATGAAATGCAGGGAATTCCTCATCATTTAATCGGTTTTCAGCCAGTTGATAAAAAGTTCAGTGTTGCAGAGTATGTGACACTTGCAAGGGAATGTATTGAAAAGATATACAATGACGGTGATTTACCGGTAATTGCAGGTGGTACAGGACTTTATATTGATTCTCTCTTACAGAATATTCAGTTTTCAAAAGAAGATGACAGCAGCACAATCCGTGACGAATTAACTGCTCTTTTTGATGAAAAAGGAGCAGAATATATGCTTGGTTGGTTAAATGAAATCGACCCTGAAACAGCACAAAGACTTCATCTTAACGACAAAAGCAGAATTATCCGTGCACTTGAAATTTACAAGGCAACGGGCAAAACGATGACCGAGCAGAAAATTCTCTCCCGAGAAGAAGAATCACCATTTGAAGTTCTTTATATCGGTATAAATTATCGTGACAGAAATGTCCTTTATGACAGAATAAATCGTCGTGTTGATATTATGGTCGAAAACGGACTTCTAGAAGAAGCAAAGAATTTTTACAACATCCCCGCCGATAAAACTGCTTGTCAGGCAATCGGTTACAAAGAATTAGCACCATATTTTAGTGGAGAAAAGAGCCTTGAGGAATGTCTGGAAAGCCTAAAGGTCGAAACAAGACACTATGCCAAAAGACAATTGACTTGGTTCAGGAAAAATGAAAGCATAAACTGGATTTATCCGGATGATTATGATAACGAGGAAGATATGTATAAGTCAGTTTACAACATGATAAATGACTTCTTAAGGAGGTACACGGACAATGAAATTCAGTCTGAATAAAAACCAAACAAAGCATCTTTTCTTTTCCGTTGTCGGGGTACTTATAATTGCATACTTTGTTTATCAGGTTGTACAGATGAATACAAACCCATATAAGACGGAAATTGCCCTTGAAAGACAAATTCAAAGCACAATTTCAACAAAAGCATTTATTGTCCGTGATGAAACATATATCACGACAACGAATAATTCCGGCACAGTTGTTTCTATTGCAGAAGACGGAAAGAGAGTCGCTAGTGGTGATGGTGTTGCAATTGTTTTTCAGGATGAAAACAGTGCTGCCACTTATGTGCGAATCAGGGAGTTGGAAAAAGAAGTAAATTATTACAGACAACTTGATAATCGTGTAGGATTGGGTGTAAATGCTCCTTCATCATATAATAAACTTATTGATGATTCCTGTATTGCTTTTATTTCAGCAACTCGTGAAAAGATTGGTAGTGATTTTGACGATGCTTTAATTGATTTAAGAGATGCAATTACAACTCGTCAGTTGGCGGTTGGTGAAAAAGTTTCTGCTGAGGCAAAACTTGCCGAGTTAGAGGCAGAACTTGTTTCATTAAACCAACAAACAGTTAATTACTCAACTGTAACTTCCCCAAGCTCAGGATATTATATCGGCTCAGTTGACGGCTATGAAAATTCAATTAGTTATGAAGATGTAAAGAGTGTGAATTGCGAAAAAATTTCCTCATTGATATCTTCTCAACCCGGTTCAACATCTGCCGATGTTATGGGAAAACTCGTTGATAATTTTGATTGGTACATACTTTGTAACATTCCTTATAATGATTCAGGAAAAATCAATGTTGGTGCAACAATAAAAGTGAATGTTCCCAACACCACGGTAGGCACTCTTAAATGCACTGTTGTTGAAAAAGGTGACAGGGAAGGTGACTTGGTTGCACTCGTACTTAAATGCAATACAATGAATCGTGATGTTGCAAACTTAAGAATTCATAATATCGAACTTATTACGGAAGATTATACGGGAATCAGAATTCAGAATACAGCAATCCGTGAGGTCGACGGAAAAAAAGGTGTTTATGTCAAGAGCGGTAATATTATTCAATTTAAGAATATAAGTATTGTTTATTCAACCGAAGATTTTTCCGTAATAGAAATTGTGAATGATTCTTCTTATGTAAAACAATATGACACAATAATAACGGAAGGAGTGGATTTGTATGATGGAAAAGTCATATCTTGAAAAACGAAAATCAGATATTGAATATAACCTTGATGTTATAAATGAGAAAATTGCAGAGAGTGCTGTGAAGAGTGGTCGCACCCCCTCAGATGTCCGCTTAATGGCAGTTGCAAAAACAGTTGACCCCATCTTTATAAATTATGCTCTTGATTATGGTGTGAAACTTATAGGTGAAAATCGTGTTCAGGAAATGCTTCGTAAAAAGCCTGATTTACACCTTGACGGAGTTGAAAAACACCTTATCGGTCATTTGCAAACAAATAAAGCAGGACAGATTGTAGGCGAGGTCGATATGATTCAGTCGGTTGACTCACTGAAGATAGCAAGGGAAATTGGAAAACAGTCAGTAAAAAAAGGAGTAATAACCGATGTTTTACTTGAAATCAACATTGGTGAGGAAGAAAGCAAAACAGGTTTTTTAACATCAGAATTTTTTGAAAATCTGTATGCTATTTCTGAAATACAAGGAATTAGTGTAAAGGGTCTTATGACAATACCGCCAATTTGTGAGAATAATACAACACTTTGTAAATATTTTGAAAAAATACACAATATATATGTTGACATATGCCAAAAAAAGTTAGATAATATAGATATGAGTATTCTGTCGATGGGTATGTCGGGAGATTATGAACAAGCAATTTTAAATGGTTCAAATCTTGTAAGGATAGGTTCCTCAATTTTTGGACCAAGAATATATTAATGGGAGGATTATACTATGAGTTTCTTAGACAAGATTAAAAACATTGTTAATGTAGATGAGGATGGATATTATCCTGATGATGATATTGATACAGGTGCTTTTATAAGTTCAGACAGTAGTTTTGATGAGCCGGAGGAAAAGGTTGTTAAACCACAGCGTCGTGCAGTTCGCAATTCTGATGACAGTAAGGTTGTTAATATTCATACAACAGCACAGCTTCAGGTTGTTCTTTCAAAGCCTGAAAAATTTGAAGAGGTTCGTGGTATTGCAGATAACCTTAATGAGAAAAGAACTGTTGTTTTAAACCTTGAGTCTGTAAGTAAAGAGGTTGCTCGTCGTCTTATTGACTTCCTTACCGGTGTTGCTTATGCTAACAACGGACAGATTAAGCGTGTTGCAAACAGTACCTTTATCATCACTCCGTATAATGTTGATGTTATGGGTGATTTGTTGGATGAACTTGAGAACAACGGAATGTTCTTTTAATTGTTTTCATATTTTATAAAAAATAGAATGGCCGTCGGGCAGAATGGGAAGGATATATATGCTTACACCTGAAAGAATTAAGGAAAAAGTTTTTCAGACTACAGGACGCGGTTCATATCGTTCTGAAGATGTTGATATGTTTATGAACGAGGTTTCTGCATCTTATGAGCAGATGTTTAAAGAAAATGGCGATTTAGTCAGAAAAATCAGCATTTTAGCAAAGAAAGTAGAAGAATACAGGGCAGATGAAGAGAGTCTTAAAATGGCACTTCTCAATGCACAGAAACTTGCTGATAAAATTGTAGCAGAGGCAAAGGAAACAGCTGCTAATGAAGTAGCATCCGTTAAAGGAGAAACTGATAAGCTCCGTGCTGATGCTGCAGCAGATGCACAGGCTCTTGAAACAAATGCAAAGAACGAGTCAGAAGCAATGATTACAAAGGCTAAGGAAGAAGCGGAAAAAATCCTCGCAGATGCAAATCGTGAAGCAAAGGAAATTCTTGGTAACATCAATCGCAAGGTTACACATGAAAGCCTTGTTTATGAAATGATTCAGAAGGAAGCATCAGAATTCAAGTCAAAGCTTATTGCTATGTACAGAGAGCATATAACACTTATTAACGACCTTCCTGAGATTGTTGATGAACAGCTTGATGCTGAAGAGGCTGAAGAAGTACAGGAAACTGTTGAGCCTGTTTATGAGGAAGTTGTTGTTGAGACAGAGGAAACTGTTGAAGAAATGACAGAAACTGTTGAAGATGCTTCTGAACCAGTTGAAGAAGTAGTTGAAGATGAAGCAGAAGATGATACATTTACTGAGGATACAGACGCCTTTGTTATTGTTGACGAAGAAACAGAAGATTTTCAGGTAGTTGAAGAAGTTGCTGACGAGGAATATGAGCCAATCAGTGACGAGGTTTTCAAAAGCTTTGAGGATGAAGCTTCTGTTGCCGAAAAGAAATCATTCAAGATTGATTTAAGTAAAATTGATTTTGCAGACGATGATGACTATGTTCCTGCACCATCAAAATCAAAGTTTGAAAATGTTGGTGAAATTGAAGATTCTGATGATGATTCACAGCACATGTCTTTTAAAGGATTTTTTAAAAAGAAATAATATAGTAGAGGTATTTTAATGCTTCAGGTAATTACTTTGATATCCGTTGCTTTATTGGTAGCAGTGGACCAGATTATTAAATTACTTGTAACAGAACATCTCAAACCTATTGGCAGCCTTCCATTGATTGACGGTTTTATTCAGTTGAATTATGCCGAAAATACAGGGGCTGCTTTTGGTTCTTTTGGTGCACATACAGAATTGTTATCGATTTTTACTGCTGTAGTAATCTTGATAGGATTTTATTATCTTTTCTCCCAAAAGTGTAAAGTTGATATTGAATATGTTTGTATTACACTAATTATTGCAGGTGGGTTAGGTAATTTAGTTGACAGAATTTTCCTTGGCTATGTTGTGGATTACATTGAACCATTGTTTATAAAATTTGCAATTTTTAATTTTGCAGATATCTTGGTAACTTGCAGTTCAGTTGTTCTTGTTATCTGGTTGATTTATGAAATATATCGCGATGGAAAAGCAGAAAAGGAACAGAAAAAATGAATGAAATTTTAATTGATGTTCCTCAGGAATATGAGGGTGAAAGAATTGATAAATTCTTATCCGTTCTATTAAAAGATTCCTCAAGAAATTCCATACAAAAGCTTATTGAAGACGGTAAAGTCCTTGCAAACGGAAACCCTGTTAACAAAAAGTATAAGGTGAAAATTGACGATGAAATCACTGTACTTCCCAATGAACTTAAACCGTTGGATGCAGAGCCTGAAAACATCCCGCTCGATATTGTTTATGAGGACGACGATTTGCTTGTTGTCAACAAACCAAGGGGAATGGTGGTTCATCCTGCTCCGGGAAATTACAGTGGCACTCTTGTCAATGCTTTGCTTTATCATTGTAAGGACTCACTTTCAGGTATAAACGGTGTCTTGCGTCCAGGCATTGTTCACAGAATTGATAAGGATACAAGCGGTTTGCTTATTGTTGCAAAAAATGACAGAGCACATATTGGACTTGCCGAACAGATTAAGGAACATAGCTTTACTCGTGAGTACAATGCTGTTATTGTCGGACATTTAAAGAATAATGAGGGTACAGTTGATGCTCCAATCGGTAGAAATCCAAAGGATAGAAAGAAAATGTGCGTAACAATGCAAAATTCAAAAAATGCAGTTACTCATTATTCGGTTATTGAGGATTTTGACGGTTATTCCCACATTTCTCTTAGACTTAAAACAGGCAGAACCCACCAGATTCGTGTTCATATGGCACATTTAGGCCATCCGGTGGCAGGAGATATGGTCTACGGTAACGATAAAAAAAGCACTTTTCTTAATGGTCAGTGTTTACATGCAATAAAAATTGGATTTGTTCATCCGATTACCAATGATTATCTTGAATTCACATCAGAACTGCCTGATTATTTCAAGGAGTTTATAAAAAGACTTAAAAGCACCTGAGGAGGTGTTGACGATGGTTAATAAAGATCTGTCACATTGGCTTGTTGTTTCCGATATTGACGGAACACTCAACAACAAGTTCAGACAACTACCAAAACGAAATTTTGACGCAATTTGTCGTTTTGTAAACGAGTGTAATGGACATTTTACATTGGCATCGGGCAGAAATGTTCAGTCAATGAGAAAGCATTATGAAAGATTACCTATTTCAGGAACACCTGCTGTAGTTTTAAATGGTGCCGGGGTGTACGATTATTCACAGGAAAAAATGCTTCATTTTGATGCTATCAATGAATACGCTATGGATTTGGTTTTTGAGATTTATAAGCGTTTTCCTGCTGTTGAAATTGAAATATTGACAGACAAAATGATTTATACTCTTAATTCAAAGATTTTTGCCCGTGTAATGGTCAGAGCAGATAAATTGCATTATAAAAATTGTAAACATCCAGAAGAGATTCCAAGAGAGAATTGGGGTAAGGTTATTTTCCTTGGTATGCCTGATTTAATTAAGAGAATCAGAAAATATGTTGACACTTTGACCGATACAAAGGCAAACTTTATGTCAAGTTCAATTTCATCTTTTGAAATGCTTAATGAAGGCGTACATAAAGGCTCTGCATTGATGAAAATTGCAGAGATGTACAATATTGAACAAAAGCATACAGCGGCAATCGGTGACTATTTCAACGATTACGATATGCTTAAAACTGTTGGACTTCCTGCATGTTGTGGACAAGCACCAAAGGCAATGCACGAAATTGCAAAATTCCATGCGTGTCATTGTAATAATGGTGCTGTCGCAGACCTGCTTGAATATATAATGAATGATTACTAATTAAAAATAGGGGGAGTAAAAATGAATGCTTCTTTGAAAAAAGAACTTGAAATTTTTGCAACAAAAGAAAGACTTCTCTTGTTGGAGGGTATTTTCAATGCAAAGGCTGGTCATCCGGGTGGCTCACTTTCAATTGCTGAGCTAATGGCATATCTTTATAATGTAGAGATGAAGGTTGATGCTTCAAATCCGAAATGGGGGGACCGTGACAGATTTGTTCTTTCAAAAGGACATGCTGCACCAGCTCTTTATGCCACACTTGCACTTAAAGGCTTTTTCCCAACAGAGGATATTAAAACACTTAGAAAATCTGATTCTTATCTTCAGGGACATCCAAGTATGAAATGTGTTCCCGGTGTTGATATGAGTACAGGCTCGTTGGGTCAGGGTATTTCTGCAGCGGTTGGTATGGCACTTGCTGCAAAACTCGATAATAAGGATTACAGAGTTTATACAATACTTGGCGATGGTGAAATCGAAGAAGGTCAGGTTTGGGAAGCAGCAATGTTTGCTAATGCAAAGAAACTTGATAACCTTGTAGTTATTGTTGATAATAACAATCTTCAGATTGATGGTACAGTTGAAGAAGTTAACTCACCATATCCAATCCCTGAAAAATTTACAGCATTTGGTTTTAATACAATTGAAATCGACGGTAATAATTTTTATGAAATCGAAACTGCACTCGAAAGTGCAAAGAATTGCAAGGGTAAGCCTACTGCAATCGTAGCAAAAACAGTTAAGGGCAAAGGTGTTTCCTATATGGAAAATCAGGTTAACTGGCACGGTGCAGCACCAAATGAAGAACTTTATAATCAGGCAGTAGCAGAGCTTACTGCAAAACTTAATGAATTGGAGGGTGTATAATATGAGCGAAGTAATTAAAACAGCAACTCGTGATGCTTATGGTAAAGCACTGGTTGAATTAGGTAATACAGACGCTAAAATCCTTGTTCTTGATGCAGACTTGGCTGCTGCAACAAAAACAGGTATGTTCAAAAAAGAGCACCCTGAAAATTTCATTGACTGTGGTATCGCAGAAGGAAATATGATGGGTGTTGCTGCCGGTCTTGCAAGTGCGGGATATACAGTTTTTGCATCATCATTCGCAATGTTTGCGGCAGGTCGTGCATTTGAACAGGTTAGAAATTCAATCAGTTATACAAATCTCAATGTCAAAATCGGTGCAACTCACGCAGGTATTTCCGTTGGTGAAGATGGTGCAAGCCACCAGTGTTGTGAAGATATCGGTCTTATGAGAACAATTCCCAATATGGTAATTCTTAATCCTGCTGACGATGTTGAAGCAAGACTTTGTGTTCTTGCTGCTGCAGAGCACGAAGGCCCTGTTTATATGCGATTTGGTCGTCTTGCAGTGCCAAGGGTATTTGATGAAAACTATAAGTTTGAAATCGGCAAAGGCTCTGTTCTTAAAGAAGGCGATGATGTAACAATTATCGCAACAGGTCTTATGGTTAACGAAGCACTTATGGCTTATGAAGAACTTAAAGCAGAAGGCATCAATGCAAGAGTTGTTAATATGGCGACAATCAAGCCTATTGACCGTGATCTTGTGATTGAAAGTGCAAAGAAAACTGGTGTTATCGTTACTGCAGAAGAACATAATGTTATCGGTGGTCTTGGTTCAGCAGTTGCAGAAGTAGTTTGCGAAACAGTTCCTGTTCCTGTACTTCGTGTAGGTGTTGAAGATACATTCGGTAAATCAGGTCCTGCAGTACAACTTCTCCACGAGTTCGGTCTTGACGCAGCAAACATCGTTACAAAATGCAAACAAGCAGTGGCACTTAAAGAATAATTCAATATCTAACGGTATGGCGGGGTCTTGACCCCGCCGATATTCTTTGTAGGGATGATTTGTGAATAGCTACTACAAAAAATGGCTCCCAAAACTTAACGGGAGCCATAATCTTTTTATAATTTCTTAATCTCGTAATATCTGCTCTTCAATTCTTCAACCAGAGTTTTATTATCTGTAATTTCTTTGTTAAACCATATTCCACCTGAACCTAAATCTTCGATTTCGTGATAATCTGACCCTGATGTGACCATAAGGTCATATTTTTTTGCCCACATTTCAGCAATATCGTTGTTGGAATTGTGTCTTGGGTTTCCGTTAAAAATTTCAATACCGTCAAGGTGCTTTGGATTTGTAACTTTCATACCAACCCTGAAAGGATGAGCCTGAAATACAAGTAAATTATTAGCCTGAGCCAACTCATAAAATTTTCTACTATTTAATTCAAGTAGATTAGGGTTGTTATAAAGAAATTCTTCTGTAATACCATATACGAGATAATCGTTATCACCCTCGCTTGTCCTGAAACGGAGCTCCATACCCAAAAGCACAGGAATTCTGTCGTTTGCAGCTTTCTTTGCAGCCTTATATCCACGAAGAAAAAAGTCAATCTTCTTTTTCCAAGGCAATAATTCTCTGCCGTATTTCATATATGTTGATGGGCTTAAATGGTCGGTAACTATAATCCCGTCATAGCCTGCTTTTATATATTCCTCAACAGCAATTTCAGCAGGCACATTCGCACAATTGCTTGTGTTTTTTGTGTGAAAATGCATCTCATATAAATATTTTCCCAAGGTAATTCCTCAATTCATTTCTTATTGTTAATATTATATACTCTTTTACCTATAAAGTCGATATTTTTTTACATTTTTACAGTATTTTATATTTGAAAAAATGCGTATTTTGTATTATCATATATGGTAGGTCTTTATACGGAGGTTTCAATATGAATTGTAACTGTAAAAATACAAATGATTTCTCACTTCTTGAACCTTGTTTGCAAAAATATGCAACTGTTCCGGGAAGTCTTATTACAATATTACAAAATGCTCAGGATATATATGGCTATTTGCCTGTAGATGTTATTTTACACATTTCTCAAAGAACAGGAATTAAAGTAACTAAAATTATGGGCGTTGCAACATTCTACTCACAGTTCAGATTGCAACCTGTGGGTAAGTATCTTATTATGCTTTGTCAGGGTACGGCTTGCCATGTAAACGGTTCATTACAGATTGAAAAGGTAATCAATGAATACTTAGGTATTAAAGACGGTGAAACAACAAAGGACGGTCTTTTTACCCTTAAAAATGTTGCTTGTCTTGGTTGTTGCAGTCTTTCGCCTGTAATGATGATTAACGATGACACTTATGGCTCATTAACACCTGAAAAAGCCGTTTCAATTTTTAAGGAATTACAAGAAAAAGCAGGGGAGGAAGAATAATGAAAATTGCAGTTGGTCAAGGCAGTTGTGGTATCGCTGCAGGAGCTCAAAAAGCCTATGATGTTCTATATTCCAACCTTGATTTAAATAAAAATCAACTTACTGTTACCGGTTGTATCGGTATGTGTTATCTTGAACCCATCGTTGATGTTTATGCGGACGATGGTCTTCATAGATTTGTAAAAGTAACAGGTGAAATTGCAGAAAAAATAGCAGTTGCAGTTAATAACAATGATTTAGTATCAGTAAAAGAACATGAAATCAGCGATGATGATAAACAGTTTTTAGATAAGCAGACAAGAATTGCTCTTCGCCATTGTGGTGTTATCAACCCTGAAATCATTGAAGATTATACTGCTGATGACGGATACAAAGCACTCAACAAAGTATTAACTACAATGTCACCTGAAGATGTAATTGAAGAAATCAAGGTTTCAGGCCTTGCAGGTCGTGGCGGTGCAGGTTTCCCAACTTGGTTTAAGTGGAATGCGGCTCGTCAGTCACAAGGTGATAATAAATATCTTATCTGTAATGCTGACGAAGGTGACCCGGGTGCTTTTATGGACAGAGCAGTTATTGAGGGCGACCCACATAACCTTATTGAAGGTATGCTTATTGGTGCTTACGCAATAGGGGCAACGGAAGCAATTGTTTATGTTCGTGCCGAATATCCACTTGCAATTAAAAGACTTCAGAATGCCATTGACCAAGCAAAAGCCAAAGGCTATATCGGTCAAAATATAATGGGAACAGATTTCTCTTGCGATTTCAGAATTAAAGCAGGTGCAGGTGCATTTGTTTGTGGTGAAGAAACTGCACTTATTGAGTCTTTGGAAGGCTCTCGCGGTATGCCAAGACTTAAACCACCATTCCCTGCACAGTCAGGTTATTGGCACAAACCATCAAATATCAACAATGTTGAAACTTTCGCCAATGTCAGTTGGATAATTCTCAATGGTGGTAATGCATTCTCATCAATGGGTACAGAAAACAGCAAGGGAACAAAGGTTTTTGCTCTAACAGGTAAAATCAAACGTGGCGGACTTGTTGAGATACCAATGGGTAAAACCCTCCGTGATGTTATTTTTGACATCGGTGGCGGAATTAAAAACAATAAAAACTTTAAAGCCGTTCAAATGGGTGGACCATCGGGTGGTTGTATTCCTGTAGAATTACTTGATACTGTAATTGACTATAAAGCACTTTCTGCTACTGGTGCTATTATGGGCTCAGGTGGTATGGTTGTTATGGACGATAGTACTTGTATGGTAGAAATGGCACGTTTCTTCCTTGACTTTACTGCAAAAGAATCCTGCGGTAAATGTGTTCATTGTCGTCTTGGTACAAAGCGAATGCTTGAAATTCTTACTCGTATTACAGAGGGTAACAGTAAGGAAGAAGATATTGAACTTTTGGAAGAACTTTGTCTTGCAATCAAAGATGGTGCACTTTGTGGACTTGGCCAGACAGCACCAAACCCAGTACTTACAACTTTAAAATACTTTAAGAATGAATATATTGAGCACATAGTTGATAAAAAATGTACAGCACACGAATGTACAAATCTTCTTCGCTACGAAATAAATGCAGAAACTTGTAAGGGTTGTACATTATGTGCTAAAAAATGTCCTGTTTCTGCTATTAGCGGAACAGTTAAGAATGCTCATGTTATTGATATGGATAAATGTATCAAATGCTGTAACTGTGTATCAGTCTGTCGTTTCAATGCTGTGGAGGTGAAATAATTGAGTATTACAATAACTATTGATGGTAAAAAAATAACGGCACAAGAAGGCTCTACAATACTCAATGTTGCTACACAGAACGGAATAAAAATTCCCAATCTCTGTTATGATGGCAGAGTTGAACTCTATGGTGCTTGTGGTCTTTGTACAGTTGAGATTGAGGGTAATCCTAAACTTCTCCGTGCCTGTTCAACAAAAGTGACTGATGGTATGGTTGTTCATACGCAAACTGAAAGGATAAAGGCATCTCGTAAAGTAGCCCTTGAACTTTTACTCTCCGACCATACAGGTGACTGCGTTGCACCTTGTAGTAAGGCTTGTCCTGCTGGTACAGATTGTCAGGGTTATGTTGGACTTATTGCAAATGGCGAATACAAAGAGGCGGTTAAACTTATTAAGGAAAAACTACCACTTCCCGCATCAATCGGCAGAATTTGTCCTCATCCTTGTGAAAAAAATTGTCGCAGACAGTATGTTGATGAGCCAATCTCAATAGCATTCCTTAAAGGCTTTGTAGGGGATATGGATTTATTAGGTGATACTTATATTTCTGAAACTGAGCCGAATACAAATAAAAAAGTTGCAATTATTGGTGGTGGCCCTGCAGGTTTAACTTCAGCATATTTCCTTCGTAAACAAGGTCATAGTGTAACAATTTTTGAGCAGATGCCACAGATGGGCGGTATGCTCCGCTATGGTATCCCCGAATATCGTCTTCCAAAAGCAGTTTTGGATAAAGAAATCAAACTCATTGAAGATATGGGTGTAACACTCAAGAATAATGTGAATATCGGCAAAGATATTTCCTTTGAAGAAATCAAAGAAGACCACGATGCTACACTCGTTGCAATCGGTGCTTGGAATAGCAGTAAAATGCGTGTACAAGGCGAAGATTTAGATGGCGTATGGGGTGGTATCGACTTCCTTCGGGAGGTTGCCCTTGGCAACAGCCCCAAAATCGGCAAAAATGTTGCAGTTTGTGGTGGTGGTAATACCGCGATGGACGCTTGTCGTGTTGCAGTCCGTCTCGGTGCAGAAAATGTTTATGTTATTTACCGTCGCACAAAGGATGAAATGCCTGCTGACCCACAAGAAATTCTTGAGTCAGAAGAAGAGGGTGTTATCTATAAATACCTTACAAATCCTATTGAATTTACGGGTGAAAACGGAAAACTTAATGGTGTTATCTTGCAGAAGATGGAATTGGGTGAGCCTGACGAGAGCGGTCGTCGCAGACCTATCGCAATTGAGGGTGAAACCGAAAGAATTGCCCTTGATAGTGTAATTATGGCAATCGGTCAGTATCCAAATCTTAATGGATTTGAAGCTCTTGAATCAACTCGCAAAAGTACTATTTCAGCAGATGAAAGCAGATTCACAACATCAATGTATGGTGTGTTTGCGGTTGGTGATGCTACAAATAAGGGTGCCGACATCGCTATTGCCGCCATTGGTGAAGCACAAAAAGCTTCTGTTGTAATTGACAGATATTTAAATGGCGAAACAGTAGGCTACAAAAAGCCTTATTTAGTCGAAAGAGATAGCAAGGATATAGACTATTCAAAATATGAGAAATTGCCAAGAGCCGTAATGCCACATATGAGTCCTGCTGACAGAAAAACAAACTTTAAAGAGGTCAATTTCGGTTTCAGCGAAGAAATGGCTAAAAAAGAGGCGAATCGTTGCCTTGAATGTGGTTGTCACGATTATTTTGAATGTAAACTCATCTCTTATGCAAACGATTACGATGTTAAACCATCAAGATTTGCAGGTGAGAAGCACAACAGAAATCAGGAAAATGCAAACGATTTAATCGCAAGAAATACAGATAAATGTATTCTTTGTGGACTTTGCGTTCGTGTCTGTGAGGAGGTTATGGGCAAGTCTGCAATCGGACTTATCAATCGTGGTTTCAATACTCTTGTTGAGCCTGAACTCTCAAAACCACTGAAAGAAACAGACTGTATCGCTTGTGGTCAGTGTGTTGCACTCTGTCCAACCGGTGCACTTCGTGAAAAAACTGCATTCACAAAGAGTGTTCCTGTTAAAGAACACTCAAAAATCAGCATTTGTACAAACTGTTCCAATCTTTGCGATATTGATTATCGTTATATCGGCTCAACTGTAACTCGTGCATTACCTGTTAACAATGGCATTATCTGTAAAGGTGGTCGTTTTGGTGTCCTTAACAACCAATCACAAACAACTGACTTTGGTGCATTGCTTGACCTTGACACAATTGTAATAAGTGGTAAAGTTTCAACTGAAACTGCATTTGCTCTTAAAAAGTATGCTGAAGAAAATAATAAAGAAATATACACGACAGCAAAAGAAACAGATGCAAACTACTATGCAATTTCAAGACTTAACATTCCACAGTACAATGGTAATGTTGTAGAAGAAATAAATTCTCCGGCATATTTTGAAAACGGAACATTCTTCGATAAGTATGGTAATGAGAGAAATCATAATGCAATCTTTAAGGCAGAAAGCCTTGCAGAATTTGTAAATAATAAACTCAATACACCATACAATGACTTAACTGCCGAAGCAATTAAAGCAGTGAATGCAACTTCAACAGGCAAAATCACAAATGAAGATATTATCAATGCTTCAAAGCTTTTTATGGATAAATAATTGTTTAGGGTATAGACAAAAGAGTTCTCGTCTCTCGTGAAAAACTAAATAAAATGAATAAAGCCCACACATCTGATATGCACCCCAAAAGTTAGACACTTTTGGAGGTGCATATTTTTATGTCAAAAAAAGGAACAAAACAACAAAAGTATAGTACAGAATTCAAAATATCTGTTATAATGGATATGCGAGAACACCGTATGGGATACAGAGA
>JAZSBY010000003.1:0-37657 GCA_045602655.1 Candidatus Fimenecus sp. | reverse complement strand
CTACGATCCGACTTGTCACCTTCGTCAGCATTACAAACAACATATTTCTGGTCAGCCTGGTTTGCAGCTGTGAAACTCCATTTAAGACCTGTTGGGAATCCGCCGCCGCCACGGCCACGAAGTCCGGAATCTTTAACTACCTGAACAACCTGCTCAGGTGTGTACTCTGTAAGACACTTAGCCAATGCCTGATAACCGTCATAAGCTATGTACTCGTCGATGTTTTCCGGGTCAATAACACCACAGTTACGAAGAGCAACACGTTCCTGCTTTGCATAGAATGTTGTGTCATTAAGAGATTTAACTTCTGTTTCTGTTACTGTTTCATCATAGAGAAGACGAGTAACAATTCTTCCCTTGAGAAGGTGTTCTTCAACGATTTCAGGAATATCTTCAACCTTAACCTGTGAATAGAAACTTCCTTCAGGATAAACAATCATAATTGGGCCGAGAGCACAAAGACCAAAACAACCTGTTCTGATAACTTTGATTTCTTCGCTCAATCCTTTTTCAGCAATCTGAGTTTCTAAAGCCTCAATAATTGCCTGGCTGTTTGAAGAGGTACAACCGGTACCGCCGCAAACAAGTACGTGTGAACGATACATTATGTTTCCTCCTTATTTAATTGCATTAACTGTGTATTCAGCAACAACATTACCGTTAACGATATGGTCGTTAACAACCTTTGCTACCTTATCAGCAGTCATTTTAACATAAGTTACTTTTTCTTTACCGGGTTGAATTACTTCAACGATAGGCTCATATTGGCACATACCGATACAACCTGTCTGTGAAACTGTAACACCCTTGAGGTTTCTTTTTGCAACCTCATCAACAAATGCGTTAAGAACAGGACGAGCACCTGCTGCGATACCGCAAGTTGCCATACCAACAACTACTCTGATTGCATCGTCGCCTGTGTCTTCACGAACTGTCATCTTCTGCATTGTTGCTTCCTTAATAGCCATAAGTTCTGCAAGAGTTTTCATTTATAACACACCTCCGTGTTTTCTTTAATAAATTCAAGTATCCACTGTGAAACTTCATAAGCGTCAAGCGGAACATCACCTAATATTGCCTTGAGTTCACGGGTATCACAAACAAATTCCTTTTCGTCAACCGTAAGCCTATATACAAAGTCACGGTCAGTATTCATTGTGATTAGCATCTGAATAGTGGATGGTACATCACCAAGTGGTGTAAAATCAACACTGTCCGTCTTGAAAAGAGCCTTAACCTCAGTACCGACACCCTGTTCCGACTTTATTTCAAGCCTTCCACCCGTCTGCTCTGCCGCCATTTTAAAAAGTGGAATACCCATACCAACTTTTCTTGTTGTTCTTGTTGTAAAGAATGGGTCAATAACACTTTTTACCTGTTCTTCACTCATACCCTTGCCATTGTCATAAATGCCAATAAGCAATGTGTGGTCAATTGTGTTTTCACTAACCTCAATAGTTATAAGTGAAGCTCCGGCAGAAATTGAATTCTGGGCAATATCTAAAATATTAAGAGATAATTCTCTCATTATGCCATATATTTCTCAAGAATGCCCGGGATATCGTCGCCAACAAGCTTACCGTAAACTTCATCGTTAACTGTAAGAACAGGAGCAAGACCGCAAGCACCGATACAACGGCAAGCTTCAAGAGAGAATTTACCGTCAGGTGTGCATTCGTCAGGACCGATACCGAGTTGTTCTGTGATTTTGTCAACAAGGTCCTGAGCACCCTTAACATAACAAGCAGTACCAAGACAAACTGAAATGTTGTACTGACCTTTTGGAGAAAGTGAGAACTGTGCGTAGAAAGTTGATACTCCGTAAACCTTTTCAAGCGGAACATCCATACCTTCAGCAATCATAACCTGAACTTCATAAGGAAGGTAGCCGTAGATACCCTGTGCTTCCTGCATTACATGCATAAGCATACTCTTGTCATCCTTATTCTTTTCAATGACAGCCTTGAGCTGTTCCTCTTGCTCCGGTGTTCCTGCAAACGGAATGGAACTTAATTTTTTGAGCATTTTGGAATTTCCTCCTTTGTTTGATTATAGCGAATTTCTTCGCCCTCATTTGAAATTTCAATACCGCAATTATTACATAACAGTACATGTTAAAATTATAACAAACCGAACTCAAAAAGTCCATATTTTTTTGAATTTTTTATACTATTATAAACATTATTGGCGATTAGCACATAATATAGGACTTTCTTTTGTATTTATTAACTATTTCTCACTACTTTTTGAAGGATTTTTACAGCCTTTTCCATACTCTCCTGCCCTACTGTTGCAACGGAAAATGCAATTTCCGGAAAAGATTTATCTCCGTTGGCAGGAATCAGAATAATCCCAAGTTTTTCCGCTTCTTTGCAAAGGTCTTTTGCTGACATTTTTATGTTGAACCTGCATTTTACATAAAGTGGTGAATTTGTCTTTAAAATCCTTACATCTTTCCCATAAGTTTCCGTCAACAAATCCGTCAGAATCTTGGATTTTTGTCCATAGATTTTTCTTGATTTTTTGATTTGCGAATTAAGGTGACCATCACGAATGTAACTGCAAAGGGCTATCTGGTCTGCCTTGGAAACAGTCTGATTATAAAGGTCTTTTTTTTGCTTATATTTCTTTGTAAGGCTCTGTGGTAAAATCATAAAGCTTATACGGATTGAGGGTAGTAACAGTTTTGAAAATGTGCCTAAATAAACAATATTTTCACCACCGTCAAGACCTTGCAGAGATGGTGTGGGTCGATTAAAATAACGAAATTCGCTACCGTAATCGTCCTCGATTATAAGTTTATTATTCTCCCTTGCAAATTCTGTCAAATCAAACCTTTCATTAACACTCATAACATCTCCCCATCGGGTTGAATATGATGGTGAAATATAGATTATATTACTATTCTCACGATTGTTGTTAATCTTAAAGCCATAGTCGTTGAAAATGGCAATTCCCTGTCGATAAGAAAGGTCGTCAAAGCAAACGGACTTTTTATTTTTTATGAGTGGACAGAGGATGTTTAAAAGTGTCTGCACCCCTGCACCGATGACTATATTTTCCTCCGAGCAGACACAGTTTCTCGTTTCTCTTGCGTATTTTGCTATCTCACAACGAAGGTCATATTCTCCCTGTGGGTCACCGTAAAAGAGCAGTCTTTCATTCTGTCGCAAAGCACTTTTTAAGTATCTTCGCCAGATGTCCATATTAAAACTTTCCGCATCAACACCCGCAGATACAAAATCATACAAAACGGAATTTTTTTGTTTGGGATTTTCCCTTTTATTCTCTGACTTTTTGACCGAACTACTGCGTTTTGAAACATAATATCCACTCTGACTTTTAGGAAGGATATATCCATCATCACAAAGGCACATATACCCTTGCTCAACAGTGGTTTTGCTCACTCCCAACTCCTTTGAACAGCGACGGATTGACGGCAGTTTCGTACCCTCGGTAAGTTTCCCTTCTTCAATTAGGCTTTTGTAATACGAATAAATCTGCATATATAATTTTTCGTTTTTCACTTTAAACTGTCCCCTTAAAAATTCTAAAATTTGTATATTTTATTAAAGACACTTTTAGTATATTATATACTCATAAAATCCACTTTGCAAGGGGTGAAATCAGTGAAAAAAATCGCAGTTGTAAACGACCTTTCAGGGTTTGGCAGATGCTCACTTTCCGTGGCGTTGCCAATCCTTTCCGTTATGGGACACGAGTGTTGCTGTGTACCCACTGCAATCCTTTCAAATCAAACGGGATATGACGATTTTTATTCAGTTGATTTCACTGACCATTTAACACCTTTTATTGATGTTTGGGAAAAGCAAAATGCACAGTTTGACGCCATTTTAACAGGCTATCTTGCAAGCGAGAAACAAGTTGACATTATCCTTGATTTTATTGACCATTTCGGCAAAAATTCCTTGGTTTTTGTTGACCCGGTTATGGCAGATGACGGTGTGCTTTATGACACTTATGATGACATACTTTGCGAAAAGGTAAAATTGCTTACCAAAAAAGCAAATATTATCACACCAAATCTTACTGAATTGTGTATTCTTTGTGGTGCGGATTATAATGAAATAAGCAAGGAAGAAAACCACTATAAAATCGAAATTCTTGCACATTCGCTTTTGAATGAAACTACTAAAACTGTTATTGTTACGGGTATCAAAAATAGTGGCAAAATTAAAACTTTAACCATAGAAAAAGACAGAATACACACCACAAGTCACAAACTCTTGAACGGCAGTTATTCGGGTACAGGCGACATTTTTTCAAGTGTTGTTTGCGGTGGTGTTGTAAACGGAATGGATGTTTTTGATGCTGTTTCTCTTGCAACAGAATTCATTTATTTCTCAATAAAAAACACTCCGACTGACCTTGACTATGAGCCAAACGGAGTGAACTTTCAAAAGCACTTGGAGATGCTTATAAATGCGAAATAAAAAAACAATTTTCAAAATAACAAACACCGGAATCTTTGCTACAATCATCTTACTTTCCACAATGCTTATTAAATTTTCAACAGGACTAGGTGAAGGGTATATTCACTTGGGAGATTGCTTTATTTATCTTTCGGCTTGCATACTCCCTTTCCCATATTGCCTTGTTGCAAGTGCCATTGGTGGAGCATTGGCAGATATTTTAGGCGGATATGCTGTATGGGCTATTCCCACTGCTATTATAAAAATCTTAATTGCATTACCTTTTGTGTGTATGTGTAAAAAGAATAAAACCCCAAAAATATTGAATATAAAAGTTGCATTGATGACCATCGTTTCAGGTGTTATTTCAATTCTCGGTTATTTCGTTGCAGAATGTGTTTTATATTCAGTTGCATCGGCAACACTTTCAATAATCGGCAACACAATTCAAGCTGTTGCAAGCGGTTTTTTATTTATAATTATGGCAACGGCACTTGATAAAACGAACTTTAAATCTCGTATTTTAAAAGGAGTTTAAATATGACTGATATAGTATATACTTATGGAAATCAGGCTTACCTGAATATTACAAATGCTTGTCCCTGCAGATGTACTTTTTGCATCCGAAACAATGGTGACAGTGTTGGTGAGGCAACAACTTTATGGTTTGACCACAACCCGACTATTGAGGAAATAAAAGCAGAAATTGACAAATTTGACTTTTCAAAATACAACAATTCAATTATTATCTGTGGTTATGGTGAGCCAACCTGTGCACTCGATAATATGCTTGAGGCTTGTAAATACTTAAAAAGCAAAGGAATAAGCATTCGTCTTAACACAAACGGACTTTCTGACCTTATCAACAAGAGAGAAACTGCGAGGGAAATCTGTGAGGTCATTGATTCGGTTTCAATTAGCCTTAACGCACCAACAAAGGAAAAATACAATGAAATCACAAAACCTTCCTTTGGCGAAAAGTCATTTGATGCCATGTTAAAATTTGCCAAAGAATGTAAAAACTTAGGAACACCAGTTAAATTGACAGTTGTTGATGTAATCAGCAAGGAAGATGTTGAGGATTGCAAAAAGCTTTGTGAAAAAATCGATATTCCATTGAGAGTCAGAGAATACACAGCGGAATAAATGTAAAACATTATGAAAAACCCCCAAGGCACATTCCTTGGGGGTTTTTTCGTGTGAAAGGATGTTTATATGAATGACAAACAAAAACTCAAATTATGCAACTGTCGTTTCGAATTCAGGAGTTCTTGAATTCACTGTGTGCAAGTGAAGGTGTTCTCCACGGGCTACAGCCTTTTTATAATTTCTGATACGGATTGCACGACGGATGTTGCCGACCACAATTCTTTTTACCGCCTGTTCAAAAGCAATAACTTTTTCTTCGTGCATAAAGCCATATACCAAAAGGATTCCTACTGCCAATTCTATTAAAGTTGTGATTGCAAATGTTGCTGACATAAAATCAACCTCCGATTTATTTAAACTATTTTTTACCGAACAAAATGGAACAAATGTTCTTTACAAGTCATATTATAGACATTTTTTTACAAAAGTCAATACAAATGTTCGAAAAATTTTATATTTTCAGTCCGTTTTTACGGACATAATTTGCAATTATTTATGGTAATTTTTTCTTTGTGAGTTCATATTAACACAATATATTGTGGTTGTCAATATTTTTTATACAATATGTTTGATTTTTTTACAGATTCTATTGTTTTTTGAGTTAATTATATTATTATGGCGTTTTGTTTGGCAAATTGGAGTTTGTCGAACTAAATTCGAAATGCGAAATTCGAAATTATGATTTTATCAATTTGGTAAATTGTAGGGGCTGGCGAGATTTACCCGACCCTGCATTACAACTCATTTGGTGTATCGAAAACATCCCGATAAATTCAAATTTGTAAAGCAAAAATTAAAGGCAATTTCAAAACACAACTTGCACGAAAAAATAATAAAAAATATTGAAATAACTATTTATTATTTTATAAAAATAGTGTAAAATAATGAGGATAATGGGAATTTATATATAATTGTATTACTTACGAGGTAAAATTATGTTTGTAGATATTGCTAAAGTTAAAATAAAAGCAGGTGACGGCGGTAACGGTGCTGTTGCTTTTCATCGTGAAAAATACATCAACGCAGGCGGTCCCGACGGTGGTGACGGGGGCAAAGGCGGAAACATCATTTTCAAGGTTGACGACAATCTTTCCACCCTTGCAGATTTCCGTTACAAGAGAAAGTACAAGGCGGAAAACGGGGCTAACGGCAGTGGTGGAAAACGCAGTGGTAAAAAAGGTCAGGACCTTATTATCAAAGTGCCACGAGGTACAATTATCCGTGAAGTTGAGAGCGGAGTTATTATGGCGGATATGTCAACCGACGACGAATTTGTAGGTGCAAAAGGTGGTCGTGGCGGTTGGGGTAATTCCCATTTTGCAACATCAACCCGACAGACACCGAAATTTGCTAAAAACGGTGCTCCCGGTGAAGAATGGGAAGTAAGCCTTGAACTTAAGCTTATCGCTGATGTTGGTCTTTTAGGTTTTCCGAATGTTGGTAAATCTTCGCTTATTTCCGTTGTAAGTCAGGCAAAGCCACTTGTTGGTGACTATCATTTCACGACAATTATCCCTGTTTTGGGTGTTGTTTCAATGGGGCCTGAAAAGAGCTTTGTAATGGCAGATATTCCGGGTCTTATTGAGGGTGCTGCCGAGGGTATTGGTTTAGGTCACGAATTCTTGCGACATGTTGAAAGATGCAGAATGCTTGTTCACATAGTTGATGTTGCAGGTAGTGAAGGCAGAAATCCTATTGAAGACTTTGAGGCTATCAATGCTGAATTGGAAAAATTCAACCCTGAACTTGCAAAATGTCCACAGATTGTTGCAGGCAACAAAATTGACCTTGCAACTGACGAGCAGTTAGCAGAATTCAGAGAATATATTGAAAACAAGGGTTATGAATATTTTGAAATTTGTGCTCCAATCAGACACAACACACAAGAACTTATAAATGCAGTTGCTCGTATGCTTGACACACTCCCACCTGTTAAACAGTATGAGAGTGAAGAAATTCCAATGGAGGTTATTGCCAAAAAAAGTAACGATGGGTTTACCGTTACTGTTGAAGACGGAGTTTATATCGTTGAGGCTGACTGGATATACAGAATTCTTTGCAAAACCGACCTTGACGACTACGAGTCACTCCAATATTTCCAGAGAGTTATTCAAGAACGCGGTGTAATTCAAGCACTTATTGATAAAGGTATTCAGGAGGGTGACACAGTCAGCATCTATGATTTAGAGTTTGACTATGTTCCGTAAATTATGAGATTATTTGAAAAAGATATAAAAGTGGACTCCTTAAGTCCATTAACACTTGCTTTTACAGGTGACGCAGTTTTTTCCCTTTTTATCCGTGAAAAACTTGTCTGTGAGGCAAATCGTCCCGTTGGGGAGTTACATAGGCTTTCGGTTCAATCCGTTAAGGCATCGGCTCAGGCAGAGGCTATGAGAAAAATTTTGCCCTTGCTTACGGAAAAGGAAACAGATGTGTTCAAGCGTGGCAGAAATGCACACACATCCCACACACCAAAGAACCAAAGCGGATGTGACTATCATTATGCTACGGGATTTGAAACACTTATCGGATACTTATATTTAAAAGACGAAAACGAAAGACTCAGATTCCTGCTTAATGAAGTCATCAACAGTTTTGGAGATGACCAAGGTGAAAAAGCACCTGAATGATTTAAAAGAATTTCTTTTCGACACCGGTATTTTTATATTAGGCGGAATAGGAATGAGTGTTGCCGTCAATTGTTTTTTGGCAAAAAACGGTATTCTATATGGTGGATTTTCGGGAATTGCAACAATTCTCAACTACCTTTTTAATATTCCAATCGGTACTGCCATCTTCACAATGAACATCCCCCTTTTTCTTATCGCATTAAAGAAACTTGGCGGAAAATTCATAAAAAGGACTATATGGGCAACATTTATCACATCAATTTTAATTGACGGCGGATTCTTTATACCTGTTTATTCAAACGACTTACTTTTATCTTCCATAATCGGTGGTGCATTGGTGGGCGTTTCATTAGGAATAATATTTATCCGAAATGCCACAACCGGTGGAATTGACATTATTGCAAAACTCATTCAGATAAACCATCCCCACTTCTCATTTGGAAAAAGTGTTCTGATTTTCGATGGTTTCGTCATTTTACTTGGTGGAATCATTTACAGAAATATTGATGCTATGCTTTATGCAGCAGTTGTAACCTTTGTAAGTGCACAGGTTATTGATTATGTTATTTACGGAGTCAGCCGTGGTGCTACAATTATGGTTATAACAAATAAAGGTGACGAAATCCGCAGCATAATTTTAAATGACTTTAACCGTGGTGTTACGGTGCTTAAAGGTCAGGGTGGTTACTCAAATCAAGAAAAAGATGTTCTTCTTTGTGCTTGCTATGACAACCAGACACAGAAATTTATTAAGAAAATAAAATCCACCGATGAAAATGCTTTTTTCATTGTTACACAGTCAAAGCAGATTCTCGGCGAAGGTTTTAAAAATAGTATTTAATTCATTTTATGAGGTAATATATGGCTAAGAAAGACAATATCCGAAATTTTTCAATTATCGCTCATATCGACCACGGTAAAAGTACCCTTGCAGACAGACTTCTGGAACTTACCGAAACTGTTGCAAAGCGTGATATGACCGAGCAATTACTTGATAATATGGACTTGGAGCGTGAGCGTGGAATTACAATCAAGGCTCATGCCGTTAAGCTTGACTACAAGGCAAAGGACGGCATTACATACGAATTGAACCTTATTGACACCCCCGGTCATGTTGACTTTAACTATGAGGTTTCTCGTTCACTTGCTGCTTGTGAGGGTGCTGTACTTATTATTGATGCATCCCAAGGTGTTGAGGCACAGACACTTGCCAACACATACTTAGCACTTGACCACGACCTTGAATTAGTGCCTGTTATCAACAAAATTGACCTTCCTGCCGCTGACCCCGACCGAGTTGCAAACGAGGTTGAGGAGGTTATTGGTCTTCCTTGTGACGAAGCACCAAGAGTTTCTGCAAAAACAGGTGAAAACATTGAGGCAGTCCTTGAAAGCATTGTTTCCCTTGTGCCACCACCTGAAAATCACGATGATGAACCACTTCGTGCACTTGTTTTTGACTCTGTTTATGACAGCTATAAAGGTGTTATCGTTTATGTTCGTGTTATGGATGGTAAAATCAAGCCCGGTGACACAATGCGAATGATGGCAACAGGTGCAGAATTCAATGTTGTTGAAGTTGGATATATGCGTCCAAATGCTATGGAGCCACAAAAAGAACTCACATCGGGTGAGGTTGGATATATTACTGCATCAATCAAAACTGTTGGTGACGCTCGAGTTGGTGACACAGTTACAACTGCTGAAAATCCTGCAACAGAAGCACTTGCAGGTTACAGAAAGGTTAACCCAATGGTTTTCTGCGGTGTTTATCCCGCTGACGGTGCTGACTATGAAAACTTGCGTGAAGCACTTGAAAAATTACAGCTAAATGATGCTGCCCTTTCCTTTGAACCTGAAACATCGGGTGCTTTGGGATTCGGTTTCCGTTGTGGTTTCTTGGGGCTTTTACACCTTGAAATCATTCAGGAAAGACTTGAAAGAGAATATAACCTTGACCTTGTTACAACAATTCCAAGTGTTATTTATAAGGTTCACCTTACAAACGGTGAGGTTATTGAGATTGACAATCCAAGCCACTACCCTGACCCTGCAAATATTGACTATTGCGAAGAACCAACAGTTGAGGCACACATTTACGCTCCCCCTGAATATATCGGTGCAATTATGAATTTGTGTCAGGACAGACGCGGTGTTTATGTAAATACAACACACCTTGCAAGTGATAGAGTTGATTTGCACTACATTCTCCCACTTAACGAAATTATCTACGACTTTTTTGATGTACTTAAATCACGCACTCGTGGTTACGCATCATTTGACTACGAAATGAGTGATTATCAGCGTTCAAGCATCATTAAACTTGATGTTCTTCTCAACGGTGACATTATTGATGCACTTTCATTTATGATTCACTCTGAAAAGGCTTATGCAAAGGCTCGTAGAATTGCAGAAAAGCTTAAGGACAATATCCCCCGTCAGATGTTTGAAATTCCGATTCAGATGGCTATTGGCGGCAAGGTTATTGCCCGTGAAACCGTTAAGGCTATGAGAAAAGATGTTCTTGCAAAATGCTATGGCGGTGACATTACCCGTAAAAAGAAATTGCTTGAAAAACAGAAGGAAGGTAAAAAGCGCATGCGTCACTTCGGTACTGTTGAAGTACCACAAGAGGCATTTATGGCTGTGCTTAAACTTGATGATGAATAAAGAAATTTTTGAAAGATTAGAACAATTAGAAATTGAATATAAAAAGGTTGAGCACCCTGCTGCTTTCACTATGGAAGAAATCGATGAATATCACCTTACCGAAAACGGTCATATTCCAAAAAATCTTGTTCTTCGTGATGTTAAGGGTACTCGCAATATGCTTGTTGTTCTCCACGGTGACAAAAGGGCAAATTTGCAGTTAATTCGTGCAGAAATTGACTCAACAAAATTAAGTTTCGCTTCCGATGAAAGATTGGAAAGATACTTAAAGGTTGAAAAAGGCTCTGTTTCCCCTTTCGGTATTATCTATGATACTGAAAAAGAACTTGAAATCTATTTTGATGCAGATTTAAAGAAAGAGGATATTGTTGGTTGCCATCCAAACGACAATACTGCAACTGTATTTTTAAAATTCGATGACCTTGTTACATATATCAAGTCTTGCGGTCACACAATCACATATATCAAAGTATGAAAAACATAGGACTATATCTCCATATCCCCTTTTGCAAGTCAAAATGCCCTTACTGTGATTTTTACTCATTTTCAGGTAAGGATGCTGAAAAAGATGAGTATACAAGAGTTTTAAAAGACAGAATTTCGTCAAGCATTTCTACTTTAAAATGTAAAGGCGACACACTTTACATTGGTGGTGGTACTCCTTCGGTTTTAGGTGCAGAAAATCTTAAAATTCTTGTTGATACTTGTAAAAAAGACTTTTTGACTGACGATGCTGAAATTACTGTTGAATGTAATCCCCACGGACTTGACGAAAAGTTTTTCAAGGTTTTATATGATTGCGGAGTAAACAGAATTTCTATGGGACTTCAATCTGCAGTTGACAGTGAAAGACGAATGTTAGGCAGATTGAGTGACAGAAATCATGTTGAAAACGCCGTTAAAATGGCACAAAAAGTGGGCTTTGAGAATATCACTCTTGATGTTATGCTGGGAATTCCTAACCAGACAGAAAAAAGTTTAAACGAAACCCTTGATTTCTGTGTTTCACTTGGTGTGCCACATATCAGTGCATATATGCTGAAGCTTGAAGAAAACACTCATTTTTATAAAAACAAAGAAAAATACAGTTTCCCTGACGATGATTTGACTGCAGATTTGTATTTGCAGATGTGCGAATCTCTTGAAAATAACAATATAATACAATATGAGATTTCAAATTTCTCAAAAAAAGGATATGAAAGCAAACACAATCTCAAATATTGGCATTGTGAAGAATACCTTGGACTTGGTCCGTCAGCACATTCATTTTTAGATGGCAAGAGATTTTATTTTGACCGTAATTTTAATGAATTTATGAATGGCAATTCCCCTATCCAAGATGGTGTTGGCGGAGATTTCACTGAATATGCAATGCTCAATTTACGCCTTGTTGAGGGACTCAATGAAAACAGAGTTTTCGAGAGATTTGGTTTTAATATTCCAAATGAAATTTATGAAAAATCAAAGATTTTCATTGATAATGGGTATATGACAATAACTAAAAATGGTTTAGCATTAACCCGACAAGGTTTCTTAATCTCAAACAGCATATTAGCTGAAATATTATAGGAGTGAGCTTTATGAATATCTTTTATAAAATAATAGCAACAATTCTTGCATTTTTCGTTTATTTCCCAATGGGTAATATTGCGGAATACTCACCAAAGAGTGAAGACCCTGAGTTAGTGTTTTCTGTGCTTTCCGATGTGCATATGGAAGGCAACAATATGGAAAGATTTAGTCTTTTTGGTGAGGGACTTCGTGACATCAATTCTGCCACAAGAAATGATGCTCTTGTGTTTTTAGGCGACAACACAATGAATGGTCAGAAAATTGAACACACATTTTTCTATGGTCTTCTTGACAGATATAACCACATTGAAAATGTGCTTGTTACATCCGGCAACCACGACCTTTGCCCAAGTGAACAGAATTCCGGGGACTACAACACACAGGCTAATCAGTTCATCAGTTTCTATAACGCATTCATTGGTGAAAATATTGAAAAAGCATATTACAGCCGTGAAATCAATGGTTATAAATTTATTGTTTTAGCATCAGAATCCGACGCAGGAGTTCAGCAATATATTTCTGCAGAACAACTTGCTTGGCTTGAAAATGAACTGAAATCTGCCGAAAGTATGAGCAAACCTGTTTTTGTTTTCAACCACTATCCACTCAACCACACTTGGCCTTTTGTGTGGACTGAAGGACATATAGGTCTTGAAAGTGAAGCACTTCACCTGCTTATGAGAAAAAGCAGTAATCAAATTATTTATTTTTCAGGTCACCTTCACATGGGGCTTTACAATAATGAAGTTTCATATATAAATGAAGATAATATCACATACATTAGTGTACCTGCTTTTGGTGCAGATAACAATGTTGGTAATGCTGACATTCAGGATAAAGGTATTGGTCTTTATGTTGAGGTTTGTGAAAATGAAATCCTTGTCCGTATGAGAAATTATGCAGAGCATAAGTGGATGGATATTGAATATACAGTTGAATTATAAACAGGAGTTAAAAATGGAAAATTATGAACATAGTTCTAATGAACAATATTATCTTCCTATAAAATTCACATCAAATATGAGTTTCTCTACTCATATTTTTCACATTCTTGTAATTGTCATCTCTCTCATTCTCGCAATATATTTTAGTTTTTACCAGTCAATCAATATCATTATTTTTGCAGTATTATGTGGGATTTGTAGTATTTACACTTTAACACAGTGGATATTCTATGGTGTTTTGAAACTTGGAAAAATAGAAATTGATGACCGTGAATTATATTTCAGAACATTAACCTGCAAAAAATGTGTTATTTGGGAAAAGGTTAATGAAATGGGAACAAAAACTATTAGTGGTAAATATGGAGCAAAATCAGATATTTTTAGCATAGGATTAAATGAAGAAGTCGACGAACTACCATTTTTCAGAAAAATCCTTGCAAAATTGTTTGATGTAAGAGGCATCCAGTATTACATTCCAATGCAATACTTTCCTCAAATTAACCGAATAAGTCTTATGCGTACCATAAACAGTATAACGGAAGTTCATTATCCTCTGACAGAAGAAGCAGACGAATGCGAAGAAGATGTATATCCCGAAGATGAAATATAATCGATTCTCCTTGCATTGACATTATTTTTTGATTGTGTTAAAATACCAAATTGTGCACAGCACAAATACTAAAACGAATTGAGGTGGACGAAATGCCTATTAAAATTGATGACCAATTACCCGCAAGACATAATCTCGAATTGGAAAATATCTTTGTTATGACAGAGCAACGAGCAAGTATACAGGACATTCGTCCGCTTAAGATTATTCTTCTCAACCTAATGCCTACAAAAATCGAAACAGAAACACAGATTTTAAGGCTTTTGAGTAACTCTCCTTTGCAGGTTGAGATTGAACTTTTACAGGTTGCTACTCACGAAAGCAAAAATACAAGCAAAGAGCACTTGCTCAAGTTCTATAAAACCTTTGATGATATTAAAGACCAGAAATTTGACGGTATGATTGTCACAGGTGCTCCTGTTGAAATGATGCCTTTTGAAGAAGTTGACTACTGGGACGAACTTTGTACAATTTTTGACTGGGCAAAGAGCCATGTTTATTCGTCATTCCACATCTGTTGGGGTGCTCAGGCTGCACTTTATTATCATTACGGAATTCCAAAATACAAGTTGCCTGAGAAGATGTTTGGCATTTTCCCACATAAGCCTCTTGATATGTACCACCCCTTACTCCGTGGTTTTAGTGACCTTTTCTATGTGCCACACTCCCGTCACACAGAAACTAAAAAAGAAGATATTGCACTTGTAAAAGACTTGCAAATTCTCTCTTATTCTGAAATTTCAGGTGTTCACCTTGTTGCAGATATGGAGTGCAGAAATTTCTACTGCACAGGTCACAGTGAATATGATAGCGACACCCTTGCTCGTGAGTATTTCAGGGATTTACATAAGGGACTGGATATTAAAATTCCATACAACTATTTTCCTAATGACGATACACGACTCACTCCCCCGCTCACCTGGCGAGGTGCAGGTAGTTTGTTGTTCCAAAACTGGCTTAACTACTTTGTGTATCAAAGAACACCCTATGATGTTAATGAGATTAAATAGTATAAGAAAACGAACAGAAAATCAATTCTGTTCGTTTTTTTGTGTAAAGAGCTATGGTAATCATTACAATTTCGTTGTGGTCTACACCTCGGTCCTTTAGCGACGAGAGAATTACCATTCCTGCAAGGGGTAAAGATGTAAGCATCAGCATTATCCCTGTAAAAATCCTTTGATTTTCCTTTACATAAGTAAGATATGGGGTAATATACTCAGGGGTAACAAACATCAAATCTTCTAATTTGCTATTACTGTAATCAATACTTATATTATCCGCAACAGTGGAAAAACAGGCAAAAAAGTTGTCGATGATATAGTCAGATGTTTCCTTTAATAAGTCACTTGTGTTTTCATAATGAAGATAAAAAGTTGAACGGTTAACTCCTGCTTCCTTGCAGATTTCTTTAATAGAAATGTATTCAAAGTCCTTCTTCTCAAGGAGTTTGAGAAGTGCTTTATCCATTTTTACTGCTGTGTTAAAATACTTGCTTTCATTCTTATTCACCAGGCAACCTCCTATCTCAAGGATATCTAACGATTACTTTTCCTCGCTAATTTGACGTGCAAGTTCTACAATTTCAAAAGCGTATTTCTTCTTGCCTTTTTCAAGAATTTTTTTGTAAATCGGATAGTTGATGCCACAACAAGCAAATCCGATGATACCGATTACAATTCCAAGCACCATAAATACTGTTGTTCCACCGATAACA
This sequence comes from Candidatus Fimenecus sp., assembly GCA_045602655.1. Lineage (GTDB taxonomy): Bacteria > Bacillota > Clostridia > Oscillospirales > Acutalibacteraceae > Fimenecus. The sequence continues at coordinate 21,929 of JAZSBY010000003.1, read as the reverse complement.
TTCATCGCAAGGCTCATTCCAAGACCTGCAACAAGTGAAGAAACAATACCGAAGGTATAAGCAAATATGTTTGCAGGCATTTTTGCCTTTTGGTCAAGTTTTTTAAGTGCCAGGATTTTTGAATCTTCCTTTGGTGCGTATTCCTTTGCGATTGATTCTGCATAAATTTTGTCTGTGTTCATTATTATAACCTCCTTTTGATTACAAGACAATTATAAATAATGAAAAACACAAACTGAACAACCAGTTTTTAATTTTTTGTTGATTTGAAACCTTTTAACACAAAAAAGACGGAGCCGAAACTCCGTCTTTCTATTTTATTATAATTACTTAAGGTTTGCTTTAAGTGTTTCAAGTTCTGCCTTAAGTGTCTCAGGAAGTTTATCACCGAACTTAGCGTAGAACTCGCCGATACCCTCTGCTTCTTGAGTCCAAAGAGTCTTATCAACATCAAGAATGCTTTCAAGTGATTCAACTGTTACTTCACCTTCAAGACCTTCAATATTGATATCCTTAGCGAATGGCAAGTAACCGATTGCTGTTTCCTGAGCATCAACTTCGCCTTCGCAACGCTTGATAATCCATTCAAGAACACGGAGGTTATCACCGAAACCTGGCCACATGAAGTTGCCTTCGTCGTCTTTTCTGAACCAGTTAACATTGAAGATTTTTGGAGCTTTGTCAGCATCAAGAGTCTTACCAATGTCAATCCAATGCTGCCAGTAGTCACCCATATTGTAACCACAGAATGGAAGCATAGCCATTGGGTCACGACGAACAACACCTACTGCCCCTGCTGCAGCTGCTGTTGTTTCAGAAGCCATAATTGACCCTACGAATACACCGTGGTTCCAGTCGCGTGACTGATATACGAGTGGAGCAAGTTTTGCACGACGGCCACCGAATACGAAAGCAGAGATTGGAACACCTGCCGGGTTTTCGAATTCAGAGCTGATGCAAGGACAGTTAACAGCAGGGGCTGTGAAACGGCTGTTTGGATGAGCAAGGTTTTTGCCTTCTGCTTTCCATTCAACACCATTTGTCTGGATTCCTGTCCATTCAACTGCATTTACCGGAGGATTCTTGTCAAGGCCTTCCCACCAAACTGTGTTGTCGTCAAGGTTACGAGCAACGTTTGTAAAGATTGTGCCCTTCTTTGTTGATGCAAGAGCATTTGGGTTTGACTTAACATTTGTACCGGGAGCAACGCCGAAGAAACCGTTTTCCGGGTTGATAGCATAAAGTCTTCCGTCAGGACCTTTTCTAATCCAAGAAATATCGTCACCTACGCACCATACTTTGTAACCCTTTGCCTGATATCCTTCCGGTGGAATAAGCATAGCAAGGTTTGTTTTACCACATGCTGATGGGAAAGCAGCACAGATGTACTTAACTTCGCCCTTTGGATTTTCGATACCAAGGATGAGCATGTGTTCAGCCTGCCAACCTTCGTTTTTACCCTGATAAGAAGCAATACGAAGAGCAAAGCATTTTTTACCAAGAAGAACATTTCCGCCGTAACCAGAGTTAACTGAAATGATTGTGTTATCTTCCGGGAACTGGCAAATCCATCTCTTTTCAGCATCAATTTCACACTTACAATGAAGACCGCGAACCCAGTCGTTGCTCTCGTCACCGAATGCATCCATAACAGCCTTACCAACACGAGTCATAATAACCATGTTAAGAACGACATAGATTGAGTCTGTAAGTTCGATACCAACTTTTGCAAGAGGTGAACCGATAGGTCCCATTGAGTAAGGGATAACATACATTGTTCTACCCTTGTAGCTGTCTTTTGCAATATCGTAAAGCATTGCGTATGCTTTTTCCGGGTCCATCCAGTGGTTTGTAGGACCTGCATCTTCCTCTTTCTTTGAGCAGATAAGAGTTCTGTCCTCAACACGAGCAACATCGTTAACTGCTGTCTTATGATAGTAGCAGTCAGGAAGAAGTTCCTGATTAAGTTTTACTAATTCGCCTGTTGAGCAAGCTTCTGCACGAAGAGCTTCAATCTGTTCTTCGCTACCGTCAATCCAAACGATATTATCAGGCTTTACAAGTTCAACCTGTTTGTCAATCCACTCAAGAATTGACTTGTTCTTTGTGAGTGCCATAATTGTTTACTCCTTTATATAAAATTTCATAATTGATACCAAAATAAGCCATTCTCACCTATTTTGAATTATTATATACCAAATCCTGCAAATTATCAATAGTTAAAATGATAACAAATTATCAATTATCTATGAATAAATTATGTGTATTATATATACAATTATAAGAAGTGGTCAATTTGTGTAGTCTTTTTCAATGTCGGCAGTTGCTTTTCCATTCAAATCCATTTGGGCAACAGTGCCATTTAAAAATTCAAAATATCCTTGTGCACCTACCATAGCACCGTTATCACCACAGAGTGATAAATCCGGTAAATATAAATCCCAACCTTTTTCTTCTGCAAGTTTTTCCATACGAGAACGAAGGACGGAATTTGCTGAAACACCACCTGCCAGCACAAGCGTTTTTTCGTCTGCCATCTCCATAGCTTTCACCGTGTTATCTGCAAGGGAATTTACAACTGCATTGATAAAAGATGCACCAACATCTGCTTCTTCCAAGGTTTCACCCTTTTGAGTTGCATTGTGCACAAGATTTATCACAGACGTTTTAAGCCCTGAAAAACTGAAATCCAGAGGACTGCCGTCAACTCGGGGCTTGGGGAATTTATACTTTGTATTATCCCCGGTTTTTGAGATTTTATCAAGATTAACTCCACCGGGATAAGGAAGTCCTAAAGTACGAGCAGCCTTATCCATAGCCTCACCTGCCGCATCATCACGCGTGCGACCAATTACCTCAAAATCAGTATAATCATTAACCTTACAAAGAAGAGTATTGCCACCTGAAACTACAAGGCACATAAAAGGTGGTTTCAAATCTTTGTGAGTAATATAATTCGCAGCAATATGTGAGCGAAGATGATGGACGGGGATAAGCGGTTTACCACTTGCAAGAGATAAACCCTTGGCATAATTGACGCCGACAAGCAAAGCACCAATAAGTCCCGGTGCATAGGTTACTGCAATAGCATCAACATCATCAAGAGTACAATTTGCATCTGCAAGTGCTTTTTCAACTACCCAAGAGATGTTTTCAGTATGTAATCTTGATGCAATTTCAGGCACAACTCCACCAAATATTTTATGTTTTTCAATTTGTGTTGATACTACATTTGACAAGACAACCCTGCCGTCTTCCACAACGGCTGCAGCAGTTTCATCACATGAACTTTCAATTGCTAATATTTTCATAGTTATTCCTCTAAATAGTATGTATAGATTAAAGCATCTTCCGTAGGTTTTGAGTAAAAATTCTTTCTCTCGCCTATGAACTTAAACCCACATTTTTCGTATAATTTTATGGCATTTTCGTTGGATTTTCTCACCTCAAGAGTTATGAAAAATGCTCTTTCTGTTTCGCTTTGTTTAATCAGATGGTTTACAAGCTTTTGACCGTAACCCTTGCCACGATATTTTCCACTCACTGCAACATTTGTGATATAAACCTCATTACAGATGTTATTTGCACCGATATAGCCAAGCAGATTTTCACTATCTCGAAGCACATAAAACCTTGCGGTTTCGTTAGTCAACTCATCTCTTAATGAATTTTCGCTCCAAGGTGTTGCAAAACACTCTTTTTCCAATTCTGCTATTTCAGTAATATCACTTTCCGTCATTTCACGGATAATAACGGTGTTTTGAATTCTTTCAAGTATTTGTGGAAACAGACTTTCAAGCTGTCTTGCACATTCTTCGTAAACCTCAATAGGTCTGCCATAAGGGTCTGACACATTTAAAACAACAATTTTACTTTCGTCACAATGTCGGGACAAAACAGCTTTGTGTGAGTCACTCATACAGAAAAACAAATCCGTGGTGAGTATATGTTCAGGGTTAATATTCCTTGCTCGGTGGTCGGAAATATTCACACCACGATTTGAAGCAACAAGGATTGAGTTTATGCTTACCGCATCTCCCGGAAATGCACCAACACCTGCACTCGAGACTTCAATATCAGTTATGTTATTCTCTTTTAAATATTTCTTGAACAGCCCTTCTGCCAAGGGGCTTCTACAGGTATTACCACTGCATATAAACATTATTTTTTTCATATTTTCCCTATTATTGCGGGACGCCGAGGTCGTCGCCCCCTACAAACTTATCCCTTTGCATCAAACCATGTGCGACCTGTGTTGACATCTGCACAAAGTCTGACTTTCATCTGACAAGCATTTTCCATTTCTTCCTGAAGGATTTTTGCTGCTTTTTCAATTTCATTCTGGGATGCTTCAACAATCAGTTCGTCGTGCACCTGAAGAATGAGTTTTGCTTCCATTTTTTCATCTTTAAGTCGATTATAAACACGCACCATTGCGATTTTGATAATATCCGCAGCAGTACCCTGAATCGGCATATTTCTTGCAACTCTTTCACCGAATGCACGGAGCATTCCGTTTGACGAATTAAGTTCGGGAAGGTATCTTCTTCTGCCCCAAAGAGTTGAAACATAGCCCTTTTCCTTTGCATCCTTTGCAACTGTTTCCATATATTTGTCAACACCTGCATAGTGGCGAAGATAACCCTTTATATAGTCATCTGCTTCTTTCCTTGTAACGCCAATATCCTTTGCAAGGGAAAATGCACCGATACCGTAAACAATGCCGAAATTGACTGCTTTCGCACGGCTACGCATCAATGGTGTTACCATTTCTATCGGCATATTGAATACCTGCGATGCGGTGACTGTATGAATATCAATTTCATCATTAAATGCTTTAAGCATTTCTTCGTCATCTGCAATATGGGAAAGAACGCGAAGTTCAATCTGTGAATAGTCGGCATCTGCAAGCAAACAGCCTTCTTTTGCAACGAAGAATTTTCTCATTTCTCTGCCGATTTCTTTTCGTACCGGAATATTCTGAAGATTTGGTTCGGTTGATGAAATTCGTCCTGTTCTTGTTTCAGTTTGAATAAACGATGAATGAATTCTACCATCTTCACCGATTACTTTCAAGAGTCCTTCGCAATATGTTGAATAGAGTTTTGAAAGTGTTCTGAACCAAAGAATTTTATCAATAATCGGGTTTTCATTTTGCAAACTTTCAAGGACATCTGCATTTGTTGAATAACCACTCTTTGTCTTTTTCTTTGCGGGAAGTCCCATTTTTTCAAAGAGAATTACACCAAGTTGTTTTGGTGAATTGATGTTAAATTCTTCCCCTGCAAGTTCATAGATTTCTTCTTGGATTTGTTTTAATTCACCGCTGATTTTCTGTGTAAAATCTGCAATACCCTTGCGGTCAACCATAAAACCAAGATGTTCCATACTTGCCAAAACCTCTGCAAGTGGCATTTCAACTTTATAGAGCAAATATTCCTGTTCGTTTGTTTCAATTTCGGTTGTAAGTCTTGTGCATACGGATTTCATAACAGCACAGTCAATAGCCAATGGCAAATCAGTTTTCACCCTTGGAATTGGTGCTTTGTACTCCTCGCAAAGTCGCAAAGGATTATATCCGTTTGCAGATGGATTAAGAATATATCCTGCCAAAGATGTGTCAAGTGCCATTCCCTTGATTTCTATGTTATTAAGAAAGGCAAAACGATATAAAAGTTTTGAGTTATCCGTATATTTTCTGATGTTTTCGTCTTCTAAAAGGGACTGCACAAACATAAAATAGCCAAAGTTCATTGGCTCAAGGTGATAAACGGTGTTGTCGCACAAGAAACAGAATTGAGGATTATCCAAATCCTTGTAATCGGCAGTAAAATATGCCTGTGCTTCTACTCTGATTTTGTTCAAAAGTTCGTTTACATCAAAATCTGTTACAAAGTCCAATTCCTTTGTTTTTTCTTCTTTTTTCTCCACAGCAGTTGGTGCTGAAAAGTTTAATTTTTCGATAATTTTAAACATTTCAAGGTCGGCAAGCATCTCTCTTGCCTTGCTTTCGTCTGCATTTTGTGGAATTAAGTCTTTTAAACCATACTCAATGGGCACATTGTTAATAATTGTGCCGAGAGTGTAACTCAAAAATGCTTTTTCCTTATCTGTAACAAGTTTATTTTTAAGATTTTCTTTAATGTCAAGAGTATCAATATTGTCGTAAATATTTTGAATTGTACCAAATTTCTGAATTAAGTCCCCTGCTGTTTTCTGACCCACACCGGAAACCCCAGGAATACAGTCAGATGCATCACCCTGAAGTGCTTTTATGTCAATCATCTGTATTGGAGTTACACCATATTCCTCTTTAATTCTTGCAGGAGTATATGTTTCAGTTGTAGTTGTTCCCATTTTAGTATGTGGTAGCAGGACTGTAACATTGTCACGAATGAGTTGGAATGAGTCACGGTCACCAGTGGCGATAAAGCACTCGTCACCGTCTGCACACATTCCTGCAACTGTACCTAAAATATCGTCCGCCTCATACCCCTCAAGGGATATGATTTTATAACCCAAAGCAACTAAAAGTTCTTTGAGTACAGGTAACTGCCCAGCAAGTTCCGGTGGCATTCCGTGACGATTTGCTTTGTATCCGTCATACATTTTGTGACGGAATGTTGGTGCTTTAAGGTCAAATGCAATAGCAACACCATCGGGTTTAACCTCATCACGAAGTTTCATTAGAATTGTCAAAAAACCATAGATACCGTTGGTAAATCTGCCGTCCTTGGTAGACAAAGCACGGATACCATAAAAGGCTCTGTTTAAAATGCTGTTACCGTCAATTGCTAAAACTTTCATATCGCAACTCCAAATATTTCATAATTATAAGTAGTATAACACAATCAAGAAATAAATGCCATATATAGAAAACAAAAAAATTCCTTGTTTAACAGTAATTAAACAAGGAATTTATAAATATCAGATTATTTAAAACTTGATGTGCTTGTCATTTCGGTTTTAAACTGCGGTCCCTGTGGTCCACCGTTCATGAAGGGTGGGTAAGAGGACTGATTACCCCAATAAAGAGTCGCCATACTATCGGGATTTTCATAATCATAACTAAATGCTTCTGCCCACTTGGAACCTGCCAAAGCACGGCAACTTTCTTCCGGCACAAGTTCAAAGGTTTCAACATTACCAGGCTCCCAAAGGTCCCAAATTTCCCCTTGCGAACACTCATCTCTAAGTTTAACTACAACAAAATTCATATAAGTGTATGTACCCGTGTGAGGGTATAAACCGTGTGTACCTGCTGCAGCATAGACTATACAGTGAGTGTCATCATACATTTCCATATCTTCCCAAGCCACTATTTCTGCAAATGTATGTGCCGCAAAGGCAGATTTTACAGGTCGCAGATATATTTTGCCATTCTCCTCATATTTCAGAAAACGCAATGTGAAATGTTCCCAATCTCCAGGGTGGCCTCCCACATTGTTTCCAACAATCCAGATATATTTACCGCTGTCGTAAGGAGAATAAATGAAATAAACAATATCAATATAGTTATTCTCTTTTTCTACCCAGAAAGCATAGGCTACTGCTGAGTCCATATCACCATAAAATGTGTCACAAATGTCGTGTGCACCGTCAATTTTTTCATACATCACAAGTCGTGAATCCCCATTGTCATCCATAACACGATAAAAATGTTCAAAGGTCCATTCCATTGAAACCGGTTCATAAAGGTCACCCTGTGCCCAGTGAACTCTCGGTGCATAATCAATCATAATCTGATTCTTCTGTGCATCATCAACATTAGTTATATCCACCGGCTCACTCTCTATAAGTGCGATTTTCATACTTCTGATTCTTAAAATTGATGTAAGACCTTTGCCAAAGTCATATCGCAAATATGAACTTTCACTGTCATTAAGAATATATTCTCTACCCTTAAAATTCTCTCTGGTATAAACATATACTACATATTCCTGTGGAATCGAGATACTGCTTGACCTGATGTCAAGTGATGAATATTCACCAATTCCATATTCCACGCTTTTACCTTTATAATCCTTTTTCGACCAAAGAGTTACTTTATTCTCTGTTTGATACTGCATTTCGGAATCAAATGTCGCTGCACTGGCAGAAACACATGCAATAATTACGGTAACAAACACAAGCATCATAGTTAAAAAGATTTTCATAGACTTTTTCATAAAAGTCCCCCTTTTGTTTACTCACAATGTCAATATATAGGAAAACCAAAATGAAATCAATAGTTTCTTTGAATAATGTACTAATTTGTGAAAATGTGTCCAGTTTCAGGGTTAGTAACTTTCAATAAACAAAAAACTATTGACGCTTATTCTTTACAAATACCCTGACAAAAACCGTTACTTCGGCAAATACTTCGGAGTCTGCATTACCGACAAATTCCATTTAAATCGTGTAAAACTAAATACCAAACTGCATAAAACAATAATACCGCTTACTTTTTATCAATCTAACATTGTTATATCTTTAAAAAGTTCTTGATTTATAAATCAAACTATATTATAATAGTTGAGTCCTAAAAGATGTGGCTCAGTTTGGTAGTTTTGAGCACGACCGCTGCCTGTGGCAGATGAAGGGAGTGCGAAATGGGGCAAAACAAGGAGTTATGCGAAATGGCAATGAGCAGAACGACTATGTTTTAACCGTAAGCCACGTAGTGGTGCGACTTCACATCACTTCACTAATACATCAAAAGCAATACAATGAATTTATCGAGATGTGGCTCAGTTTGGTAGTTTTGAGCACGACCGCTGCCTGTGGCAGATGAAGGGAGTGCGAAATGGGGCAAAACAAGGAGTTATGCGAAATGGCAATGAGCAGAACGACTATGTTTTAACCGTAAGCCACGCAGTGGTGCGACTTCACATCACTTCACTAATACATCAAAAGCAATACAATGAATTTATCGAGATGTGGCTCAGTTTGGTAGAGCGCCACGTTCGGGACGTGGAAGCCGCAGGTTCGAATCCTGTCATCTCGACCACAAAAAGTCCCGACTACAATTGTGTAGTCGGGCATTTCTTTAAAATCAGGTGATTTTTATGAGCAGAAGAAACATTGACATGGTTAATGGTTCTTTATTCAAAAACATTATTTCTTACACAATCCCAATAATACTTACAGGCGTTTTGCAACTCCTCTTTAACGCTGCTGACTTAATTGTTGTGGGGCGTTTTTGCGGAAGTATATCCGTCGCTGCGGTTGGTGCTACGGGTGCTATTACAAATCTTATTGTAAACCTCTTTGTCGGTCTTTCCGTCGGTACAGGTGTTACAGTTGCACAGGGGCTTGGAGCTAACGACAATATAAAAGTACACCGTGCTGTCCATACAGCAATCCCTACTGCCCTTGTGGGTGGTGTTTTACTTACCATAGTGGGTATTGCTTTTTCTGAAACATTTTTGCGTTGGATGAGCACACCTGATGATGTTCTTCCTCTCTCTGCACTTTATATGAAGATTTATTTTGGCGGCATCATTTTTATGATGATTTACAATTTCTGTGCAGCCATTCTTCGTGCAGCGGGTGACACAAAATCCCCATTGATTTTCTTGACTACCGCGGGAGTTATAAATGTAGGTCTTAATGTGGTTTTTGTAACTGTTTTTGACCTCAATGTTGCAGGTGTTGCCTTGGCAACCACAATTTCACAAGGTGTTTCTGCAGTACTTGTAATACTTGCTCTTGTCAAGAGAAGTGATGCTTGTCAGTTACATTTTTCACAACTCAAGTTTTATAAAAATGAGCTTTTGCAGATAATTAAGATTGGTTTGCCTGCAGGAATTCAAGGTTCGCTTTTCTCTTTCTCTAATGTAATTATTCAGTCATCAATTAACTCATTTGGTCCGACTGTTATGTCAGGTAATGCAGCGGCACTTAATATTGAAGGCTTTATGTACATTGTCCTTAATGCTTTTCATCAGTCTGCACTTAACTTTACAGGGCAAAACATTGGTGCAAATAAGTATAAACGAGCTAAAAAGGTGTTTTTACTTTGCCTTTGTTGCGTACTCGTAATCGGTCTTATTCTTTCTCTTTGTTTGTATTTCCTTGGTCCAAAGCTTTTATCAATCTATATTACAGACTCGGAAGAAGCAATTTACTGGGGAATGGTGAGAATGAGTTGTCTGTTCCTTCCGTATTGTCTTTTAGGTCTTATGGATGTTTCCGGAGGTGCTCTCCGTGGAATGGGTGTTTCCTTTGCTCCAATGGTTATTTCCGTTGTAGGTGTATGCGGATTCAGAATCGCTTGGATTTATACAATATTCCGGATTCCACAGTTCCACACTCTTGAATGGCTTTATCATTCATATACAATTTCGTGGGCCATAACTTTTATTGCACAGACTATTGCCTATTTTATTACCTACAACAAGAAAAAGAAAAGAATTGGATAAAACAAAATATATTTACACATCAAAACGGCGGGGTCTTGACCCCGCCCTACTATTTTCGACAAAAAAAATATGGGTGCTTTCAAACACCCAACATATTTATGATATCAAAAACAGAATATAAAGTCAAGAGTTTTTTTAAAATTCTATGAGCATAATAAACAAAATCTACGAAATAAATAATAAAATTGTGTCAACTTTGTACAAAATTACATATTGCAATATGCTTTTTTCTGTGTTATATTATAGACACAGAAAGGAAATGGTGATACCAATGTACAGGTAAAACTTAAAGGTTCTTAAAAATAAAACTTAGTTTTAAGAAGTAAAATAGTGTAGCAAACAGCACAGACGTAAAACGAAAATACGAATTCTAAAAAAAGAAACGTAAATTAATTTTTTATATAGATAAATGTTTGCAAACTAAAGTTTATTTTTAAAATGAGAACCGACCGACAAGTCTTCTGAAACATTGTAAAATAGGTTCTGATGCATTAAAGGTCTCGCTTTTCGAGAATGATTGATGACTGTAAAGAGTGTACCGGAGTTGAAATCAAAAAACAGAAGACAAAAAATCTGTAGAATGAGAGGTAGATAGAAAGATGTTAGATATCAAGAGTGAACAGAAATAGCCCTCCGAGTCAGTGAAAGATGTGTAAAGAAACATCGGCTCCGAGGGTTATTTCATTTTTATAATCAATTTTTTATAATGTGTTGATTACCGTCCCATAGGGGCGATTTTTTATGCCCAAAAGCGTTAAATTTCCATAAATTTCTTGACATGGAAAAAGTCCTATGATATTCTAAACAAAGTTACTCACAATATACTATTATTTAAAGGAAGGAGGCAGAAATCAAATGACAAACCGTTGGTATAATAAAAGAAAATTCAATATGTTCAACTCTTTCTGCCCCCATCTTAAGTACAACTCCTGTTCTTGCGATTGATTTTTCATTTGGGATATTGTATTTCGTCACCGTGGGTAGAAGCACCTACGGTTTTTTTGTTACTAAATAAAAAGGAGGGTCCCTATGAGATGGATTAAACTTCATGAGCCTGTTAAAGTTCCCGTGTTTAAGAATGTTTTATATGCTATTAAACTCGTGTGGGAAGCAGACAAGAAACTTTTAATCGGCTACCTTGTTACAGAAATTTCCAACAAAGTTTTATCTATGTATGTTCAGAACATTCTGTTTCTGAAAGTTCTTTTGAGTATAATTGACGGAGAGGCAAATTTTAAAACATATTTTATTTATCTTTTACTTTTCTTGGGTACATACTTAACCGTTAATGTGATTTCAGCCTTTGCTGAAAGGACAAGACTTATTTCTGCAAAAGTTGTGCTCAAAGAAGTCAATAATAAGATTTTTGAAAAGGCAACAAGCCTTGATGTAAGTTGCTATGAAAATCCTGAATTCTATGACAAATATCAACGAGCAACTTTGGTGCTTTCATCAAGTTACTATGACCTTATTTGTTGGGATGTTGCTGCCGTTGTAGGTGGTGTTATTGCCCTTATCTGTGTTATAACAACAGTTACAGTTATCAACCCTATGTATCTGTTATTCCTTTTACCTGTTACTTTGGTTTTTGCCATTGAGATTTTAAAAAGCAAGGCTGTTTACAAGCGTGACCTCCAGATGACAACAAACAATCGTATTAAGGCATATATCCAACGAACGATGTTCTTAAAAGAATATTCAAAGGATATGAGAACACCCAATATTTTTTCTGTCCTTATCGGTAGATTTAAAATAGACATTGATGCCAATGTGGTTATTCTCAAAAAATATGGTGTTAAACTTTTTCTTTATAGTATGTTAAGCTCACTTTTAAGTGATTTCATTCCAATCATCGGCACTTATGCCTTTGCAGGATATCAGTTCATTTTCACAAAGGCACTTTCAATTTCCAACTTTTCCGTTGTGCTTTCATCAATCAACTCGGTTCGTGACTCAACGCTCAGTATTGCAGAGGCTTTTGACGAGATGAGTCAGATGGCACTTTTCTTCCAGAATTTAAGGGATTTCTTTGATTATGAGCCAAAAATCACTGATGGTGGCAAGGATGCAGAAGCATTTCAAAGTCTTGAATTTAAAAATGTATCCTTTGCTTATCCCGACACTGACAAAACAATTCTTAAAAATGTTTCATTTAAGATTTCAAAGGGTGAAACTATTGCAGTTGTAGGTGTTAACGGTGCAGGTAAGTCCACACTTGTTAAACTGCTTTTAAGATTTTACGACCCTGACGATGGTGAAATTCTTTATAACGGAATAAGCCTAAAAGAATATAATGTCAATTCACTTCGTAAAGTTTTTGCTACGGTTTTCCAGGACTATAAGAACTTTGCAGTTTCTGTTAATGAAAACATTATGTGCCACGAATGTAGCGACGAGGAAAAAGAAATTGCCGAAAAGGCACTTCGTCGCAGTGGTGTTTGGAATAAAATCCAAAGTCTGCCAAAGGGTGCAGATACTGTACTTACAAGGGAATTTGAAATTGACGGTGCAGGTCTTTCAGGTGGCGAAAATCAAAAGGTTTCTGCTGCTCGTCTTTTTGCAAGGGATTTTGAAATCGCCATTCTTGACGAGCCAAGTTCTGCCCTTGACCCTATTGCAGAATACAAAATGTATGAAAACTTAATAGATGTAACAAAAGACAAAACTGTTATTTATATCTCCCACCGACTTTCAAGTGCTGTGCTTTCTGACAGAATTATTGTTCTTGGAAATGGTACAATTCTTGAAATGGGCAGCCATCAGGAATTGATGGCTCAAGATGGTGAATATAACAGAATGTTCACTTTACAAGCATCAAGTTATAAGGGTGAAAGTGAGGTGGCAGATAATGTTTAAGAAAAAGCAAAAGGAAAAGACACTACACTCAATGCCATCCAATATTTTCTTCTTTATAAAACTGCTTTTCAGCGTTTCACCTTTTTTGGTATTGGGTGAATTTATGTGGGGACTTTTGATGATTCTCCCCAACAACTTAATCCGTGTTATTGGTGTTAAGTACATTATTGATGTGGTAACAGAAGGTACTGACCTTGAACGCATTTTCTATGCAGTTGCTGTAATCGGTTTGATTTTAGTCCTTTCAACGGTTATCTCGTGGCTTTTCCGTGAGTTTTACTGGAATATGGAAAGGGAAAGACTTTACTACGGACTAAACAAGAAACTCTATGACAAGGCAAGAAGTCTTGACCTTGAGTCCTACGATAATCCCGAATTCTATAATAATTTTATTCTCACAATCGAGTCATCCTCGGGTAATATCCAAAACCTTTTAGGTCTTGTGAGAATGTATGTGGGACATATTATCTCACTTGTTACGGTTTCTTCGGTCTTATTGACCATCGACCCCTGGTGTTTGATGATTATTCTTGTTGTTATTTGCGTTTTCTTACCTATCAGTAAAAGAGTTGGTACTCTTATGATGGAAAGACGAATTGACAACGCAAAATATCACAGACGAGCAGACTATTTCCAGCGTATTTTCTATTTGCAGGACTACGCAAAAGAAGTGAGAATGAACAATATTTCTCCTTTGCTTATTGACCGATACAATGATGCAGCGGACGATGTTATCAACAACCAAAAGAAATATTGGAACAAAATTTCGGCACTTAACTGCACACAAAAAGTCGGTGTTCAGGGACTTGGATTTATGTTTATTCTTCCTCTTTATCTTGGATATTGTGTGCTTGTAAAGGGTGACCTTTCTGCAGGTGATTTTGTTGCTACATTCAACGGTGCTCACGCAGTAGCCATGTCCTTCCAATTCCTTACAATTTGGGCATTGGCTCGTTTCTCGGAACAGGCGAAAATGATTGATAAGTACCGTGAATTTTTAGGAGCAGACTTTAAAATCAAAAATGGTGGCAAAAATGTGCCGAAAACCGAGCCAAAAGAAATCACCATTAAAAATCTTTCCTTCACATATCCTAATAATGACAAACCAACACTTGAGGATATTAACCTTACCATTAAACCTTATGAAAAAATTGCTCTTGTTGGTTATAATGGTGCAGGAAAAACAACCCTAACCAACCTATTGTTAAGACTTTATGATGCAACAGAGGGCGAAATCTTAATTGATGGTGAAAACATCAAAAACGCAACAGCTGACTCACATCGTGACAGATTTGCAGCAGTTTTTCAGGATTTCCAGATTTTCTCGTGTACTCTTGGGGAAAATGTTGCTCTTGACATAAACCCCGACGAGGAAAGAGTCTGGAATGCACTTAAACATAGTGGATTTAACAAGGAGCTTAAAAATGGTATAAATTCCGAACTTTTGCGAGAATTTGACGACGAGGGCGTTATGTTTTCCGGTGGCGAGGCACAAAAAACCGCTATCGCAAGGGCATTTTACAAAGATTGTCCCTATGTTATTCTTGATGAGCCAAGTGCAAACCTTGACCCTGTGGCTGAATACAATCTTAATCAGGCTATGATTGAAGCAGCGGACAAGAAAACTGTTATTTTCATTTCCCACCGACTTTCAACTACCGTTAATGCCGACAGGATTTATGTTATGGAAAACGGCAGAATCATTGAGAGTGGTAGCCACGCAGAATTGATGGAACTCGATGGCACTTATGCCTATATGTTCAATCTTCAGGCAGAGAAATATAAAACGGAATAAACTATTGAAACAGCTTTTCTGACAAGGAAGGCTGTTTTTCTTCCTCCGCTATATAACAAAATTGTTCCATAAATTAGAATTTAATTTATCTTTTGTTTGACAAATTCAAATTCATTTTGCTGTTTGCATTTTGCATTTTTTATGCTACAATAGATGAAGCAAAACAAATACAAAGGAGAAAACTTTATGTTGACACCCATCATCCGTTACATAACTGCTTTTGTTATGATAGCATTTAATCTTTTTAATTTCCTTTTTAACGATTATGCTTACCCTGCCTTATCAAGAAAGGACGCCTATCTCTTTGTGTATTTTACAGGCAACTCTGTTGAAGAACAAAGAATCAATATGGCAATCAGTTCCGACGGTTACCGTTTTCAGGCACTTAATGACAACAAACCAATTATCGACCAACAATCAGGTACCGGTTGTTGCCGTGACCCTTATATTCTTAAAGGTCAGGACGGTTATTACTACATTATTGCAACGGATATGGATGCAAACCTTGGTTGGACATCAAATCACGCTCTTGTAACCTGGAAATCAAAGGACCTTATTAACTGGACCGATGAAACTGTTATTGACATCCGTGACCTTGGTGGTGAATTTGCAAACACAACCCGTGCTTGGGCACCACAGGCAATCTGGGACCCGGAAGTAGAAATGTATATGGTTTACTGGGCACATTCAACCACAGAAAACGATATTGCAGGTCACTACTACGCATACACAAAGGATTTCAAGACCTTTGAAACCGAGCCAAAACCGCTTTACGGCCGTTGGGAAGAGGGAATCCAGTGTATTGATGCCGACATCGTGTACAACGAGAAAAACGATTATTACTATCTCTATTTCAAATACGATGAAACACAGAAAATCGCTTATGTCAAGTCCAAAAACCTCACAGGACCTTATGACACCGAAGACCCTGTAATTGTTTCCCTCGGTTATTTTGGTGTTGAAGGCAGTACAATGTACAACATCAATGGCACAGATAAGTGGGTTATGATTATGGACGAATATGGCACAGGCCATTTCTATACACAACAGACGGACGACTTTGAAAACTTTAAACGAGTTAACCGTGATATCACTGCTATGGACCACTTAAAACCTCGTCATGGGTCAGTTGTTACAATTACATTGAAAGAATACAATTCACTAAAAAAAGAATTTGGTGTTCAACCAATTCCTGACAATCCGACAATTAAATAAGTGCAACAAAAAAGCCACTCTTTCGAGTGGCTTAATTTTGTTATTAGTCGTTTGTGTAAGGCATAAGAGCAATCTGACGAGCTCTCTTGATAGCTGTTGTAAGCTCTCTCTGATGATATGCACAAGTGCCTGTTACACGGCGAGGAAGAATCTTTGCTCTTTCTGATGTGTAACGACGAAGCTTTGCTGTATCTTTATAGTCGATTTTCTCAACTTTTTCTACACAAAATGCACAAACCTTTTTGCGACCTTTTCTGTTAGGTCTTGCGTTCTTATCGTATGCCATTATAGTTTTCCTCCTATATTCAGATTAGAATGGGAGTCCTTCATCGTCATCTGCAAATGGGAATCCCTGGTTGTCGTCGGGTAAAACTGAGAAACTGCCTGCATCTGCACTCTGGTAAGAAACAGCAGGTGCTGATTCCTGTCTTGCACCAAAGTTACCGCTTTCACTCTTGCTGCCGCAGAAAGAAACATTGTCAGCTACAACATCATAGTTTGTACGCTTATTTCCGTTCTTGTCTTCATAGTTACTAACCTGAAGTGAACCCTGAACAGCAATCATCTGACCTTTTTTGAAAAATCTTGTCACGAAATCTGCTGTTTGTCTCCATGCAACAACTCCGATGAAGTCAGTCTGTCTGTCCTCACCCTGTCTTTGGAAACGACGGTCAACTGCAACAGTAAAACGAGTTACTGAAACACCACTTGGTGTTGTGCGAAGTTCGGGGTCTGCAGTAAGTCTGCCCATAATAATTACGCTGTTTAACATAAATCTTTACCTCCGATTACTTCTTTACGATTAATGTACGGAGAACACCGTCAGTAATCTTTGCAACACGCTCAAGCTCTGCCGGGAAACCTGCCTCTGCCTCATAATTGAAGAGAACATAGTAACCTTCAGCCTCGTCATTGATAAGGTAAGCAAGTCTTCTCTTGCCCCACTCATCAACGCTTTCAAGAGTGCCGTTTGATTCCACAAGAGCCTTGAATTTTTCTACAAGCTCCTTTGCAGTTTCCTCACCCTTACTGAGTGAGTAAACCATAATAGTCTCATACTTTGACATTCTTTTACACCTCCTTATGGACTTTGCCCCCCAAACTCTCCTTGGGAGGAAGGATATGGACCATATAAATTTATCCATAGCAAATATGAATTTTATCAAAAAAAGGCTTGATTGTCAAGCCTTTTTAATTATTTTTGTTTTATTCTCTTTTTACGGATAATCAGCTTTTCCTGATATTCGCTGTCGCATTGTTCAACAACCACCATAAACATTGTAATGTACAGCAAATACGGAACAGGACAGAAAATTCCCGGATTCACCAAGGACATCATTTCAAGACTTATATATGACAGAAAAATGGTCATATTAAAAAGAGTTGCCCTTCGCCAAATTAACATATTTCGTCTTATAAATTGATAAAGGAAGGCTATTATTCCCACCGTTCCGAAACTTGCACAAACCTGAATTGGTGCACAGTGATACCAGCAGAGAGCAAAATCAACTGATGCGTGAACATCACGATTGCCCATATAACCAAGTCCTGTACCAAAAACAGGATAGGAGAGGAAATCATTTATGCCTCGTGCGTAGTGAATCGCACGTATCTCCGTACTTTCACCCATAAGGAAACCATTGACTGCACTAAAGAGTCTGTCAATAGTGTGACCCAAAAACTTTGTGATTTCAGGTGCAAAGGCAAGGCATCCGAACAAAGCACAGGCACAGATTATCACATAGGCAAGTCTTCTTCTCTTATCATAAAGCATATACATTACGATACACATAACAATTTCAACAGAGCCGAAAACCATACCACCACGAGAGCCTGTAAGCAGAATTGCCAGATAAAACAGGAAGCCGAAAACCGTTGCATAGGACTTTTTATTTGCCATTAAAAACGCAAACGGAATTGTTATCATAAGTGTTGTGGAGCAGTTGTTACGCCACTGCATAAAGATAATTCCGCCCTTATCAATAACCTCATTTATATTGATAATATAATACGAGAAAACCATAAAGGTGGCAAAGCATCCTGCGACTACCATAACCCTTGTAAGGTAATCAATAACAGAATAATCCCTTTCTTTTCCGCTAATTTGTGCGTGGAAGAAACTGTAAAAAAGTACCATACCAAAGCCCAAGCCAAGCATATGATAAAGGGATGTGGGAGCAAAATATTCCTCAGGTAATATAAAACCAAAGCCACCTAAAAGAATTGCTAATGACACAAAAACCATAGGTTTGAACATCGAGCCTTTTGTTGTAAGTTTTTTCCAATACGCAATTATCGGAAATAACACAAAGGGTATAACTGGGACAATGTACCATTTAAAGCTCATAAACGCATCAAAGGAGTCATAGCATTTTATTGCCACAAGAGCGGTTAATGAAAATGGTGCTAATATTGCCATTATGTCATCACTTAGTGTAAAACAAAAAGCAGATATATATACACCTATAATTGTGCCTATTACATCAAATTGGGCATCGGGAAATAAAGCCGCAAGTGTAGTCATCACACTGCAGAAACAGAATAAAATCGCCATCCATTTGTCACTTAACAGAAAGGCTCTGATTTGTTGAATTCTTTTTAAGGATTTTTCAGATTTAAAAATCAGTTCCATAAGAATATTCCCCTATACTTCATCATTTTAATTATATCTTAATGAAGTATATTTTCAACACTTGTTACAATTCCTTAATAATTATTACAAAAATCTTACAAACAACAATTAACAGTTTGTTAATCAAATGTCTATTTTTTCAAAACAATTATCTGTTATTCTTTATACAGTGGTTCATATGATAAATACCCGAAACAAATACACCATTCAATTATCGTTGAACCCAATTTCATTTTCATTCTCCTTTTTGTCTGTATAGACGAAGAAACTCCCACCTTAAAAAGTGGGAGTTTCTTTTATTGTATTGATATTTTAATTATTTATTTTTAGATGCCATTCTCTGAATTGCTTTTACGATTTCAACAATTGGAATAATAAGGAAAGCAAGACCGAGTGAAATTGCATATTCAAGTCCTGAAAGCTGTGTGAATTCGAACATATTTGCAAGGAATGGAATTTCAACAACTGCAGTTGTAAGGAGGAATGAACCAATCATTGCACCATAAAGTGCAACATTGTGGTGCTTCTTAAAGAGCATCGCAACTGCTGAACCACGCTGTGAACGCATATTGAATGAATGGAAGATTTCGCACATTGCCATTGTGAAGAATGCCATTGTCATACCATCTGCACTATCCTGAATATTGTAGAAAGCAAGATGGCCTGTTTCAAGGAATTCACCGATATAGAAAGCGATAACTGTAAGAACAGAAACGATTATACCCTGATATGCACAGTCTAAGCCAAGTCCACCTGCGAAAACGCCGTCATTCTTGCTTCTTGGCTTTCTTCTCATAATGTCGTCCTCTGGTTTTTCAAGACCAAGAGCAAGTGCCGGGAAACAGTCTGTTACAAGGTTAATGAAAAGAAGATGTGGTGCACGAAGAATTGTAAAGTTCATAATTGTTGCAAAGAAGATTGAAACAACCTCTGAAAGGTTTGAGCCGAGAAGGAACTGAATTGCTTTACGGATATTATCGTAAATTCTTCTACCCTCACCTACTGCTGAAACGATTGTTGCAAAGTTATCGTCTGCAAGAACCATATCAGCAACATTCTTTGTAACATCAGTACCGGTAATACCCATACCGACACCGATATCAGCACTCTTGATTGACGGAGCATCGTTAACACCGTCACCTGTCATAGCAGTAACATAACCCTTGTTTCTCCAAGCATTAACAATTCTTGTTTTATGTTCAGGCTGAACACGAGCGTAAACGCAGATGTTTTCAACGATTTTTTCAAATTCTTCATCTGAATACTTATCGATGTCAGCACCCATCATAGCTTGACTGTCATCTGTAAGGATTCCAAGTTCACGAGCAATAGCCTTTGCTGTGTTAATGTGGTCACCTGTAATCATAATAGGCTTGATACCTGCACCACGGCACTCAACGATAGCATCTTTAACCTCAGGACGAACCGGGTCAATCATACCTGTAAGACCGATAAATGTCATATCAAATTCAAGAGATTCTGAATCGTAAGTTGCAGGTGCAGAATCATAAGTTTTATATGCAACGGCAAATACACGAAGAGCCTTGTTACCCATTCTTGTATTTTCTTCCATAATTTTTGCACGGAATTCGTCGTTCATTTCATAAACTTCGCCGTTAATGTCAACATGAGTACACTTTTTAAGAATTTCGTCAGGAGCACCCTTTGTAAACTGAACAAACTCATTACCCTTAGAGTGAACAGTTGACATCATCTTTCTGCCTGAATCGAAAGGAACTTCGCCAACTCTTGGATATGCTTCAACCAACTTTGCTTTCGGAAGGTCAAGAGTTGCAGCATAGTTAATAAGTGCTACCTCATCAGGCTCACCTGTGCTCTTGCCGTCCTCTGCTACCTCTGCATTTGTGCAAAGAGCCATAGCTGTTGCCAACTGTTGCTCGTTTGGAGCATAGTGGTCAACAACTGTCATAACGTTCTGTGTAAGAGTACCTGTTTTATCTGAACAGATAATCTGTGTACAACCAAGTGTTTCAACAGCTGTCATTTTACGGATAATCGCATTTTTCTTTGACATATTTGTAACGCCGATTGAAAGAACGATTGTCATAACTGCAACAAGTCCTTCCGGAATTGCAGCAACAGCCAATGCAATAGCAGCAATAAATGAGTGTAAAGCAACATCGAAATATTCTGTACTGCCACCAATAATAATCTTAGAAATAATATTGTATGCAAAGATAACTACGCAAACACCGATAACGAGTTTTGTAAGCACCTTTGAAAGCTGTTCAAGTTTGATTTCGAGAGGAGTTTTGCCTTCTTCTGCAAGAGTAATAGCATTTGCAATTTTACCCATCTCTGTATCCATACCGGTAGCAACAACAACTGCTTTGCCACGGCCATAAACGAGAGTTGAGCCCATATATGCCATATTCTTACGGTCACCGAGAGCAACTTCGTCACTGTCATTTTTGCCCATAAGAGCATTCACAAGTTTTGTAACAGGAACAGACTCACCTGTAAGAGCTGCTTCCTCAATTTTCATACTTGCACATTCAAAAATACGACAGTCGGCAGGAATTGCGTCACCTGCGTCGAGAAGAATAACATCACCCACAACAAGGTCCTCACTCTTAACGGTTTCAACCTTTCCGTCACGAAGAACTTTTGTTGTTGCAGCAGACATTTTCTGCAACGCTTCAACTGCTTTTTCAGCCTTGCTTTCCTGAACAACACCAAGAACCGCATTGATAAGAACAACAACAAGGATGATGATTGAGTCTGTCGGCACATACATACCTGTACTGGGGTCGTGCTCAATAAACTCTGTTACAGCAGAAATAACAGCAGCAACAAGCAAAATGATAATCATTGGGTCCTTAAGCTGGTCAACAAAACGAGAAAGCATTGACTGCTTTTTAGCCTCTGCCAACTTGTTTTTTCCGTTTGCTTCAAGTCGTTTCTGTGCTTCAGCAGTTGTAAGACCGGCTTCGCTACTCTTTACCTCTGCAAAAACATCGTTAACTTCATGAAGGTAATGTTTCATAAAAACACCTCTTTATATTTT
>JAZSBY010000002.1:0-8148 GCA_045602655.1 Candidatus Fimenecus sp. | reverse complement strand
AATTACATAATAACCGCCTTTATTGTAGTTTGGGTCATCATTAAATGTTGGTGTAGCATGAAAAACAATTTTATCTGTAGAAGCACTTCCGGTATCTATTTTCTGATGTTCATACAACTTAAAAACATGCGTTTCAACTCCATTTAATACAACTTGGTGCTCTAAATCGGCCATAATAGGTGAATTTTTAGCTCTGTTCATCAACCATTCAGAAACTGAAATAACAGACAAATTTTCAAAACCGTCAAAAGCTTTTTTCATCTTTTTCCATGAAAGATGAGTGTTATCAAAGAAAAATGAACCTATCTCACTTTTGTTCCTTTCACAGTTTCCGCACCCTGTTTTCCATTTTTCACATTCAAATGCATAACCACAGTTAGCTGTATACATAAATTCTGCATGCAGGGTAAGAACTGTTTTTATATTTTCTTTTTTCAACCAATTAATCAAACAATATATATTCACAAAGTAGCCATTAATACAATGCAAATGTACCACATCCGGCTTTTCTTTTTTTATAATTGAAATTAATCTTCGGGTTGAAAGGAAGCAACCGCCATACATAACTCCGGTAAGTTTTGCAACAAACTGATTTACTTTAGAATATAATTCTGTGCAGGTTTTATATACATTGTCTTCTTTAACGTTTTTTCCCCTGCCATAACATACAACAGAATCAATTCCGCGTTTCATTAATTCTTTGTGAATATCATATACAATTTTTCCGGTGCTTCCTTTACGGTATACACAATTAACCTGTAATACCTTCATTTACAACTCCCCTAACAATCTCAGCCATGTATTCACCATTTTTATGTGAATCGTGATTTCTTTCAACGAGCTTTACTGCTCGATACACAAACTGCTCTCTCAATGGTTTATTTTCAATCAATTCGGTAAGAGTTTCAACAAGTTTATCTTTTTCCGTTACAATACAAGCAGCATTATTCTCCATTAAATACTGTGTAGAAGCAAACTCCTTTGGTGCATAATTAAAGAAACAGACTCCCGATTTTAAACAATCCGCTATTTTTGTGGAAAAAGCATATTTTAATTCTTCTCGGTAAAATTTTGAAAAATTCTCGACATGAACCAAAATGTCGCTACTATGTATAGCTTCGACTACTTCTTCATACGTTACAAATCCTTTATACGATATTCCGAAACAATTCACTATCTGGTTTTTTATTTCCTCAGTAGGAGCTTTTCCGTAAACATTTAATTTGTATTCCGGATTGATTGATTGCAATGCTATAGCAATTTCTATCAATGATTTGTAACGACCAACGCCCAAATTCCCCGAATATGTAATAATAGGTGGATTATTTATTTTATCTTTTTTTTGTGTGACAATGTTAGATGAGTTGTAAATTACGTAGCTTGGACATTCAAAATATTTATCATAATCATGTTTTAATAACTCACAATTATATATGGCACAAGAGGCATAGTTCATAGATTTTTTAAACTGCTTCTTAAACTGTCCGTGGAATAAAAGATAAAAACGGTTTAAAAGGATATTACTTTTCATATAGTTTTTCTCTTTAAAGAAATAACCCTCTGTATTGTAAATAATAAGTGGGATTTTTCTTTTTTTTGCCAACTCAGTTGCCAATTTGAACATAAATGCATTACTGCCGGCTTGCAATAAAATTACTTCCGGATTAAACTGTTCAACCCATGTATTAAATGCATTTCCCTGCCATCTTTTACTCTTCCAAATCATTTCACGCATAAGCATTGTAAAAGGTGTTTTTTCAAGTGTTTTTTTTGTTGTACCTTTCTCTTGTTTTGGTACTCGAACTAATTTAACATTCGTATTGGTATTTATTATTCGTTGACCAACCTTTTTCCCCTTTAAAAATGCGGATAACGCATCTGAATCTGTTACGCAAAAATAATTTTCACACACTTGAAAATCAGGCATAGCCTTTTGAATGAAAAATTGTGCAATCTTATCTTTTGGATATCCCTCTAAAAGTTTTGCCAATGTTCTTCCGTTCGAATTGGTTTTAGAGAAACAATTATGGGAAACGATTAACATTCTGGGAAAATTATTCATCTTAATCTCCTTATCAAATTTTAGCATATGTTTCAGCATTTAAAAGTAAGCGAGGAATTGTAACAATAAATATAGTAGGTACCATGGCGATTACAGGTGTATCAAACACAATTATCGACTCTATTGATGCATATATCAAATATGCTACAATTATTGCAACACACATATTTCCGCTTTTTCTGTTCAACCTACGCAGTTTCATTGCAACTTTCAACGAATTAATAATTACAATTATAAAAAATCCTAACTTCAATAAACCGCCACTCATCAACAAATGCAGATATGTATTATGATAATATCGATTTCCCGTATATGTATATGCTAATATGGAACTTTGTTCATCACCATATCCAAATATCAAACGAGCACCTCTGGCCAATGGTAACAGACTTCGAACATACCCGTCTCTAATATCCAACGACTGAGTATTACCAAACAAATTGTTGTTAATAAAACTTTGTGCTCCTGGACTTACATAGTAAATTACCACTCCAACAATAATAAGTCCTAAAAGCATACCAAATCTAATTTTTCTTGTTCTTTTTTCTCCAATCAAAAAAGACACTATCAAAAATATCATAGACAATATAATAGCTGTTCTACACATTGCCATCAATTCATTTATAAGAAACACAAACATCAAAAACAGCCATTTTGTTTTACCTTCAATAACTCTTACAAAGGCAGCAGAAATTGTTCCAAATGTTAAAAAAACTCCAAATGTATTTTTGTTATCAAAAAATGATGTTATGGCCTGACTACCATAAACAGTGTTAGACGTAATATGTATTAACTGATTTATATTTGTTATCATATTATAGAGACAAGCAACTGCAATAAATGATGAAAATACCTTAAAAAACTTTATTACATCATATTCACTTACGTATTTTTCTCTGACCGGACAATCGTAAAACAAATAAATAAGCAGCACGCTACTTACAGCGTTAATTATGGTAGTTATGCTTCTGCTATAATCGGCAATTAAGCACACAATATTAATGGCAATGAAAACTAGCATATATACAATTCCAGCATTTGTTGAAACCATTTGCCCATTTTTACGGCACAATAAAATCAACATACCCAATAATACAACTATTTTCAAAATATCCGCAAAAAATGAGGAATTAAATCCAAAAATTTGAGGAATTAATGCCATTATTATTAATGTTGCATAATATGACGGGGTTTTGTTCCCAATATACTCATTATTCACCTTAGTCACCTATATGTCTTTATCGTTTTCTTCCCACACTTAAATAAGCGTATTATTTTTTTCATTGAATAGTTCTCATTAGTATTCTTCATACGAAACGCATAATAAAAAAATAATAACCAATGAAGTTTTGGGAACGCATTGTAGATAAATGCTCCTCTATCTATAAACAATTTATCGTTAATTCCCTTAAACCAAGTGGATGCTCCATCATAAACCTCTCCTAAAGTATATGAATTTGCATATAATTGAAGTTTTCGTTTATAGCAGTCCCTAATGAACAACGAATCCTCTCCGCAGCATAACTCAGCTCCACCACCAAACAATAGTGAAAAAGAAATTCGCTCTCTCCACAACGACCTTCTTCGAGCTGCAATTCTGCAAGCTCCATATTTCATAGAATTAAACAAGTTTAGTTGCTTGTCTTTTTTATTTTTTCTAAAATCAAAATTTTTACTGGAACTTACTAAATCAATGTTAAAGCAGATTACATCTGCCTTTAGGTTGTTTTCAAAAGCCTGAATAACCTTTTGCTGATAATCATCATTATATATCATATCATCATCTGCAAATAAAACAATATCTGCAGTCGCAAACTGAAGTGCAGTATTTCGACTCAAACCCACACCTCGTCCGGACATATTAATCCATTTGATTTTATGACCGTTATAATCAAATTCTTCCATTGAATCTTGATGACATTGATTAACAACAATCGCATCACTATTAACATTCATTTTTGCCAATAATTCATAATCAGTTTTATCTATTGTTGATATTAATAATTGAAAAGACATGTCAAGCCCCCGTATATTGATTATTAAATGTATTCAATCCGGCTAATTTTAAAATCTTTTACACAGAACAACACGCTTTATTTGTCAAACATACTTTCAAGTTTACTCACCAATAAAGGATATGTCTTGCTTCTATCAAATCGTTCACTGAACAATCGTTCTTGACCTGCTGCAAATCGTCTGCGTAATGATTCGTTAGAATATAACTTTTCCAGTGCATCAGCAAGTTCGTCTATGCTTTTCCCATCCACATTGATGCCTGCTTCATATTTTTTAATTAAATTGCGATATTCAGCACTGTTTTGAGTGTTTACAACCGCTACTCCGGCAGCAGCATAATCAGAAACCTTATTTATTATCGAAGAAACAGATTGACTTATAATAGGATTAACTGCGACATCACACATCATTAGATTTTTCATCATATCACCGTATTCAAGCAAGCCTGTGAAATCACACTTTACTGTACTTTGTGCAGCAAATCGCATAAATTTCTCTTTCAACACACCATCACCCATAACTTTAAACACAATTTTTTTGTCCGCAGTCTCTTTGATTTTTGAAAGTGCTTCTATTACACGCTTTATATCATAACTATGCCCAAGTGCACCCACATATCCAACCCAAAACTCATCGTTAGGTTTTACGAAATCAATATCAGCAATTTTCTCTTTAATAAGAGCACTATCCGTACCAATATAAATATCAAAAGCTTCGGCTGTGTTATTGCAAGCTTTTCCTATCTCACAATATGTATTTGATACTGCCATGATTTTATCAGCACGAGAATAGATTCTCTGTGCTTGCTTTTTCATAGGGTAAAACGCAATATTGGAAATAATGGGTATATCAATAGCCATTTTAAATGCTTCAGGCCATAAATCCTGAATATCAACAATAACAGGTATTCCTTCTTTTTTAGCGAATTTTGTAGTTAAATCAGCTACAGTTAAAGACGGGACTGAAACAATTATTGCATCCGGCTTTTTTCTGGTCTGCAAGTATTTATGCACATTTTCACCAAATTGCTTATATGATGAAATACGCTTAAGACTAATATTCTTATTATAGCCCTTCTCGTATTGAAGTGTCACTTTGTACGGCAACTCATTTATTTTTAATATTTCAGGGTCTCTTTGAGATTTTTTGAGATGACAAAATGTAGATGTAATAACCTCTAAATCATATTTTTGTGCAAGAATATCAGCAAATGACCTATATCGACTACTTGCCCTTTCTTGTTCAAAGTGCCAATAGTTTGCAATTAACAAAATATCCTTTCTACTCATTTGAACTTCTCCTCAAATTCTCAACTATAACCTTAAATAATCTGTCATTATTGTTTTCTCCAACAAAGCTGTTATGTGGTGTGATAATCACATCTTTCATTTCCCATAGTTCACTGTTTTCATCTAACGGTTCAGTATTGAATACATCAAGCACTGCACCGCCGATTTTGCCGTTTTTAAGTGCATCTATCAAATCATCTTCATTCACAACTGCGCCCCTTGCGATATTCACAAGAATTGCATCTTTTTTAAACTGTGAAAGAAGCTCTTTATTGAAAATATTTCGTGTTTCATCAGTTAAAGGAAGCGTAAGGATTACAACATCTGCATTTTTAACGGCTTTTGAAACATTATTAATAGTATGGTAAGTGTCAAACAAATCACTTGCAGGTTTCACGATATCAACCGCAATTATTTCATTACTGAATGGCTTAAATAGTTTTGCGCACTCAGTACCAACACTACCACAACCCACAATACAGATTATACTACCTGAAAGTTCTTTTACATTTCTCTCTTTAACCCATTTATGATTTTTTTGATTATCATAAAAGTTGTTCGCATGTTTATATAATGCAAGCACACCTGTAAGTGCCCATTCAGCCATTGGAGTGCTATATACTCCCCTTGCGTTATGAAGTACTATTCCCTTTTCATTAATTCTTTCAACTGGCACGCGGTCAATCCCTGCACTTGTAAGTTGAATGAATTTAAGGTTAGGGAACTTGTCCAAATCATTATAAAGGAACAAGCCATTGCAGATAATAGCCTCTGCTTCAAACATTTCTTCTGACAATGGTTCATTTTCCATTTTCTGAAACATAACTTCACAGCCGAGCTTTTCTATATTCAATTTTTGTTCTGCTGTGCAATTAAAAGCACCTGTCATTAAAAGTTTCATAACTTGCCCTTTACTTATTCTTTATAATCTCAACAATTTTTGCTACACATTCCTGTGTTTTTATTTGATTAGCCTTATATGTATCTTCATTCCAAGTATTCAATAAATCTTTCTCAAATTTGCGAATGTCGTGAACACCTGTATTGAACTTTTCTTTAACCACTTCAAAATCAGTTTCTTTTGCAACATCACAGAATGCACGTGAAAGAATGACACGTTCCGAGCCCAATCGATAATGCTCGCCTAAAATACATTCTGCCGGGAGTGTGCCTGTACCAACTCGTGCTACTCCACCAAAACCATAACTTATATTTTTCTTTGCAATTTTTTCACAAAGTTTCTGTACTGTGCCGTCTGCTACTAATTCAAACATAAAAGTCATTCCATAACCTAAATGCAAGTCATTAAGACCTATATGTATTTCGTCAACACCTTCTATCTCAAGTATTTCGTCGATATTTTCAGCGGATTCGGGAGTTTCGAGGAGTAAATTTGTTTTTACTCTACCATCTACTGCTTTTATAAATCGGCGTACCTGCCCTGCATTTTGAAAGAATGGTAACATTATAACATCTGCACCTGCATCAATAATACTGTCAATTTCTTCCTCAGTAGAACCATAATCGTCAGTCGCATCGTGAATAGGGTTACAACGAACGTGAAGTGTAGATGTTGTAATCACTTTACGGAGTGCTTTAACATCGTCAAGTGTATGCATACTCTGAACTGTATCCATTCCGCCTTGACGGTCAGACTTGCCGATATATTCCAAATCTACAAATATACGGTCAACGCCTGCAGTTTGTGCAGCTTCAGCCACGTCAACGCGATTTGTAACATACATTAATTCGAGAGCCATAAATTACCTCTTAATTATTGACTGTTTCTTTTTCTTCCTTTGCAACTACTGTTGCACCTGTATTTTCATTGTCTTCATTCTTAAGCACTTTTAAAAAAGTTGTGAAGATAATTTTAATATCGAGCCAGAGTGACATATTATCAACATACCAAACATTAAGTTCAATTCGTTTATTCCACTCAACATCTTTTCTGCCGTTCACTTGTGCCCAACCAGTAATACCGGGACGAACCTCAAACATACGAAGTTGAAAATCACTGTATTCTGAATAATCCCAAGGATGATATGTAAGCGGAGGTCTTGGACCTACAAAACTCATTTCACCTTTAAGAATGTTTATAAACTGTGGTAACTCATCAATACTTGTTGCACGAATGATTTTGCCAATTCCCGTAACACGTGCGTCACCTTTACCTGAATATACACCGCTACCCTGTGACTCAGCACCAACTACCATTGAGCGAAACTTATAAATTTCAAAAACCTTGCCGTCAAGACCTATTCTTTTCTGCTTAAAAATCACAGGGCCCGGAGAAGTAAATTTAATAATAACTGCTACTATAAAGAGTACCGGCCAAAGCACAATCAAAGCCATAAGAGCAATTGTGAAATCAAAAAATCTTTTAACGCTTTTATACATACTTTCTCTCCTAACAAACACAAGCAAACGCAACAACCCATAGTAATTGCATTCTAATCATATTTAAATTATTATACTATTATACTATATAAATGTCAATGAAATCAAATGTGTTTTTATCATTTTATTGAACAATTTTGGTTAATTTTTCATATTCTCAAAATCCAATGAAAGCCTGTAAAAATTTGCACAAAATTTTTTCTGATTTTTTTACTATTTTTTATTTATATGCACTGTGTTTTTCATTGACTTTTTTGGGTAATTTATTATATAATAGTGTGTAATTTTTAATATTCGGCAAATAGGGACTTTTTAAAGCTTATTTGTGTGGTCTGTTGAAATTTACTTTTGTATTTTTTATATTGGAGAGATATATATGGA
>JAZSBY010000001.1:0-14713 GCA_045602655.1 Candidatus Fimenecus sp. | reverse complement strand
ATGAATTTTATAAAAAATATGGATATACAGAAGAATAGGGGGATATTATGAGTAAAGTCGATATAACAAAAACTGCACCAACAGTTAAAAGAAGTAAATTGTTTGATGCTTTCTTCTATCTTGTTCAATGGACCTGGTGTTTACCCGTAAATCTTGTGGGCGGAATTGCATACCTTATATGCACAAGAATATTAAAAAGACCTCACAGTAAATTCGGTTATGCAAATATCGTTTATCTTCCTTGGAAACAGGGCGGACTTTCAATGGGACTCTTTATATTTATGAGAGGTGACCATCCGAATAAGGTATGGACCTACAACACAAGAATTCACGAATACGGTCATACCTGGCAGTGCTTACTTTTGGGACCTCTTTATTATATTGTTGTTGCTCTCCCGTCAATGATTTGGTGCAATTGCTTTGCAAAATACAGGGAGAAAAACAATGTTTCATATTATAAACTCTATTGTGAAAGCTGGGCAAACAGCTGGGGTGAAAGATTTTCTCGTATGAAGCGAGAGGAAACTGAAAAATAATCAACATTTTAGAGGGCTTAGTTCCTTGACAATATACTTAATATGTGAGATAATACAAAGTACAAATGTAAAATTTTAGAAAGAGGCGAAAATCAATGAAAAAATTTATTTCATTAGTTTTGGCATTGATGGTAGTTATAACTGCTATTCCATTCACTGCTGTTACAGCTTCAGCGGCTACTATGTATATGGGCGACGCTAACGGCGATGGTAAAGTTACTGCAATTGATGCACGTACCGTTTTGCAGGTAGCAAGTGGCAGCAAAACAGTTGAGGCAGATGTATTCAACAGAATTGATATGGATAAAAACGGTAAGGTTACAGCTATTGATGCTCGTAAAGTACTTCAGACAGCAGCAGGCAGCCTTGCTTTAGAACCTGTTCAGACTGCTCCAAGTGGTCCTGAAATGCCAACACCGGATGAGCTTAAAGGAATTCTTCATGCTTTCGGATACGAGTATGATGCAGAGCAGAATATTTTCTACACTCATTTATATCCTTGGCAGAGATTTTTTGGATTTACAGACATTTATGACGATGCAGCATCTTATGCAGCTATGAACTACATGACACTTAAAATTGACTTTGAGTACGGAGACCTCCTTTGGAGACTTCAGTGGTGGAAGGGTCAGTACGGTGTTCTTGAAGGTGCAGAGTTAGGTGTTTACACAAAGGACCCGGCACTTGCAGATGTACCATTCTACGAATGTGCAGCAGACCCGCAGTGTCTTGAAATGTATTTTGAATACTATCAGACAGCATCAGATTACAATAAGGGAAATATGCTCTTCTCAAGATACGAACAGAGACATTGGTGGCTTACAGGCTTTAAGTTCGGTATCTGTGACCCAACTAAGAATGTTGTTAAAGCAAGTCTTATAATTGAGG
This sequence comes from Candidatus Fimenecus sp., assembly GCA_045602655.1. Taxonomy (GTDB): domain Bacteria; phylum Bacillota; class Clostridia; order Oscillospirales; family Acutalibacteraceae; genus Fimenecus. Next base: position 13,289 of record JAZSBY010000001.1, on the reverse strand, counting down.
ACGACATTATGGCTGACGGTATCGAAGAAGGTCTTAAAAATGTTACTGACAAAACAGGCAGACCAAACGGCTTTAAAGCATATAAAGCATGGTTACCTATAGAAGTACAGGGACATAACTTCTATATCAGAGAAAAACTTGACGACGGCCGTACAATGTTCACAGTTGTATGGAAGGACGCAGGTTACCTTAACTACGGTGAAGAGCATGACTGTGATTATGGCGAACCGGTAGTTACTAAAGAGCCAACTTGTGTAGCTGAAGGCTCACAGAAAAAGGTTTGTAAGATTTGTGGTTACGAAAAGGTTGAGCCTATTCCTGCAACAGGTAAGCACGATTTAGGTGACCCGGTTGTAACTAAAGAACCAACTTGCGTATCAGCAGGTTTGAGCAAGGCTACATGTAAGCACTGTGATTACTATTATGTAGATACAGTTCCTGCAACAGGTATTCACGATATGAATGGTGCAGTTGTAGTAACAGCACCAACTTGTGTTGCAACAGGTCTTGAGAAAGCTACTTGTAAGCATTGTGACCACTTTGTTGAAACTGTAATTCCTGCAACAGGTAAGCACGATATGGGCGAAGCAGTTGTAGTTACAGAGGCAACTTGCACAACAGCAGGTCTTGAAAAGGCAACTTGTAAGAACTGTGACCACTTTGTTGAAACGGCAATTCCTGCAAAGGGTCACGATATGGGTGATGCAATTGTTACAACAGAGCCAACCTGTACTGAAAAGGGCGAAAAGACAGCAACTTGCAAGAATTGCACACATACAGTAAAAACAGAAGTTCCTGCAACAGGTCACGATATGGGTGACTGGACTGTAGTTGACGAACCAACAACTGAAGCTGAAGGTCTTAAAGAAAAGACTTGTCAGAATGATGGTTGTGACTATAAGGAAACAGAGACAATTGCAAAGCTTCCTACAGAAGTTCCGGCAGAACCGGACGAAAATGAATAATTAAAAATTAAGCGGTGAGCCAAAAACTCACCGCTGTTTTATGTAAAAATAATGGAGAGATACTGAAAAGTACCTCTCCTTTATTTTATTAAAGTTTTGAGAAACCGTGGCAGTTGATAAGTGCATCCAACTTTTTGCTCTCTTTACAAAGTGGACATTCGTGAGCAGGTACGCTGAAATAGTCAGGTAAATCCTTTGGATTGAAAACTGAATTAACCTCAAGCCCTGCACATTCCTTGCTTGTTGCAAAGATTGATGCAATACCAACAACCTCGCCACCATAATACTTAATTGCCTCAACTGCTGCCTTTGCAGTATTACCGGATGCTACTGAAACGGCTGTAATCAAAACATGCTTGCCTTTAATCATGTTAACAATGTTATCTCTGAAGATAATCTGTGAGCCGTTAACGATTTCAGGTGTAACAATATAAATTGTCTGATGAGCATTGATGTTAACATAGTCGCTCTTTGTAAGTTCCTCTGCAACGCATGTTGCAATAACCTCTGTGCCGTCAAGACATAAAATAGTGTCAACTATCTGATTGCTGTATTTATGATTTTTGCAAAGTTCCTGTGCAACTGCCTTTGCTTCTGAAAGACGGGATTTCTGTGCAGCAACGTCAATATAGTAATTACTGTGTGCACTGCTTGTTGCAAAGTGTCCCTTAGCAACACGAAGAACAAGATTCTTCTGTTTAGTTTTAATTTTTGTAATGTTTGCTGTTGGCATAAAGTATCCCCCTATGTTCTTTTATAGAATAATTGTATTATAAAATCACACAGATTTCAAGGACTATTTGTGTATGGATATGTAGAAAATATAGCCCGAAATACAGTAAAAATGCCGATAGATACTTTACATACTCTTAATCTGCCGTCCTGTGTGGTCAATGGTGTAATTGTCTTTATAAATCAAATTGTCAACGGAAACAAAGGTATAGCCCTGTTTTGAAAGTTCTGTAAGAGCTTTATCCAGTGCAGGGGCAGTGTTTTCCACTCCGTTATGGAAAAGTATAATTGAGCCGTTTTTCGTGCCGGTTACAACACGGTCAACAATTTCATCCACCGGGATTTTCGTGTAGTCAAGACTGTCGCAATCCCACTGAATAGTGTACATACCAAGACTATTTGCAATCTCAATGCTTTGGTTTGTGTAATCACCTGATGGAGCACGGACAAGATTTACTTTTTCGCCGGTTATAGTTTCAAGTTTTTTGTTACAATTCTCAATTTCCTCTTTGATTTCATCCCTTGAACACTTTGAGAATGCCTTATGAGTGTCGGAGTGGTTGGCTATTGTGTGACCTGCATCGTGAAATGCCTTTACACTTTCAGGGAATTTATCTGCCCACTCACCGACGATGAAAAAGGTGGCTTTTGCATTGTGCTTCTTTAAAATTTCAATTATTTCTGCCGTATCCTGATTTGTCCACGCTGCATCAAAGGTTATTGCTATTTTCTTCTCATTTGTTTCAACGGAGTAAATAGGTAATTTTTTTGCATTGACGGATGCTGAAACATAATTTCCCATTATAACACCAAAAATTATTGCAATTGCCAAAGCGATTGAAAGTATACCTGTAAGCTTTCGTATTGTAAAGGTTTTAATCCACATAAAAAATCCCTCCCGTAGATTATACGAGAGGGACAATTTTCGTTATGAATTTATTTAAGATTGCCTGCTCTGATTTCAGCAATTTCATTTTTAACAAATTCGTCAAGTGAAGGCTGTTCTTCCATTTGCTTTTTAAGAGTTTTACCAACAACAACATTCATAGCAATGTTAACTATAAAAAGAACACAACCAACAATGAAACCAAAACCTAAACTACATTCTGTGATGATTCCGCCACCAAGAGCTGTGCAAGCAGATGTAAACTGTACAAAGAAGATTGAAGCAACGCCCCAACAGAGTGTAGCAAGCACATTAAGGATAATGTTGAACTTGTACTTCAACTTAATACCTGCAAAGAGGAGCACGAAGAAGTTAAGAACACCGAAAACAACAGCAAGGAGTAAAAGCACACAAGCAATTACAACCATTGTTGCAGCTTTGCCTAAAACTTCGCCACCCATAAGAGTTATTACACTGCCTATATCCGTTTCAAGAAGATAGTTAAGAACAAATGTTAAGAATGAAACTGATTCATTACTGTTACGGAATGGGAGGTTGAGTGTGTAATTATAAAGTGGAAGAAGAAGGGCAATAAGAGGAGCAAATGTAAGCACCAATCTCGCAATACGGAGTTTTGAACCTACAACTGCAGATTTAAAATTCTGGAACTTATAATGAAACTTTGCAAAAGCATATTCTGCAAAGTCAGCATCATCTGACAAACGCTTTTCCCACTGGTGATTAGGAATATTAGCACCGCACTTAGGACACTCAGCTTTGAACTCCCAAATTTTCAAAGTGCGTCCGCAGGAAGGACATTTTGAAGCCATAATATCACTCTTTCTAAATTAACTTTTAATATTGTACTACAATTATTTTCTTTTTGCAAGTCTAATTACATTCCAAGAGAGGGATTTAAGATTAACAGTAAGATTTTTACCGTCAAACTGTGGCTTTTCTGCATTGAAAGGCTTAACCGGAGTCTGAATTGCACTGTTTTCCTCTTTAATTCCGTATCCGCTCATTTCAATATGCTCTAAAACCTCAAAGTCTTCAAAGTCAAGGAGGGAAACATCAAATAGAATATCCTCTTCCATATTTCTGTTAACTGCAAATATTGTAAGACTTTCCTTATCTTCACTGATGGTTGCGATTGATTCAATATCAGGCACATCAGTAAATTCCTTTGTGTCGTGTTTTGGAGAAATAACTCTTGAGTCAAGAGTATAGCCACGACCATAATTAGAAAGGTGCATAAACGGGTAGAAAATTGTCTGCTCCCAACAAGCCCCACCATTTTCAGTCATAATTGGAGCTATAACATTTACAAGTTGTGCAAGACAACCGATTTTTACTCTGTCTGCATTTTTAAGAAGTGTCATAAGCATAAGAGCAACTAAAAGAGCATCTTCAAAGTTGTAAATATCCTCAAGCTGATGAGGTGCTGTACTCCATTTTTCAAAAGGTGCACCGTTTGAATGGTACCATACATTCCATTCGTCAAAAGAGAGATTGACTGTATGCTTTGAACGCTTCTTTGCCTTTATGTAGTCACAGATGCAGATAACTGACTTGATAAACTCATCCATTTTCAGGTTCTTTGCAAGGAATGAAGGAGTATCGTTATCACGGTTACCGAAATAGATGTGGAGTGAAAGATAATCAACCTTGTCATAGGCTAAATCAAGGGTTGTTGCTTCCCATTCGCCAAAGGTTGCCATATCACGGGAGGCACTGCCACAAAGTACAGTTTCAATGGAGTTGTCAGTCCACTTCATAACTTTTGCTGCCTCAGCAGCAGTTCTGCCGTATTCAACTGCAGTTTTGTGACCAATTTGCCAATCACCGTCCATCTCATTACCCAAGCACCAAAGCTTAATGTTGTGAGGCTCTTCATAACCGTGTGAACGACGAAGGTCACTCCAATAACTACCTGATTTGTGGTTACAGTATTCAACAAGATTTCTTGCTTCCTCAGGACCGCGAAGACCGAGATTAACTGCCATCATAGGAGAAGTGTTTGCCTTTTTGCACCATTTTGCAAACTCATTTGTACCGAAAAGGTTGGGTTCAGTAACACCCCAGGCAAGTTCGAGTTTCTTTGGTCTTAATTCAACAGGTCCAACACCATCTTCCCAATTGTAGCCTGAAACAAAGTTACCACCGGGATAACGAACAATGGGGACGTTGAGCTTTTTAACCTTTTCAATAACATCCTTACGGAAGCCGTCTTCGTCAGCAGTAGGGTGGTCGGGTTCAAAAATACCGCCATAAACTGCACGACCTAAATGCTCAATAAATGAGCCGTATATTCTTTCGTCAACTTTTGCACCTGTAAATTCAGACACAAGTGACATCTTTGCTTTTTTCATATTATAAACCACCTTTTCAGGTTATTGTTGATTTGTTGTGCTTTCAGGAGGAGTTTGTTTTTCTGAAAGGAAATTTTTGAGAATTTCTGCGTTCTCATCCAAATCCATTACAAGAGAAGCACCAACACCCTGAATGTTTTCGTCATGCCAAGTGCCGTCTGCAGGAATCTGTTGTTGCACCAATGAATACGAATACAGTTTTTTCACAAGAGCCTCCGTACCCATATTGAGAATTTCCTGTGAGTCAAGGTTTGTCTTAACAAGAGGAATGATTGTTTTTGCAAGACTGTAAAGCTTGTCCATACTGAGGGTTTTTGCCTTTGCTACAATGGCTGAAATAACCTTTCTTTGTCTTTGTGTTCTCATAAAGTCAGAGTCAAGGCTTCTCATTCGGCTGTACCATAAAGCCTGTTCGCCGTTAAGATGAACATCTTCGCCGGCTTCAATGGGAACGAGTTTCTCACCGTTATCCGACCACTTAGAATATCGGCTTTCTTTTGCTGTGACATCAACATTGATGCCGCCGATTTCATCAACAATTGTAGTGAAAATTTCAAAGTCAACCATAGCATAATAGTCAATATCAACCTTAAAATTAAGTTCAAGTGTATCGGTAAGAGTCTGGATTCCACCTTGGAAAAACGCAGCGTTGAGTTTAGCTTTTCTTCCCTTACCTGCAATTTCAACATAGGAATCACGAAGGAAGGATGTGAGCTTAATCTGTTGGTTCTTGTGGTCAAGAGTAACAAGAATCATAGTATCCGAACGGGACTCGGTTTCACCTTCTCTTGCATCAACACCTACAAGGAGAACATTAATCTGTGCATTGTCCTTGTAAAGGACGGACTCGTCAATATGACTATTTTCACTTAATTGCTCTTCGGTATCGAAGGATGAGAGTAGGTCGTTGAGTGTCTTGTATGCAAAAACACCGACACAGGCACCAATAACAAGTGTAATACAAAGCAACGCTATTAAAGTGTTTCTCAAAGTGTGACGCTTTTTCTTTGGTTTTGCTTCGTCCCTCTTTGTATCACTATAAATCTCATCAACATCCTCATAGTTTATTTCCTGACGGACACGATTTGTAAAAGATGGATTATAGGTTACCTGATTTTCAATATCTTGTTTTTTTGCTGTATCTTGATTATATGTGTTTTCAGGAAAGTAAACACTGTCGTCATCTTCTGAAATGGTTGAATCATCTTCAACGGAATCTTGTAACGAACTGTAAATATCTTCAAACTCGTCATTTTTAGGCAAATTACTGAAAATATCTTCAAATTCATCACTATTTTTAAAACGATTTTCTGCCAAATCTTCTCACCCTAATAAATAATAATATATACAAATTATTCTACAACAAAACTGTAAAAAGCACAATGATTTTTTAAAAATAATGATGAAAATATAAGAAAAAAATAAATAAATAATTATGTTGCACTTGCAAGATGAATAAAAACTATGTATAATAATAAACAGTTTTAGTTTTGTTGGTGGAAAAACAGCCAATGTATCCGGGAGAAAAGCTATGTTAGGTAAATATGTAAGGGTACGAGTTACCAAACCTATGCACTCCTTTGACAGAGAGAAGAATGTCTCTTACGATTTGAATTTCGGTACGGTGGAAAGTGGTCTTGACCCACATTCACCTGTCAAGGGTGCTTACATTATGGGTGTAACACATAGAGTACGCGTTTTTGAGGGTCGTGTTATAGCTGTAATCAAAAGAAAAGATATGGGCGGAATTTTTTTGGTGGTTGCACCAAAGAGTAAACGCTTTATTATTCATCAGATTGAGGATGCAGTAAGCTTTGCAGAAAAAGAGGGGACTTACGAAATTTCCTGTCTTTATGAAAGCTCATGTGGTGCTATTGTTTATCGCATTATCAATGGTGAAACAAGATTTTTACTTATAAAGAATAAACGAAGTGCTAACTGGGGTTTCCCCAAAGGACATATTGAACGAGGCGAAAACGAAAAGGAAACAGCCTATCGTGAGGTTTTGGAGGAAACAGGAGTAAGAATTCGCTTCTTACCTGATTTCCGTTTTCGTTCGGAATATTCTATTCAGGGAAAAATTGAAAAGCAGGTTGTAATTTTTCTTGCTACAACCGATGACACAACAACTGTAATCCAACGGGAGGAAATTGAGGAGTATCTGTGGCTTAAATTTGATAAGGCTATGAATTCCCTTAAATTCCCCAATGACAAGCAGATGCTTCGTAAAGCAAATGAATACCTTTTAAATATGGAGGAGAAAAATGACTGAAACATTAGTTAATGAAATGATGGCGTTCTTGCAGAATAAAATACCTGAAGAATTAGTAGCTTTTGTTATTTCACTTTTTCCGGTGCTTGAATGCCGTGGTGGTATGATTGCAGCAAGAATTATGGAAATTCCGTTCTTAACAGCATTTTTGCTTTGTTATGTGGGTAATATGCTACCAATCCCGTTTATCCTCCTTTTCATCAAGAAGATTTTTGAATGGCTTCGTCGTTTCAGCTTTTTCGAAAAGATTATTAAAAGATTTGAGGCAAAAGCCGAAAAGAATGCAGATAAGATATTGAGATACAAATCCTGGGGACTTCTTCTTTTTGTCGCAATTCCGCTTCCCGGTACAGGCGGTTGGACAGGAGCTTTAATGGCAGCACTTCTTGATATTCCCTTTAAGAGAGCATTACCGGTTATCACACTTGGTGTGCTGATTGCAGGATTTATTATGTCAGGACTTACATACGGAATTTTCCAGATGGGTTAAGTTATCCCGACTGTCCTTTGTATTCTTACCTTAAAGAACTAACAAACTCAAATTATTATAATCACCAAAAAAAGGGGCTGTAAAAAACAGAAGTTTTTTACAGCCCCAATATTGTTTTTATTTATCTTTTTTCTTTTTAGCAAGGTTGTTTGTGTTCATTGAGTTGCGATACACAACAAAACGACAGAAAAGATATTCAGTTACAAGATTACAAGCCATCGTTACGGCTTCAACTATGTAATTATTAACTCCTGCATTTTCTGCCAACTGACCGAGATACAGTGAAACCGGCGTGAATACGCAATAGAAAAGTGCCACTTTAAGCATTGCAACAGGTACATTCGTTGCAGATTTAAAGGTGAATTTCCTGTTTACCGTAAAATTATAAAGAACTGACAAGATTAGTGACGGAAGATAAGCCTTCCAATGAGCACAGTCTGTAAGTTCGTGAATAATTGTGTAGGATACAATTTGAATAATTCCTGCACCCATTGAGAATGCGACGAACTTTCCAATCTGAATCGCAGTTTCTTTAGGAGTAAGTTTAACGTTTTCTCTGTTTTCTGCCATAATAAAATCTCCTTTTATTTTATAGTAATATTATAACACACAGAATTTAAATTACAAGATTTTTAAAAGTTCATCGACTATCCTTTGTGCCACAAGCATTTTGCAGTCAAATCTTGTTGCTTTGGGCTGAAATTCAAAGTAATAATCATAAGTTTTATTCTTAAAACTGAAAGCGAACCACACACTGCCCGGTTTGGAGGCAGTTTCATTTTCAGGGTCAACATTTTCCAGCGAGCCTGTTACACCGACACCAATATCTGTGTTGTATGCTTTACTGCAAGCTTCTGCCATAGCACAAGCAGTTTGTTTGGAATAAACGGAAAACTGTTCAATAATTTCTTCAGGTACACCCTGTAAAATTTTTGCCTCGTTGGAATATGTGACAAAAGCACCTTTAAGTACAGCGGATGCACCCTCCGTATCAGTTATAAGGGATGCTATCTGTCCCGATGTACAGCTTTCCATTGTTGTGATTGTAAGTTTTTTCTCTATTAACAATTTGGTAAGCTTTGCATATTCGTTTCGGATTTCCAGCTCATTATACATTCTAACTATCTCCCGTATAGGTTAATCGGTATTATATAATATAACAATTTATGTCTTTATTATCACTACATAAATATTTTACCATTTATTTGGATATAAAACAAGAGGATATCGGAACGCTTGTCGAACTATTAGTTTTTCAAAGGAAAGATTATTGAGACAGTAAATTCTTTGGCATCCTGATTATATTCCCATTCAATATCCCCGTTGTATTTTTTTGAGGTGCGACAGATACTTTTAAAACCATATCCGTGTAAACCCACAGAATTTTTTGTTGAAACAAGCTTACCGTTTTTCACTAATGGAGGGGTATCGGATGAGTTGGTGACATCAAAAACCAACATATTTCCAAGCTTATTGATACTTATGGTTATAACCCTTATATTGCTTTTAACGGCTGATTCAATAGCATTGTCTAACATGTTATTCAGAATTGATGTCAAATCATTATCTGCCATAAAGGAAACATCGGAATTGTGAATATTCTTTTCAAATGTTATATTGTTTTTCTCACAAACATAATCATATTTGCTTAATATTAAATCCAGCAATTTATTTGATGTTTTTCCAATCTGGTTGGTTTTTTCCAAATCACTTACAATTCCCTCAATATATTTTTTGAGCTTTTCAGGCTTATCGGACAAATCGTATAATGCTCTGTAATGCTTTTTTGTATCGTGAACAAATAGTTGTAACTCGTTATTTTGGTGTTCCAATAACTCAAAATATGTATTATTGATTTCCTGCTCTTGCTGAAGTGCTTTCAGTTCAAGTATTTCTTGTTCTTTTTTCGATTGATTTTGTTGTAAAATGCAAGTGGCTATAACAGCCAAAATCAAAAACATGCTTGAACACGCTAATACTAACAATATATTGTTTGAAAGGGTGAAATAGCTGCAGATTATTACAAAATCCACCAATATCAATAAAAGAGACAACGGGAAAATGAAAAAAGTAAAATTCATTCTTTCATTGGACTGCGATTTGTTAACAATTGCAGATACTATCTTCAACAGTACAAATAACAAGGATTTACTGAAAACAATCAATAGGATATATGTGTATGTGTTTTCAATAAAATCACGCATGGTTTCGCCATTTATGAAGTTAAGAATATTTAAAACGATAAACTCGGTTAACATTACTAAACAAGCTGTTAAAACAGAATAAAAAATTGAAAAACTTGTTTTTTGTTTATATAGTATTTTGGCAAATACAAAATGAAAGATTAGCATAAGAACAATATTGATTATGACATTATAATTGAATAACAGATTGAATGCACACATTATCATATAACCTGTTACTATCACAGTAGGATTTTTTATTTTAAACTCTGCTTTTTGTATTCCCTCATAAAAGGAAATAAATATAAAAGCTTCAATAAGCTGGAGAATAATATTAAGCGATACTGAGTGCATACTATTTCCTCCTTTTCAGATAATTGAAAAAGTATTTTCTGAATGTTGATTGATTTCTGTATGAAACAGGTACAGTTTCACCTGTTGTCAATTTTACTTCATCACGTTTGTATTGGTCTATATAATCAAGGTTCAATATATAACTTTTGTGCACCCTGTAAAAGCTTATATGTGTTAATTGTTTTTCCCAATAATCAATAAGATTATGCGAATAAAAAGCACCTGTAGTAGTTACAAATTTAACCTTACGACCTGCGGTTTCAATATATACAATATCCTTAACTTTAATTCTTTTCAAAACATTGTCATCTTTTAAATACAGTTCTATTGTTTTGTTGTTTATCAGTTCAATAGCCTTATCAAGGCCTGTGCAGAATCGCTGATAATCTAATGGCTTTTTTATAAATCTCAAGGCGAACAAATCCATAGCATCATCAATGTATTTTTCGTATTCTGTGATGAAAAAAATAATAATATTTTTGTTGTTTTCTTTTAGCTTTTTTGCAATATCTAGACCGGAGGTTTTACCTATTTCTATGTCTAAAAAAGCAATATCATATCTTTTGTCAGATTTTAATGCTTCTTGTCCGTTATCAAATAAAACATAAAAACAAGTAATGCTTTTCTCCTCACAGTATTTGAGCAAATGCTTGATAACAACTTCACTGCTTTTGCAGTCATCATCACAGATTAGTGCATTGAGTGTCATATGTTTAACCTCCGTATTGCAATAAAAACTTGTAGTATTACTCAAATTAATTCTAGCAAAAACAGTTTTCAATAGCAAGAAAATTGCAAAACTGCATATAAATTACTGTAGTTTTGCAAAAAAATAAAAGATTAGCATAAAACGGCATTTGCAATATCTCTTTTAAATGATTATTTATATCGTTTTCTTTACGCCCAAACCTTCACAGGTTCGAGTCTGTAATTCAGTGAGATTAAATAAAAAAACACCTAATTACTATCAGGTGTTTTCTTGGTGGACCACATAGGACTCGAACCTATGACCGTCCGGTTATGAGCCGGATGCTCTAACCAACTGAGCTAGTGGTCCGTATTCAGTTGCTCGATTATTATATATTTTTTATAAATGAATGTCAAGACTTTACCAGAAAAAACATACATTATTTATTTTTATGGTGTATTGCAATTTGTACAAAAAAGTGATATAATTCTTGTACAAAATATAAAGGAGTAAGCTACTATGAATAAAAAACTTATTGCAATTATTGTTGCAGTTGTTGTAATTGTTGTTGCAGTTATCGGCGTTGTGATTGTGACTTCTAAGGATAATAACAATGAAACACCTGATAACGGGCAAAATAAGGTTGAGAATGCTGTTCCGGATAGTAACGATAATAAAGGTGATTCACAAAAACCTGAGGAGGACAAAAATGTTGCTGTACCTGACAATTCAGACAAGGGCGACAAAAATGATACTCAGGATAACAAGCCAAGCGGCGGCATAAGCATCGGTAAGCAAGAGGACCCTACCACCGGCGATAAGAACAATCAGAACAATAACGGTGACAACTCAAATGATGAACCGACTACTGATGTTCCAAGATGTAAGTATTGTAATAAAATCCTTGTTGCAACAAGTGACCCGAGAGTAAATGACCTTGATAACTGCTGTGATGGTGATTGCATCGGTTGGTTTGGTTGATATAGAAAGAATAAAAGAGTGGCTAGTTCCACTCTTTTTTTAATTCTTCTATTGGATAGAATATGCCTTTATATCGTCCGTAAAGGTCTTTTTCAGCATTGTGATTAACGGCATAGACCAGGCTTGATTTATAAAGGACAGCGATTTTTATATTTTTATCCACATTTTCTATAAAGTGTTTTTTTACTTGCTTGTAAATCGGATTTTTCACTTTAAAGATTTCGGGAATTTGCACGGAGGAGGAGCAGGATAGTAAATCGCAAAGGATTTTTTCTTTTAATATCTCACTATCACATTTATCCTTAAAGAAATTATAGAGGTTTTCCGCATAGTCGGAAAGCCTCATTTTGTTTCCGTCAACTTCGTTTCCGAAATCGTTGAAGAGGTCAAATGGGGAAATACCCATTTCATCAATTAAGTAGTCAAGAGTGAATAGAAATCTGCCACTGTTATAAAGTCGGTCAAGGGCATCTTCACAGTTTTTAAGCATTATTATTTCGTCGGATGTAAGCCACGGAGTTGATGTGACCTCATAGGGTGGCTCGTCATTATATGTGCAGGGATATTTTTCTTGGTTTTCACGCATATCTGCACCGTAAAGAAGTTTTAAAAACCCCATTTGCAGCATATGTGCTTTCAAAGAATAACCAGTATTGAAACTGTTTTTAAAACTATCTAAATCCTCACCTGTAAGCCCTGCAATAAGGTCAATGTGAATGTGCATATTCTTAAAGCTCACAAGTCTTTTGATGTTTTTAATGAGCTTTTTCGTGTCGGTTTTTCGATTTATGGTCTTTAAGGTTTCCTCATTAAAGGACTGCATACCGATTTCAAGTTGCACAGCACCTTTTGGCATAGCTTCAAGAATTCTAAAAGTGTCTTCTCTTAGAATATCCCCTGCAATTTCAAAGTGAAAGCAGATGTTTTTAGGAATGTCTTTTCCGTAGTTTTCTTTTATAAACAACAAAATCTCGTTGGCTCTTTTAGGGTTTGCATTGAATGTACGGTCAACAAATTTGAGTGTTCGTGTGCCACTGTTAGAGAGTTTAATTATGTCATTTTTGACTTGTTCAAGGTCAAAATATCGCAAAGGTGAGCATCTGCCCGAAAGACAGAATGCACAACGATAAGGACAACCACGACTTGTTTCAATATATGAAATTCTGCCTTTGAGATTATCAAAAAACTCTTCACTATATGGTGTTGGCGGTGTTTGGGTACATTCTTCCTCGGGTACAGAAATTATATTTTCATTATTTCTGAAAGAAAGTCCGCTGACCTTATTAAAATCACTATTATTAATATATGTATCAATAAAAATCGGAAAGCTTTTTTCACCCTCGCCTGAAAGAACAAAATCAATAAA